>JAGSPR010000546.1 GCA_018262455.1 Deltaproteobacteria bacterium | reverse complement strand
CGGGGGCGGCTGCGGCTCCCGGAGTTGCACGGCGTCGCGGGGGTGCTCTGGATGCGCGCGTTTCGGCTTCTCGAGCGAGGTCTCGCGGCTCGCGCGCGCGGTGGTGTGAGGATGGACGGCACTGACGGTGACCGAGCGCGCACCCGACAGCGAGCGGCGCCCCGGCGCGAGCGCGCGAGGATCGACGCGCACCTCGTTCGCCTCGTCGTGCATCCCGACCTCCGGAAGCCGCGGCAGCTCGCCGGTCACTTCCTTCGCGGGCATCCGGCGGTCGGGGCCGCGTCGGTCGGGCCCCACCCGGGGCGAGGGGCCGGCATCATCGTGTTCCGGTGCGGGGAGCGGCAGGGCCGGGGGGCGTCGGCCGGTGGGATTGCGCGCATCCGCCACAGCCTGCAATCGTACACGAGTACGCCAGCCGCCAGGTGTGCAAGTGCCCTTGGGGTACAGTGGTGGCGTGCACGAGCTGTGGTCGAGCACCAGCTACGAAGCTCACCTGCTGTCGTTGCCGTTCGCACTCGCGCCGGCGGCGATGTTGACGGTGATCGCCTACACGGCGGTGATGCGAGGTGCGCCGGTGCTGCGCGGGTTCCTGCTCCTGCACTTCCTGTCGCTGCTGCCCTACGCGACCGTGATGATGCTCTCGCCATCGATCACGTCGCCGGCGGTGGCGGAACAGCTGTTCCAGCTCGCGGTGGGGTTCGTCCCGCTCGCGGCGGCCGTCGGGTGCGGCTTCCAGCGTGCCCTGATCGGCCGGTATCGCCGCCGTCACTGGTTCGTGTGGCTCCTGATCGTGAGTACCGTGCCGTGGATCGTGGTCGGCTGCTCGAGCGGACTCCTCGTGAGTGGCGTCAAGCAGCTGTCGGGGTTCTGGTTCCCGATCGCCGGTCCGTGGGCCTGGCTCCTCCTGGTCCACACGATCCTGGTCTCGATCGCGGGGGTCGTGCCGCTCGCGAAGGTGGCGCTGACCTCGAAGCCGTCCGACGAGCGTCGCCAGCTCCGTGCCGCGCTGGTCGCGAACCTCGTCTCCTACTCGGCGCTGGCCGACTTCGCGCTGGCGTACGGAATCGGCGTGTTCCCGTTCGGCTGGTTGCTGTCGGGGATCGGCAGCGTGCTCGTGGTCCGCGCGCTGCTCGTCGAGGACCTGCTGCGCGTCCGGGCGGTCGACACCACCGCGCCGGTGCTGGTCGTCCACTTCGTCGGCGCGGTCTTGCTCGGGTGGTTGACCCTCGCGCAGATCGGGGAGGACGTGCCGTGGTGGGGGACCACGCTGGCGCTCGTGGTGTGCTTCGTCGGCGTGCGCAACACGTTCGCGACGGCCTCCCTCATCAACCGCGGCGCGCGTGGCGGCGAAGGACCACTCGAGCGGCTGCTGGCGCAGCTCGTGGGCCGTGCGCGCACGATGAGGGAAGCGCCCGCGATCGCGCAGGTCGCGATCGACATCATCGATCTCGGCATCGGCGTGAAGGCGGGCCTGCTGCTCGCCTCCGAGGAAGACTGGGGCTGGGAGTCCGAGACCGGAGCACGCCTTGCCGACGACCGCACACCTGATCCGTTGCTGATGGGCTGGCTCGCGGAGGAGCGCAGGGTCCACGTGGTGTTCGCCGACGATCTGGAGGTGGTGCCGGTCGATCTGCAGGACACGATGCGTGACCTGCTCGTCAAGCATGCCGCGCGTGCGGTCGTGCTCGCGCGCAGCGCCGACGAGGTGGTCGCGATGATCGTGGTGCCTGCCGCGACCAGGCGCCTGCGCGGCAGTCAGCTCGCGTTCCTCGACCGGGTCGCCGAGCGGCTGTCCGAGGCCTTGCTGCATGCACGGATGGCGCAACAAGCGGGCATCCGTGCCCGGCTTGCCCGCGAGGTCGAGCTCGCGGCCACGGTGCAAGGCGAGCTGTTGCCGGGCAAGGGTCCCCACGTCCACGGCGACATCACGGTGGTCGGCTCGTGGCAGCCGGCGACGCGCTGCGCCGGCGACTTCTGGGGCGTCTATCCGCTCGGGGACGGCCGCGTGCTCGTCGCGATCGGAGATGTCACCGGCCATGGCGTGGCGTCCGCCATGGTGACGGCGGCGGCGGTCGGCGCGTGCGATGTGTGCGTCCAGCGCCCGCAACGACTCGAGCTCGATGCGCTCGTGGCCGCGCTCGATGCCGCGGTTCGCCGGATCGGTGGCGGTGAGCTCGGGATGACGTGCTTCGCGGCGATCCTCGACCCCGCGGCGCGCGAGATCCAGTTCGTGTCATGTGGGCATACCGCGCCCTACCTGTGCCGACCGACGAGCACGGCGGTCGAGCTCCACGCGCTCGTGGCTCGTGGCAACCCGCTCGGCGCGGGCATCCCCACGACCCCACGCGTCCAGCAACGACCGCTGCAAGCCGGCGATCTCGTGGTCTGGTATACCGACGGAGTGATCGAAGCGCAGGACCCGGTGGGGCGTCCGTTCGGCGATCGCCGGCTTCAGCATCTGCTGAAGAAGCTCGACCGCACGAAGCTCGCTGCGCTCGCGGTGCACGACCTCGTCCAGGCCGGGGTCGCCGCGCATCGCTCGGGCCATCCGCTCGCGGATGACGAGACGGTTGTGGTGGCGCAGCTCGCCGTCCCCGTGGCGGCCTCGCTCGCACGGGCGCACAGCGCGAGCGGCGAACGGGGAGGTCCGGCGTGAAGCTCCGGGTCCTCAGCTACAACATCCACAAGTGCATCGGCGGGATCGATCGCAAGTACGATCCGGCTCGCATCGTCGAGGTGATCCGCAAGCTCGACGTCGACGTCTTGATGTTGCAAGAGGTCGACGACGGGGTCATGCGGTCGCGCGGAGATCGCCAGACCGAGCTGCTCGGCGACGAGCTCGGCCTGCCGTATCGCACCTGGTACCCGAACGTCGATGTGCGCGGCGGTGGCCGCTACGGCAACGCGGTCCTGTCGCGGTATCCCATGATCGAGAGCACGAACATCGATCTGTCGATCCGGTTCAAGAAGAAGCGCAGCGTGCTGCACAGCGTGCTCCGCGTGCGCCACGACGACGTCGATCGCACGGTGCACGTGTTCAACATGCACCTCGGGCTCGCCCGCTACGAGCGCCGGCTCCAGCTCCGCATGTTCCTCGATAGCCACCCGTTCGCCCACCTCCATCACGACACGCCCGTGGTCGTCGGCGGCGACCTCAACGACGTGTACGGCGGGCTCGGGACCTTGCTCGCCCCTTCGGGGTTTCGCGGGATCGAGCGCCGCCCGCTGACGTTCCCGGCGTGGGGTCCGATGCGCGCGCTCGACGCGATCTTCGTCCGCGGCCACCTGGACTTCCTCCGGCTCGCCCGCTGCGACAGCGACCTCGCGCGCCAGGCGAGCGACCACCGGCCGCTCGTCGCGGAGATCCGGCTCCAGCCCCACCATCACGCGCAGCATCCCGAGCCGAAGCCGCCGACGCCGCGGCCGTAGATCCCAGGCTCAGGGGGCCGCGCTCAGGATGACGAAGCCGTCGTGTCCGTAGGTACCCGGCGCATCGGTCTCGACCTCCATCATCGTCTGGGGGTTCTCCATGCCATAGTAGAACGAGTAGCGCGTGAGCGTCAGCTTGTACGTGCCGTCGCTCAGCGGCTCCAGCTGGCCAGCGAACCTCCGCACCTGGTAGCCGAACGTCAGGTCGCCATCGAGCGGCGCGTCCATGGTCGGCAGCACGACATCGATCGGAGCGCCGCCCACCAGGCTGGTCATCCTGATGCCCGGAGCCGTGCACGTGACCGTGACCTGGCCGGGATTGGCGCCGCGCGCCACGCAGGACAGCGTGGCCGTCCCCTTGTAGTACTTGTGGAGCCCGGTGTCGGCCATGCTCAACGGAAGCTGCGCGGTACCGGCCAGCTGGACGTTGCCTTGCGGCAGGCTGGCGCCATAGCCCGAGTCGACCTGGATCGAGAAGCTCTCGGTGGACTCGCCGCACCCGTCACTCGCCTTGGCGGTGAGCAGGTGGTTGCCGGCCTGGGCGGCCGTCGGCGTCCACGTGAACACGCCCACG
>JAGSPR010000231.1 GCA_018262455.1 Deltaproteobacteria bacterium | reverse complement strand
GAGCGCGGCTTCGATCAGGTGGAGCGCGCGCGTGTCGAGCTCGAGCGCGTGCGCGTTGTCGCCTTGCGCCATCACCGCGTAGCCGAGGTTGAACAGCGCGCGCGCGGTCGTGACGCTGGTGGGGCCGGTGGTCTTGATCCGGAGGTCGAGCGCCCGCTGATAGAGCACGCGGGCCTCGGCGAAGTTGTCCTGGGCAGCCCGGAGGGTCGCGCGATTGCCAGCGATCCGCGCCTCGATCTCCAGGTCACCGCCCGCGCGCTTGAGCGCGGTGTCGGCATGAAATGCCCAGTCGAGCCCGTTGGCGGTCCGGTTCTGCATCTGGCCGACGACGAACACCAGCTCCGCGGCTGCGCGGGCGGCGAGCAGATCGTCGGATCCCGCCTCGGCGGCCGCGAATGCCTCGCGCAGGCTCGCCTCGGCTTGCCTCGCGTCGCCGCTGCCTTCCTCGGCTTCGCCGCGGAGGAACAACGCCGCGCCGTGCGTCGGTGAGTGGCCGATCGTACGGGTTACCTCGACGGCCGTGGTCGCCAGCGACCGGGCTTCGGCCCAGCGCGCGGCATCGCGAAGCGCCCGCCCCCGGGCGAGCTGCTGGTTGACCGCCGCGACCGCCGCGGCGTCCTTGTCGACCGGCAGCGGGACCGGCGCGAGCAGCGCCTTGAGGTTCGCGCACTCGGCCAGCGACGGCAGCCGGTCGATCGCCGCCGGCGCCTGCGCGATCGACGCGGGGTCGACGGACTCGAGCAGCGTCGCGAGGGCATCGAGCTCGCCGAGGCCGTGGTCGAGGCATAACGATCGAAGGCTGAAGATCTGGTCCGACTGGACGCCGCGGACGCGCGTCGCCTCGCACGACTCGGTGCGCGCGGCGACCCAGCGCGCGCCGAAGCCGGCGATGCCGCGCTCGACCGCGCGCCAGGCGTCTTCGCCGAACGGTGCCGAGACCGCGGTGAACCGTGCATGGAGGTCTGCCTCGCGCGCCGGGCTCCACACCCGTGCAAACACCGTCGTCGAGTCCTGACAGAGCGGCGGCCCCGCTCGTCCCGACATCACGAGGCCGCCCGCGATCAGGCTCGCGACGACGACCGCCCCACCGACGACGACCCGGGTGCGGAGCTTGCCGGGATCGCGGGACAGCTCGGCGAGCAAGGCATCCATCGACGGATGACGGTTGGCAGGCTGGACCTCGAGCCCGCGGGCAAGCGCCACCAGCACGAACGCCGGCACCTCGCGTGGCTTCGGCGGGCCGTTGCCGAGGCCGCGCGCCACGTCCTCGACGAGGTTCACCGCGAAGGGTCGGTCGCCGAACAGCGCCTCGTGGAGCGCGACGCAGAACGCGAACTGGTCCGATGCGGCGTCAGCGCCGCCGGCCTCGAACTGTTCGGGGGCCATGTAGGCCGGCGTCCCGACCAGCGCGGTGCCCCCATCGGGCCCTGCCGCGAGCCCGAAGTCGACGACCCGGACCCGGCCGTCGTTGCCGACGACGGCATTGTCTGGCTTGAAGTCGCGATGGACGAGCCCGGCCGCGTGGGCGGCGGCGAGCCCGCGGCCCGCCTGGCGGAACACGTCGAGCACGTCGGCGGTCGAGCGCTGCGGCTTCACCCACGCGCGCAGGCTCATGCCGTCGACGAGCTCCATCGCCAGGAACAGGTCGCCGTCGTGCTCGCCGACATCGTACGCGGCGACGACATTGGGATGAGACAACCGCGCGAGCGCCCGCGCCTCGCGCCGGATCCGAGCGCGTTGCGTCGTGCTCCCCGGGTGGAGCAGCTTGAGCGCGATCGCGCGGTCGAGCTCGGGGTCGTACGCCGCGAACACCGCGCCCATCGCACCGCTGCCGAGCTGGTCGCGGACGACGTAGCGGCCGACCCTCGTGCCTGGCGCGATCGTGCGGTCGCGACCGCGAGCCTCGATGCCGGTCGGCCCGATCCCGATCGCTCCAGTTCGGTCCTCGGCGAACCAAGGATCGAAACTGCCCTGCGTCGAGAGTCCCGCTTGCGGAGTCCCCTGCGCGACCTCGTGCGATCGGCGAACCAGCTCGGAGATCAACCGTCGGCAGGGCTCGCATCGCGCGGCGTGGGCTTCCACCGCCACGCGCCGGGCGGGCGCCAGCAGCGCCTCCACCAGATCGGTGACGGTGTTCTCGCCGAGGCACTCCGTCACCTGGATACTCCGTGGGCTAGGCTACCATGCGGAGGTGCAGCTCTCGCGCCTGCTGCTGGGTCACCTGGCCGAGACCGTGTGTCACGACCCGGCGACGGTCGACGCGCGCCTCGCGACGGCGATCGCGGACGCGCATCGCCGGTGGCCAGGCGTGGTGGTGGAGCCGGCGAGGTTCGTCGCGGCCGTCGCGATCCGCATCCCGACGAGCCCGCCGAGCCTCGAGCAGGCGCTCGATGGCCTGCGGCTCGCCGATCTCTACCTCGCGTGCGCGTGTGCCGCTGGCGATCCGAAAGCGCTCGCCGCCTTCGAGCTCGCGTTTCTCGCCGGCGATTCGCGGACCTCCGACGACACGAAGCAAGAGCTCCGCCAGAAGCTGTTCGTCGGCCCGAACCCGCGGATCGCGCAGTATGCGGGTCGCGGCGATCTCGCGCGCTGGGTCCGAGCCGCCGCCGCGCGGATCGCGATCGACCTGGCTCGAGCGGTGCGCGAGGTTCCGACCGAGGACGCGCTGCTCACCGCGATCGGCATCGACCCCGGACACGGGCCCGCGCTCTCGCACCTCAAGGAGGACGCCCGGCGGACGCTCCAGGCCGCGCTTCGGGAAGCGATCGAAACGCTGTCCGATCGTGAGCGGAGCTTGTTGCTGCAGTACTACATCGACGGCGTGGGGGTGGTCGAGCTCGGCAAGTTGTTCAGCCTCGCACCGTCGAACGTCAGCCGGAGCCTCGGCAAGGCGCGCGTGGTCTTGCTGGCTGGAATTCGTCGATCGCTCATGCGCCACAAGAAGATCCACGGCGACGAGCTCGACAGCCTGGTCGGCCTGGTGGGCAGCCAGCTCAGCCTGACCGGCGGCCTCCGGCAGCGCTGACGCGGCGGACGAGCTCAGCCCACAGGTGTCGCGTCGCACCGCCTGGCCCCCAGGCCTTCGCGATGGCGCGTCGCTCCCGGCAGGGAGCAGTGCGAGCGGGGAAACTAGAACCCGGGCGCGAACACGTCGCACATCCGGATCGGATCGCGAATGTCTTGGCCGCTCATCCACGCGGTAGCACGCGCGATCTGCGCCGCGCCGGCGGGCGTGGGCTGCAGCTGGCCCGCGCGGAGGCGAGCGATCGCGGCGCACAGCGGGAAGTCCTGGTCATCGGCCATCGCGGCCGTGGCCTCGAGCTGCGCGATCGCCCCGGCCTGGTCGCCGCGCTGCACGATCGCCGCTGCGGCGAGCAGGCCGCTCCAGATCGAGGCGTAGTTGAGCTGCTGGTCGGTAAGGCGGCCCGCCCGGAGCTCGATCTCGCCGATGTCGCCCTCGCACGCGGCGATCCGTCCGAGCAGCCAATCGGCGATCGCGCGCGCGATCTGGATCCGCAGCAGCAGCGATCGGTCGGCGGACTCGAGCCCGGGACGCGCCCACGCACCCTGGGCGGCACCGTCGCCACGATAGAGCGCGAGCTCGACGCGCGCGCGCAGCTCGAGGAAGTGCTGCAGGTGATAGCGGCCCTCCTCGGGAGGCGTCCAGACCTTGCGATCGAGATCGGCGCCGGCGAGATCGGGGCGATCGTGGGCGAGCCACAGGACATTGAACCAGCGGGTGATGCTCGCCTCGACGTAGCGATCGTCGCGGCGCTGGGCGTCGCGCAGGTACTCGTCGTACAGCGAGCGCAGCTCGCCCCAGGCGCCCTGATAATCGGTCGCGCGCAGCCGGTGGAGCCGGATCGTGTTCTGCTCCCAGGCGACATCGGACAGCACGCGAAACCTACCGTCGGCATCCTTGAACAGCTCGACCGCGCGGCGAAACTGGCCGCGGTAGTACGCCAGGAAGGCGCTGGCGAACACCAGGTGGGCGTCCATCCACGGATCGCCACGTCCTCGCGCGATCTCACCGGCGGTGGCGAGCAACCTGGTCGCGTGAGCGCGGCCGGTCGCGCTCTCCTGGGCGCGATAGATCGCCTCGAACACCAGGGCGCGGAGCAGGCGCCGCGGATCCCCGGCGCCGATCGCCAGCCGAACCGCACGCGCCTGGAAATCTGCCCCGCGCACGTTGTCGACGAGCAGCAGGCCGAGCGACGTGGACTGGTAGACATCGAGCTTGCGGAGCAGCCCCGCCGGGATGTCGGCGGTCGCGCGCTCGTGGAGGACGATCGCGGTCGCATCGATCGCGGCGCGCCCTGCCTCCAGCGACGCGAGCGACTCCTTGGGGCTCTCGGGAACGCGCTCGCCGAGCTGCGCCAGGACCGCGGCGAGCTCGGTCAGGCCACGATCGACGTGACCCGACGCGAGCAGCTGATCCGACGCGTGGCGCCGGCAATCGAGCTGGATCTCGTCGGCGATCTCGCCGCCAGCGGCCAGGTACTCGTCGGCCGCCTCGGCACCGCGGCCTCCGCTGGCGAGCGCCTCGGCGAGCGAGCGGTGCAGCGAGCGCGCATGTGCGGCGTCGCGCGGTCCAGCGCCGAGCGCGGCGCGCAAGAACTCGGCCGCGCGATCGAAGGCGAGCGTCCCCAGGGCGCGCTCGGCGGCGCGCTCGGCCAGATCTCGACCGCGCCCGGCGTCACCGGCGGCGAACAGGTGACGGACGACGAGCTCGGGCGAGGTCTCGCCCATCCCGGCCCTCAGCATCGCGTGCGCGAGCCGGCCCGACATCGCGACGAACGTCATCCGCTCCATCCGCGTGACGACCGATTCGCGGACGCGATCGTGATAGGGCTCGATCTCGCTGTCGCCTGCCGAGGTCACCGAGGTCTTGACGAACCGCGCGACGCGCAGGGCCGCGACCAACGGCGCACAGCGCGTCGGTGACAAGCCGCTCGCGTCGGCGACGGTCTGCTCGTCGATCGGCGTGCCCGCGACCGCGATGATCTGGAGCAGGTGGCGCGAATCGGGCTCGAGCGCCATCGCGCGCTCCCACAGCGCCTCGTCGAGCCGCATCGCGAGCCCTTCGCCGCTGTGCGTCGAGAGGTGGTGCGCGAGCTCGGCGAGGAACAGCGGGTGCCCGGCGGCCTCGCGCGTGATCTCGAGCCGTCGCTCGGCGGTCGCGGCGTGCCGAGGCAGCAGCTGATCGACGAGCAGCGCCGCATCTTGCGTGGCCAGCGGCCCGAGCCGGATCCAGCGCGGCTCGCGAGCGAACCGCGCGAGCTCCGCTTCGAGGTCGGCGCGTGCCTCGTTCGTCCGGATCGAGGCCACGAACGCCAGCGGCGGCGCGTTCGAAGGATGCAGCAGCTCGCGCAGCAGGAGCAGGCTGTCGGCATCGGCCCACTGCAGATCGTCGACGAACAGGATCAGCGGCTGGCGGTGCGCCACGCGCCCGAACACGTCGATCAGCGCGGCGAACGCCCGGGCCCGCAGCTCGAGGCCGCTGCCCTCGGGGCCGGACATCGCCGGCGTCACGGCCGCCGCGAACCACGGCACGCGCCGCAGCACGGGGAACAGCCGCGCGGCCAGCACCGCGCTCGGCGGGACGAGCTCGGCGGCGCGATCCGGATCCATCGTGACGAGGTCGCGCGACAGCGAATCGACGATGCCGTCGAACGCCTTGTACGGCACCGTCTCCTCCGCGTAGCAGCGGCCCTTGAGGATCATCGTCCCGCTGCCCTGGATCTCGTCGAGGAACCGGCGCACGAGCGCGGTCTTGCCGAGCCCCGACGGGCCCTCGACGAACACCGTGATCGCACCGCGCCGCGAGTCGGCGAGCGCGCCGTGCAGCACGCCGAGCTCGGCCCGCCGCCCGACGAACACGTCTCCGGTACCCGCGGTGTGACGGTTCGTGGCCGCTCGCTTGCTGCCGAGCCGGCGCAGGATCTCCTGGCCCGTCGGGCGCGCGGCGGGATCGAAAGCCAGCAGCAGCTCGCAGAGCTCGGCGAGATCGTCGGGCACGCCGCTCGCCGTCGGGGCGGGCGGCTGCGTGCGCTTGGCCTCCGTGAGCTCCTGGAGCGTCGCGCCCGCGAACGGCAGCTTGTTCGTCAGCACCTGGTACAGCATGACGCCGACCGCGTACCAGTCCGCCGAGGTGCCGACCGAGGCGCCGGGCACGCCCTGCTCGGGCGCCATGAACACCGGGGTGCCGGCGATCGAGCGCATCGCGGCGAGCTCGGCGAGCAGCGCGGCGTCAGCGACGAGGCCGAAATCCATGATCACGACGCGGCCGTCGCGCGTGACGAGGATGTTGCCCGGCTTGATGTCGCGGTGGACCTTGCCGGCCGCGTGCAGCGCGTCGAGCCCGCCGGCGAGCTGGGCGAGCGCATCTCGCAGCCGTACCTCGTCGAACCCGCACGGTCCGCCGCCGTCTGCGGGCGCAGCGGGGAGCCCCCGGCTGGGGCCGGGTTGCGTCGGGGTTCCCCACTCGACGATCGTGCCGGACTCGCCTTTCGGCGTGGGCTGGACCTCTAGCGTGGGCGCGATCTGGTTTCCGGTCGACGCGTCGCGTGGCCGGACCCACTGCAAGAAGTCGCAGCCCTCGACGAGCTCCATCGTGAAGAACCACTGTCCGTTGGACTCGAACAGCTCGTAGAGCGAGCACAGGTTGGCGTGGGCCAGGTCCGCGAGCGAGCGAAATTCGTTCTTGAAGTGATAGATGAGGTTGGCGTCGTGCGTGCGCAACGTCTTGAGCGCGACGACCATGTCGCGGGCCGAGTCGCGCGCCTCGTAGACGACGCCCATCCCGCCTTCGCCGAGGGTGCGGCGGATCTCGAACCTCGACTCGTCCACCGCGATCAGCCGTACTCGATCTGGATCGTCTCGATCACGTCCTTCATCGCGGCCTTGACGACCTCGGTGTCGGGATCGCGGACGATGACGTAGCCGTCGCCCTCGTAGCTATCGGACCGGAACGCGCCGCGCACCGGGAGCCGGGACTCGACGACCAGGTGGCCGAGGCGCTCGTTCGCCTGCTCGACCCCGGAGACCCGGACGACGCGGCCGTGGCCGACGCCGCGGAGGAACGCGACGCCGACGGCGTACTTGCGCTCGAACGGGCCATCGAACGCGTCATCCACGGTGGCGCGCGCCCACGCCTTGTACATGTCGACGTCGTGCGCGTAGCTGTTGGCGAGCACGATGTGCGCACCGGGCGGACGGGCGGCGATCTCGCCGATCGCGAGCGAGCCATCATCGCGGCGGAACCATTCCATGTGGGTCATGCCGGTCTCGAGCCCGAGCGCCTTGACCGCGAGGACGCCGAGCGTGCGCGCATCGGCGAAGTCGGGACCGTCGATGTCACGCGGGAGCACGACCACCCACTGGATCCACGGCGACTCGGTGACCTCGAGCGGGCTCGGGTAGTAACGCGTGCAGGACTGGAAGTGGATGTCGCCGCCGATCGTGATGGTCTCGAAGCTGAACTCGCGGCCGCGCAGGAACTCTTCCGCGAGGGCCGGGTGGTCGGGCGCGGCGTGGAGCGAGCGCAGGGCGGCGCGCAGCTCGTCGAGCGAGTTGATCCGCCAGGTCGCCTTGCAGCCCATGCCGGCGGGCGGCTTGAGCACGATCGGCAGCCCGACCTCGGCGACGAAGCCCTCGGCATCGGCCCACGACCGGATCAGGCGGTGGCGGGCGCACGGCAGGCCGTGGCGCCGGAGCTCGTCCTTCATCCGCGCCTTGTCGCGGAACAGGTCGGCGGTCTCGGGGCTCGTGCCGGCGATGCCGAGCGCGCGCCGGACCAGGCCGAGCTGGACCTGGAGCGGCTCGAGGATCCCGAGGATGCGGTGGATGTCGCCGTGCCGGCCTTCGAGGATCGTGGCGGCCTCGCAGAGCTGGGCGGTGTCGAGCCCATCCTCGACCTCGACGACGTCGGCGAACAGCTTGCGGTCCTTGCCGGTCGGCGCGCTCTGCGCGATGCCGAGCAGGCGAACGTCGGTCAGACTCGCCGCGGCGCGCGCGAAGCGCATCGTGGTCTCGAGCGGAAACGGGGCAGCGAAGATCACGTTCCGCATGGGTCTCTTGTAACATGACCGTGGAGCTCCTCCGATGAAGGTCGTGTTTCTCGCGCCGAGCTATCCACCGGAGATGCAGCAGTACACGCGCGGCCTGGCCGAGGTCGGCGCGACGGTCTACGGGGTCGGCGATCAGCCGGCCCGCGCGCTCCCGGCCTCGCTCAGGCAGCACCTCCACGACTACCTCCAGGTCCCGCGCCTGCTCGACGACGATGACGTGGTCGCGCGGGTCCATGGCTGGATGCGCGGGCGACAGGTCGATCGCGTGCTCTCGAACTGGGAGGTCATGGTGCTCACCGCGGCGAGGCTGCGCGAGCGCTTCGGCGTGCCCGGGATGTCGGTCGATGCCGTGCGCGGGTTTCGCGACAAGCAGCTGATGAAGGACCGGGTCGCCGCCGCCGGCCTGCGCGTGCCGCGCTCGGTGCGCGTGCGGACCGCCAGCGACGCGCGCGAGGGCGCGGCCCGGCTCGGCTACCCGCTGGTGCTCAAGCCGATCGCGGGCGCCGGCAGCGCGGATACCTACCGCGTCGACAGCGGCCGCGAGCTCGAGGACGCGCTCGGCCGGATGCACCACGTCGAGGAGGCCAGCCTCGAGGAGTTCATCGAGGGCGAAGAGTTCACGTACGACACCGTGTGCATCGCCGGCAAGCCGGTCTATGCGAACGTCGCGCAGTACCTGCCGAAGCCGCTGATCGCGCGGACGCAGGAGTCGGTCAGCCCGGTGATCGTCACGGTGCGCGAGCTGGCGCAACCCGCGCTCGCGGACGGCATCGCGCTCGGTAACCGGGTGCTCGGCGCGCTCGGCATGGGCGATGGCTTCACGCACATGGAGTGGTTCCGCAAGCCGAGCGGCGAGGTCGTGTTCGGCGAGATCGGGTGTCGACCGGCGGGCGCGCACCTGGTCGACCAGATGAACTACACGTGCGACATCGACCTGTTCCGCGAGTGGGCCCGCGCGGTGTGCTGGGGGACCTTCGAGGCCTCGACCCGGCGCAAGTACAACGCCGCGATCATCTTCAAGCGTGCGGTGGGGCAGGGCCGGATCACGCGGATCACCGGGCTTGGCGAGTTCCTGCGCGCGCACGGCGAGCACGTGGTCGAGTCGAAGCTGTTGCCGATCGGCGCGCCGCGGCGCAACTGGAAGCACACGCTGGTCTCCGACGGCTACCTCCTGCTGCGCCATCCCGACTGGGCGACCACCTGCGAGCTCGCGAACCTCGTCGCGACGCAGATCACGCTGTACGCCGAGTAGCGCCGAGCGTGGTCAGCCTCGGAAGCTGAACACGGCCCAGTCCGACCACGGGCCGAACCCGTGCGGGTTGGAGGCCCGCATCCGCCACCGGTAGTCGCGCGCTTTCAGCGTGGGGTACAGCAACAGATCGGAGACCGTCCGGGTCGTGGTCCAGTACGGCACGAACGCGCTGCCATCCCAGGATTGCAGCTCGAGCTCGTACGAGGTGGCCTCGCGGATCGCCGGCGCGGTCGGACGGACGTACGTGGTCGTGACGACCAGCCCACCGTCGGGGCGGAGGCCCGTGGGTGCAACCGGAGGCGTGCCATCGTCGGCGGGAACCGAGCGATCCACCACGACGCTGGGAACCGCGGACACCCACATGAGGTTGCGATCGACCGCGAGGTCGCAGGTGTGCTTGTGGTAGTCGCCGTACTGCTTGCCGACCGGCGCTTGCCAGCCCCCGAACCGCTCCTTGGAGGCCGGATCGTCCCACGCGGCCAGGCTCGCGTTCTCGTCGTAGCGCGCGTACCACAGCGGCTGATCGGCGTAGGCCAGGGTGTCCTCGAGATAGCTCTGCCACCAGCCCTTGCCGGTGTAGAACCCGCCCGGCGCGTCACCCAGCGCGGCGATGCTCTGGTCGATCAGGCCGCGCAGCGTGGCCGGGCTTCGCCCCGCGGGCTCTTCCTCGATGTCGAGCCAGATCCGACCGATCTGCGGGAACTCCTGTTTGAGCGCGACCGCCTCTCCGACCTGCGCGGCGATGCTGCGTCCCCACGACAGGAAGACGTAGAGATCGATCGTCAGGCCGCCACGGGTCGCGATCTCGATCTGCTGCCGGGTGACCTCGAGGTTCTGGGTGCCCGCGATGACGTGGCGGTAGCCGAGCGCCCACATGCAGTCGACGTCTGGATCGGTGAGGGTTCGCGTCCACACCGAGACATCGAGGGCCGGGACGAGTGCCGCCGCGGCCGTCGTCGCATCCGTCGTCGGCGACGCGTCGCCCGGATCGACGTTCCCCGCGTCGGGAAGATCGGCCGGGTCGCCGCCCGTCGGGCTGCTGCACGCGCCGAGCAGCCACACGATCACCGTCACACGCGACACGCTGTGGTGGATCTTCAAGCTC
>JAGSPR010000545.1 GCA_018262455.1 Deltaproteobacteria bacterium | reverse complement strand
ATGTGGGCGAGGCCGATGGCGAGGTGGACGACGACGACGACGACGACGACGACGACGACGACGACGACGACGATCGAGGACCGTGCGCGTGCGGCCCGCTGCGTGGAGAGTCGCTGCGCCGCCGCGCGTGCGAGCTCACCGCGGATCCCGGATGGGCCAGGTACGTGCACTGGAAGCGCCTGCTGCTGCGTGCGTGCGCCCGCCCGCTCGCGATCGACCTCGGCTTCGGGCTCCTGTTCTCGCACGCCGGTCCGGACCTGAGCGCACGCAACCCCCGCACCGGCGAGCCGTTCATGCTGCGCCCTCGCCGCCACCTGTACTTCGTCGCGAGCGATTCTCTGCTCGACGACATCGCCCCCCGCGCGCTGCGCCGTGCCGAGCTCGCCAAGCTGTTCGCCTACCCTGCGGAGGCCGGGTTCCCCTACGTCCACCTCGTGGGCGACGAGCTCACGGAATCGTTCGCCACGGACGTGGCGGCGCTTCCCGACCCGGATCTCGTGCTCGGGTTGCCTCCGTTCTGGGCGGAGATCCAGGCCGAGCTCGCGCGGACCGGACGCAGCCGGCTGCGCCCGATCGGCAGGCTCGCGCTCCGTGACATCGATGGCGAGCGCTCCGAGCTCGATTTCGGCCCTCGCCGTCAGGTCCTCCAGCTCGAGCTGGAGTCGTCGCTGCGCGACATGCACCACGATCTCGCGGCCGAGTTCGGCTCAGCGGCGCCGGGCCACTGAGCCGCGCCCTCGCTTGCCCCTCCCGAGCCGCCTGCCCAGTGCGATCGAAGAGCTCGAAGATGCAGTCCTCCGCCGCGCTCACCAGACGGGGCTCATGCAGCGGATACAGTTACCGAGCATCACGATGCCGAGACCACCGTTGTCCTCGATCACCGTCCGGTCGATCTGGAGCACCTCGTAGCCGCCGAGGACGAGGCCGTTGCCATCGTTCTGTTGGTTAGTTGTGCGGCACGAGCACCGTGACGGTCCCGTGGGCCTCGTTCGTCGCCGCGTCGCTGCACGAGACGTGGAGGGTGTAGGTGCGACCGTCGCCACCGCCGTTGCGCCAAGCGCGGAGCTGCGCGGTCAACGCCCCGGTGATGATCGAGCTGCCGGCGTCCGGCTCGTCGCTCGTGATCGACGCGATCGCGCACGCCGTGGCCGAGACGACGTCACTCGCGCTGGCAGTGACCTTCACGGGGATCATCTTGCCGTTGGGCGGCCAGAGCACCGACGGACTGACCGACAGCGCCGTGATCGTGGGCGGAACGGTGTCGCGGACTCGCACCAGGAACGATGCACTCGCGGGGTTTCCGGCGGCGTCCGACACGGTGCACGTGACGGGCGTGGTGCCGAGCGCGAACGTGGATCCGGATGCTGGAGCGCAGACCGGAACCAGCGCGCCACTCACGACATCCGAGGCGGTCGCGGCTGGATAACTCACGACCGCGCCGAGTGGGCCGGTCGCCTCGGCGGTGACGTCGGCGGGCAGGGTGAGTACCGGCGCCGTCGTGTCGACGACGGTGACGACGAAGCTGTCGCTCGTGGCATTCCCTCGCGCGTCGCTCGTCGAGCACGAGACGACACTCGTCCCGAGAGCGAACACCGCGCCTGACGCAGGCGTGCATGCCACGGTGACGGCGCCGTCCACGAGATCGACCGCGCTCGCCGTGAAGCCAACCGCCGCCCCGGACGGACCGGTGGCCTCCGCGACGAGGGTGTTCGGCAACGCCAGCTGGGGAGGCGTGGTGTCGGTGACGGTGACCGTGAACGTCGCGGTCGCCAGGTTGCTGCCCGCGTCGCTGGCCGTGCAGCTCACCGTGGTGACGCCGAGCGAGAACGTGGCGCCCGAGGCCGGCGCGCAGCTCGGCGTGACGGGCCCATCGTGCGCGTCGAACGCCGAGCTCGCGTATTCGACCGCGGCGCCCGATGGTCCGCTGGCCTCGACCACGAAGCTGGATGGGACGGTCAGGGCCGGCGGCGTGATGTCCGTTCCGACGATGTAGATCAAGCGCTGGGTTCCCGAGTACTCGATCAGCGCGCGGCCGGCGAGCGCGCTGGCAAGGATGTCGAGGTTCGCGTCGCCATTCACGTCGGTGTTCGTGAACATGCCGCCGTTGCCGCTGCTCTCGAGGAACGTCATCGGGTGCCGCCCCGCCGCCACGGAACTGCCGAGCGTCTTGATCGTGGCGTTGCTGGCTCCGGTGATCTGCTGGGCCTCGTTGTCGTCGAGGATGACGATCTGATGACTCTGCGGGCCGGGCGTCGTGTCGAGCGTCATCAGCCGGTTCGAGCCGAGCATGTGCTGTGCGAGATAAGGCGCGAGGTCCACCGCGCCGCCGGTCCCATCTCCATCCGCGGTGCCCTGCTCGTTGAACAGCTGATAATAGATGCCAGGCGTCGCGCCGGTGGCGAACGTCCACGAGTCTTCGTCGGTGGGATCGATGTTGAGCTGAACGTCGCGCAACGTGACGACGACGTTGTCGGACTGCTGGTAGCCGTTCTTGTCGATCGCGAAATCGATGAACTGGTCGAGCGAGCCGTAGCTCAAGGTCACGGTCTCGACCGGCGAGCCCGCCCGTGCGTACGAGATCACGACGCTGCCGCCGACCGTGAAGTCGTAGAGCTGGATGAACGGCCACGCCCCGTAGGGCAAGCCGATCTGGCCGCGCGGTGGCGTGGCCGCACCGCCGATGAACCCGAAGTTCTTGTTGACGTTCTCGGGGTTCTCGCGTGTGACGTGGTTGTAGCGACGACCTCCGCCGTCGAACGCCTCGTTGCACGTTACCGGCGGACCGAAGCTGGTCTGCCCGAAGCGCAGCTCGCGCGGGAAGTAGACGCCTTGGGTCGCGGCGAATGACACCCCGGAGATCGTGGTCGCGCTGGCCGCGGTGCATCCCGTGCCGAAGTCGAGCCCGAATCCCCTGGCGCCGAATCCGAAGCGCGCATCCGCCGCCCCGGCCTGGGCGGTGTCGGCGAGGTACGCGTGCCACGTGCCGCGATCGCTCTGGACCATGCGCACGGTCGCGCCATTGACGGTGACGGTGGGTTCCGGTTGCACCGCGTTCGTGGCGTGATTGATCGGATCATCGACGATGATCTCGACGACCATCGGCCCGCCAAACCGATTGCCGCCCGCGGCGTTCTCGGCCGAAACGTACAGGTGGGGGTTGGAGCTGATATGCGCCAGCGCGACCTGGACGTTCCACGTCCTGCTCCCGACGTTGCCCGCGAAGTCCCGCGCGCTACACGTGACCTGGTAGCTGCCGACCCCGACCAGCGTGCCTGACGCCACGTTGCAGGTCGGTCCTTCCATGACGCCGACGTTGTCCGTCGCAGATGCCGTGTAGGTCAGAGCCACGCTCTGGCCCGGGTTGTCGATGAACAGCGTGCGATCGGGGGGCATGCTGACGACGGGCGCGCAGACGTCGCGCAGGCCGCTGCCGCGCCGGGTCACGTAGATCGCGGAGTCGCCGATCCCGAATTGCGGGGTGAACCCGGGAGACGTAACGTCACCGCCGCCGAAATCGACGGTGCCTTTGAAGATCCCGGCGAGGATCGCATCGGTGCCCGCGATCGCGATCCGGCCGCCTCGTTCGGCGGAGCCGGCGCCGAACCGGAGCACCTGCATGCTGCTTCCGTTCGACCCCGCGACCTTGACGAAGAAGTCGTCGCCCCCGCTGGCTGGATCACCGACGCTGGCCATCGCACCGGACCCGAGATCGACGGTGCCGCGAAACGCGCCCCCCAACCAGACGTTGCCGGAAGCGTCGCTCTCGAGTGACATCGGGTCCAACGAGAGCAGCGAAGCGCCGCTGCCGAATGCGCGCGACCAGACGTGGCCGAGCGCGCTCGTGTACTTGACGAGGAACACGCTCCCGCTGGGGGTCGCGCTCGTGACGGTGGCGCCGCCCAGATCCAGCGTGCCCATGAACTTGCCGCCCCACAGGATGTTGTCCGCCGCATCGATGCTGACCCGGTGCGCGAACGTAGCGTTGTGGGTGCGAACCCAGACCAGCGTGCCATTGGTGTCGAACTTGGC
>JAGSPR010000048.1 GCA_018262455.1 Deltaproteobacteria bacterium | reverse complement strand
CGAGCGCGAGTCCGCAGCGCGCACCCACATTCGAGCGAGCACCGGTCGCCTGCGCGAGGATTCGAGCGCGAGCGGGGTGGGGTCCGTCGCGCCAGCAGCCCGCGGCGTTCGCGGTCTGCAGAACACTCGTCCCGCGCGGCCCCTTATCTGAGCGGCATTGAAACTAGCGGGAAGCGCCTTCGGCGCTTCCCGCTAGTTTGCGAGCTCGAACTTGAACGCCGAGGCTTCGTCGGTGAGCTTCACCGTGTGCGTCGCCTTGACGTTGTTCGGTCCGACGTACTCGACGACATAGGTGCCCGGTGCAAGCGTACAGTCGACCGGCACCGCGACATCCTGGCAATGCCGCGCACCCACGACCGTGACCTTGCCGTCGCGCGTCGCTTCGAGGTGAAGGCTGGCTCCCTCGATGAGGGGACCGCCCTTCTCGAGCACGCCGGCGCCACGCGCTGGCGTGAACGGCTCGATGACGAGCGGCACGTGGCCGGGCATCGTCAGCATGAAGCGCTGGACCTTGTTGGCTTCGACGAACACGTCGGCGGGAGTGTAGGTGCGGCTCGCGCCCGCGGTCGTCGGGGTGCCGAGCTCGATCAGCTGAGCACCCGACGGGACCGAGACGAAGTGCACGCGCACGAACTCGTCCGAGACCTCGAGCGGCTGGACGAGACGCTTCGTCTCGCCAGCTCGCGGAACCTGGAGGCGCGCGGTTGCGGCGCGATAACCGGCTCGCTTGAATACGATCGCCACCTCCCTACCGGGGACGAGCGAGGTCACCGTGAGCGGAGTCCCTCCCAGCAGCTTGCCGTCGATCTCGATCGAGGCGCCGGTCGGTTCCGAGTCGAGCTCGACCCTCGGGACGATCGGCTGGAGCTCGATGCGCAGCTCGTTTGCGCCCGCGTGGGGCTGCACGACCGTCCGCCTCGGCTCGTAACCGTCGAGTCGCACGACCACGGGATAGTCGTGGCCGATCTCGAGATCGTCGACGGACAGTGTGCCCTGCGTGGCGGTACCCGCGTGACGGCCTTCGATCTCGATGGTCGCCCCCTTGGGGATCGTCGTGAAGGTGACCGCGGTCGTCTTGCTGACGACGACGAAGATCCGTGGCCACGCGACGATGCCGATCGCCACGATCGCGGCGATCGCCGCGGTGATCACCGCGATGCGGGCGCGAAGTGCGCGAATCGCCGCGCGCGACCGCACGACGGGAGGTAGCACCCCGGCGGGCATCCGGGGCGAGGGACCTGTCGTGAGCCTGCCCGCAAGATCTCGCTGCTCGACGAAGCAGCCGAACTGCGCGAGTTGCAGCTGCGGCGCCTCGAGATCGAACATGCAGACTGCCGCGGTCGCGGCGCCCGGCACCACGCTGAAGTAGACCGTGGTCGACGAGTTGACCATCATGTACAGGCCGACGCCCGCACCGCCGGCCTTGCGATCGATCTGCTCCTTCGCGTGGAGGCACTTGTGCAAGACGCGCAGCAACCGTGCACGCTCGAGGCTGCCGAACGCATCGCGCACGGAGATCACGAACTGTTTGCCGTCGCACGCGTACTGCACGAGGACCGGCTGCACGATGCGCAGCGTGACCCGGGTCTTCGTCGGGACGTCCGCGAAGATCGACTTGCCATGCTCGTCCACCGGAGCGTCGTAGAGCGCGTTCATCAGCATCTCGTCCAGGCACTGCTCGATCGGCGCGTCGTACTTTCGCGGCACGCCGAGCAACTCGGCAAAGTCGGCGACCTGCGCGATGCACCGCGCCTTGTCCTCGTAGTCGGCGACGACGTGCGAGTGGATCTGCGTTCCCGGGATCACCAGCTGCTCGAGCCCGAAGATGTCGCCGGTGAGGATCCGCGCGGCCATGGCGGAGAGCTGGCTCGGATCGAGGTCTTCCGCCGCCATCATGCCGACGACGCGCTCCGAGGTCTGCATGAGCCCGACGACCGAGCTGAGGTTCGCGCGCGGCAACACCGCGATCACCCGGGAGTCGTCGCCAAGCCGGCGCAAGATCGAGCCCGCGGAGTCGATGAGCGCACCATCGAAGTGGATCACCCACAGCGGCGCCTGGAGCTGGGCCTTGCCGATCGAATCCAGCGTTCGATGCGTCTCGACCGCACCCGCGAGCGAGAGGGCGGTCGCGAGTTGGTCGCCAAACGCCTGGTCGGGCGAGACAGCGATGATCCGCTGTGCGGGCACCGTCGCGAATTGTAGCGTATGCAGCGCGGGCGACGCCCCCTGGGAGTGCAGTACGGTCAGCCCAGCACATATGTAAGCAAGCGGCTTGGCTGGATCGGACCTTCCGGAGGACGACATGTAGGGGGCGAGGTCCGTTGATTTGACACCTCGCACACCAGGTGGTGATCTCGGAGGGTTGGGTTCTCCGGAAGACGACACGAAGGCAGGGGCCAGCGATGGCGGCCAGCCGCCGCGCCCTGACCGAGTCGCCGGGGCCGGTGCGGGGGCTGTTGTGGTGAGCCCTGCGGAGACCGCATCGGCTGCCACGATCGAGGCCGGCGCTGCGATCGAGGGCGGGAACGAGCCGTCGCCAGCGATGTCGCCGGGTCCACCTCATTCCCCTGAGCGTCGGATCGCGCGGTCGGTTCCTCCACCGATTCCATCGGTGGAACGACGCAAGCGTCCGAGCTTCACCAACGGGACCATGTTGGCGTTCGGGACCGAGCCCCGGCCACCCGGCAGCCTCGGTCTCGGCAGTGGTGCGGCGCCGAAGCTCGCATCGAACCAGCCAGCGTCGCCCACCGTCGTCGATCGCGCGCTCGCCATGCGGGCTGGGGCCAGCCATCAGGCTCGCGCCGAGCAGCTGGCCAAGGATGTCGAAGCAGCGGCGGCCACGGATCCGGTGGGCGCGGCGATCCTGGCGTACGAGCTCGGCGAGCTGTGCGAGCGACGGCTCCGGGACGAGGCCCGCGCGCTCTCTGCGTACCGCCGCGCGCTCGAGCTCGACGTGTCGTTGCGGCCCAACCTGTGGGCGCTCCGCCGCGTGCTCTATCACCGCGCGCTGTGGGCCGACCTCCTCGAGCTGTTCGATGCCGAGCTCGGCGATGCCACAGACGTCTCCGAGCGCGTCGAGTTGTTGGTCGAGCGCGCGGTTGTCCTCGGCCACCAGGGGAGCTCCGAGGCGCAGGCCCGGATCGCGCTCGAAGCGGCCATCGAGCTCGACCCCCGGCATCAGCGCGCTCTGCTCGAGCTCGAGCGCGTGGTCACGCGAACCGGCGATCTGCCGGCCTTGCTCGGCGTCTGGGAGCGCCTCGCCGAGGCGATCGAGCAGCCCGATCGCAAGGTCACGTACTGGCTCGAGGTCGTCCGTGCTGCCGCGGCGTCTGACCTCGGCCGTGCTCGAGCAGCGTTCGACCACGCGGCGCAGCTTGCCGAATCGCAGAGCGCGCCGGCGCGTCGGACCCTCGGGGTGCGAGTCGCGCGCGAACGGCTACGGGTCGCCGACCAGTACGGCAACCCCGCCGACATCGAAGCGGCGATCGAAGCGCTCGCCCAGCAGTTGATCGCCGCGACGGGACGACCTGTCGGCGCACCCATCGTGATCCAGCCCGGGGAGCACGTGAATCGTGCGTTCGCGCGAAGGAGCGAGCTGGTCGCGTTGCGCCGGCGTCAGGCACAACGCGACCGCGCCGAGCAGCCACTCAAGGCATGGGACCACCTCCAGCAAGCGCTCGCGCTGGATCCCGAAGAGCCCGTCGTGGTCATCGAGCTGGTCGAGCTCGCCGCCGAGCTCGGTCGTTCCGATGATCTCGTGCAGCTGGTGCAAAGCGGCCACGCAATCCTCGGCGACGCGGGCCTGGCGACGATGCTGTCATTCTGGTGCGCCGCGGCCCACCTCCGCGAGGATCGACGAGAACAGATCCGCGCGCTGCTGAAGAGGCTCGAGGCCACGGCGCCGGGCTTCCTGCTGCTCACCTCATCGGCAGAATGCGCCGCACTCGCCGATCCGTCGCGGGTCTGGGTACCTCTCGATCTCGCCAAGACCTATCTCGCGGCGGCCGGGGCCGCGGTGCGCGGGAGCTGGCTCGGTCCAGGCGCGCCCTTGCGGCCCGACCCGGATGCGGCGGCCGCACTCTACGTCCAGGCCGCCGACCTGCTCGCGTACTACGTCGGGACGCCTGCGACGCTCGAGCAGGCCCGCGAGGCGCTCGGCAAGGCACTCGAGGCCGCGCCCGAGCATCCGGCGGTGGTCGAGGCGTTGACCGAGCTCGACGACACCACCGGCCGTGCGTTGCCGGCGATCGCGCGGTTGCGCGTGCTGGCGAGTGCGGCCGCAGGACCTGCGCGTCGTGCGATCGTGGAGCGGGCGATCCGGCTCGCGCGCGGCCATGGTCTGATGGAGGTCGTGCTCGAGCTCGAGCGTGAGCTCGTCATCGCCGATCCGGATGACTGCGTGATCGGCTGGCGACTGGAGGCGACGCTGTTCGAGCTCGGGCGCGACGCCGAGCGCGCCGCGTTGCTGGGCGAGCTTGCCCGGCGCGACTCCGATCCGGCCCGGCGCCGGACCGCGCTGCTTGGCGCCGCCCGGCTTCACGAGCGCGCGGGCGCGGTCGAGCTGGCGACGGACCAGTATCGCCAGCTGCTCGCGCTGGGGCCCCAGGATGGGTTCGCGCGCGACGCGCTGATCGGGCTGCTGCGCCAGCAGGCGCGATGGGTCGAGCTCGTGGCCGAGCGGCGCGCCGAGGCGGCTGCGCAGTCCGATGGACCGGCGGTGCGCCGTGCGTTGCGCGAGGCCGCTTGGGTGCTCGAGATCTTGCTCTCGGATGTTGCCCAGGCTGCGGACGTCTACGAAGCGTGGATCGGGCGGCTGCCGGACGACCGCATCGCCCTCGAAGGCCTCGCGCGCTGTCGCGCGCAGCTCGGCGATCACCGTCGAGAAGTCACGGTGCGCGCCAAGATCGTCGAGCTCGACCCGATCGCCGATGCCCGGTGGTTGTTCGCTCGCAGCCTCGAGCGTGCAGGGTCGTACGACCAGGCCGCCGAGGAGTACCGCCCGCTGGCGACCATCGAGGATTCGTTGGTCGCTGCCACGAGCGCCACCCTCGCGATCCAGGATCTCGCGGCGCGTGCTGGCGACCTGGCGATGCGCATCGAGGCGAGTGATGTCCTGGCCAGGCGCACCACCGATCCTCGGCTCGGTGCGGCGCTGTTCGAGAACAGTGGCTGGATGTACGTGGTCGCGCTCGACGACTTCGAGCACGCGGCGCAGTCGTTCAGCGCGGCACTCGCGCTCCAGCCGACCAGCCAGGGCGCCTTGCTGGGTGCCGCGCTGGTGGCCGCGCGGCAGTCCGGACGGCTCCACGCGGGTGAGGCGTACGTGCAGCTCGCGTCGTCGGTCCAGATGCCTGACGCCGCGGTCGCGTTGTTCTTGCGAGGGGCCGCGATCGCCGCCGCGACCGGCGATATCGAGCTCGCGAACGAGCGACTCGAGTCGGCGCGAACCGCTGCGCCAGACAACATCAACGCGCTGTTCGTGGCAGCGGAGGTCGGCTCGACGAAGCCGATCGACAAGGACGATCCATTTGCCGCCGACGATCAGCTGATCGCCCGCGCCGAGATCCTCGGGACCCGTGGTTCGCTCATTGACGATCCGGCAGGTCGCGCCTCGTGGGAGCTCGACCGCGCCGAAGCGCTCGAGCTCGCAGGTCAGCTGCGCGAAGCGGCGACCGTGGTCGCAGCGGTGCTCCTGCTCACACCCGACGACCGCCGTGCGGCGTTGGCCTTGCGCAGGATGGCCCACCGCGCCGGCGACCACACGACCTGGGCTCACGCGAGCTGTGCGCTCGCAGGGCTCAGCCGCGATCCTCGATGGAGCCTGGGGATGCTGCGCGACGCGGCCGGCGTGTTCGATCAACCTGGATCCGCTGGCAACCCGGAGCGAGCGCTCGCCACCTACCGCCGGATCGTGGCCCTGGATCCCGCGGCTCCCGAGTCGGAACGACTGTTCGTCCTGGTGTGCGAGCACGGTGACGCCCGCAGCAAGATCGAAGCGCTGACCGGACGGCTGACCCAGCTCGCAGCGGCGCCTGGAACCGAGCCAGAGATGATCCCGCTCCTGCTCGAGCGTTCCAGGTTGCTGCACGAGGTCGGCCGGGTCGGCGATGCGAGCGCCGACCTCGACGCGCTACTCGCCCACGTCCCGAACAACGCCGAGGCGCTCCGGCTCCGGGCCGCCCTCGCGATCGACGCCGGGGACGTCGATGAGGCGATCGGGCTGTGGTGGAAATATCTCGCGGTCGAGACCGATGGTCCGCGACGCGCCGAGATCGAGCTCCTGCTCGACCAGGCTCTCAAGCGAGAGGACGGCCTGGCCCCGCCGCCCGTCGCCGCACCCCACGGTCGGACGGCGCCGGCGTTCGACGAGGAGCCGAAGACCGATCTGCGCGAGCCGAAGACCGAGCTGCGCGAGCCGAAGACCGATGTTCACAAGGTCGACAGGGAGGTCGACCAGGGCTGGGATCTCGAAACCACGGACTCGGTGGATCCGATCACGGCCGAGATCGCTCCGGTCGCAGCCCCGCGGGAGACGCCACCACGCGCCGATGCTCCGACCCCGTCGTCCGCCCAGCCAGCCACCCGTCGCACGCCGGCGATCATCCGCCGTACCCCCACGGGGATGGCGACCGCGGCGCCGACCGTCGTGGACGCGGAAGATCCGTTCGCCGCCAACACCGTGCGCAGCGATCTCTCGGAGCTCCAGGAACAGGAGCGGCGCGCGGCCAAGGCCGGGGCTCCTGACGATTACGACCTCGAGATCACGGGGGACGTGCCGAAGCTCGAGCCGACGGTGCGCGACGCCCAGCCCGCCTCACCCGCCCACGCGGAGACCGGCCAGGCGCCTGATGGCAGGCTCGTGCCTCCTGCGCTCGACCTTGCCGCGGTGTTTCGTGGTGCAGGTCCGAGTCTCGAGGGAGTCGACGAGACAACACCCTGGTTCGATCCCGGTGCGCTCCAGTTTGCCGAGGCCCGAGAGATGGAGCCCGACGACTCGGCCGTGGTGATGCTCTCCTTCGATCAGCTCCACGCAACGAGAACGGACGACGGTTCGGCAGAACCGCTGCTCCAGTACGAATCCGAGATCGCGGCGATCGACGATCCAGCGACCGCGGTCTCGCTGCGGATCGAAGCCGGCCGGCTCTGTGAAGCGCTCCACGACACCGACCGCGCGTCCGCCCACTACGAGGCGGCGCTGGTCGCGAACCCGCATGCCAGGGAGGCGCTGCGCGGCCTGCGTCGGATCGCGCGCGACAACGGTGATCTCGGCGAGGTGGCGCGGCTGGTCGATGTCGAGCTCGCCATCGCCACCGGGCGCGAGCGCGATGCGCTGTTGCGGTACCGCATCGACCTGCTGATGGCCACCGGCGAACTGGACGTCGCTCGTGTCGCGGTGGGTGAGTTGCTCGACAGCGCGCCACTCGATATTTCGGCCTTGCTCGCGAACCTCGAGCTCATGTTTGTCGATGACCGCGCGGCCGAGTTCGCCAAGGCGCTCGAGCTGCTCGCCCACGCGGTGACCGATCCCATGCTGCGTCGTGCCGTGCAATCTGCCCGCGCGGTGGTCGCGGCCCACGACGGCGACCAGGCGACCGCGGCCCTCTGGTTCGCCCACGCCGCCGCGTCGGATCCGGATTCCCCGGCGACGCGGCTCGCGGCGATCCGTCAGGCCGCCGCCGCGGGCCGAGGCGAGGCGGCCGGTGTCGCCTTGCTCGATCTCGCGTGTCACGTCGAAGGCGAGGATCCGATCACCGCTGCTGCACTCGCGGTGCGTGCGCAGGTCTGGATCGCACGCGAGGTGCCGACGGATGTGGGTCGCGAGACCATGGTCGCCGCGGCGCAGCTGGCGGCGCGCGCCGCTCCACGCGATCCCCTCGTCGCTCGGGTCGCAACCGAGACCGCGCTCCTTGCGGGCGATTCCACGCTCGCGCTGCACGCGTTCAGCCGGTGGGCACGCTGCAAGTCCACGCCTGACGAGCGCGCCTATGCCGCCGCGCGCGCCGCAGAGCTCGAGCCCACGCGGCTCGGGCGACTGTGGGCACAGGTGCTCGAGCTCGATCCGGGCGACGACTACGCGGCCGCGCAGCTGCGAGCCGTACACATCGACGCAGGGGAGGCGGATCTGGCGACCGAGCTCGACCTCCAGATCGCCGAGGCTGCCCAGCAAGACCCGCCGCTGCTGCGTGCCGCGGCCGAGCTGCTCGGCCGCCATCAGGTCGACGCCGCGCTCGCCGTCCTGGTGCGCGGTCGCGACCAACGACCTGCGTCGGTGGCCATCGCCGAAGCCCTCGCCGGCGCGCTTGCCATCGCCGGGCGATGGAGCGAGCGCGCAAAGCTGGTCGATGAGCTGGCCGCTGACCCGGGCCTGCTGGCTGGCGAGGTCGCCCGGTTGCGCAAGGCGCTCGCCTGGGACCGAGCGGTCGCGGCCGCCTCCACCGATCCCTCCGCCAGCGACGAGATCGAACACGCGACCATGGCGGCGCTCGACGCGTGGGACCTCGTGCTCGCCGACGACCCGCGGGCGCCGGTCGCGCACGCCGCTGCGATGGTCCTGGCGAGGCGGCTCGACGACCCTGGCATCCTCGCCGAGGTGCTCGTGCGTGCGCAGTCGGCGGAGCACTCGGCGTGGGCGGCCTCGAGTCTCGCCCTCCGGCACGCTCGCCTGCTCCTCGTCGACGATCCGAGGCTGGCTCACGACGTGGCCCGCGAGGCCGCGCCAGGGCTCGACGATCCAAGGCGCACGCTCACGGCGATGATGGCCGCGGCACACCGTCGCGATCTCGGTGACGCCGCAACCGCCCTCGAGGACCGTGCCGCGCAGCTCGACACACTGCACGAAGGTGCGGAGGGTCGTGAGGCGGCGACGCTCCGGTTACGCGCCGCGCAACTCGCGCTCGATGCCGGCGATGTGCCGCGCGCCACATCGCTCCTGGCCCGGGTCAACCAGGCATTGCCCGGCTCGGTCGACGATCTGGTCGACGCGGCCGCTCGCCGTGCCAGCAGCCCATCCTCGAGTGGGGAGGGACCTCCACCGAGCCGTGGTTCGTTCCTGCGCATCCTGCGCGAGGCGGATCTCGCTGCGGCACAAGGCGCTGGCGCGGTAGCGGTGGAGCTGTACCAGCGCGCGCTCCAGCTCAAGCCCGCCGATGCGCTCGCTGCCGCGCCCCTCATCCAGATCGCTACCCAGCTCCGCACGCCGACTCCGATCACCGAGCTCGCGCTCGACCAGCTCCGATCGGCCGAGGCGCTCGGCGATACGCTGGCCAAAGCCGAGGCCTACGAGCTGCTCGCGCGCGTCGAGCTCGAGCTGCGTGACGACCGGACGGCCGCGCAGATCGCGCTGGAGAGCGCGTCGAAGGCCGACCCCACGCGGTTCGATCTCATGCATCGGCTCGAACGCGAGCTGATCGCGGGTGGTCGGTATCGCCAGCTGCTCAACCTGCGCGAGCGCGAAGTCGAGCAGATCCGGCGCACCCTGCCAGCAGGCGGCGCCCAGGACCTCGCCGCCATGGTCATGGACAGCACGACGCTCGCCGTTCGTGCCAAGCGCTCCGATGCAGAGCTGGCCGCGGCTTACCGCGCCGCGCTGGACACCGAGCCGGGGAACCGCCTCATGCTGGTTCACCTCGAATCGATCGCGTGTCGCGCCGGGTTGTCCGACGAGCTCGTCGCGCTGGACGAGCGGATCTCCGACACCTTCCAGGATCCACGCGCCAGGGCCGCGTTCCTGACCAGGGCCGGCGAGACGCTCGCGGGGCTCGGCAAGCCGGAGGAGGCGGTGAAGCGGTTCGCTCGAGCCGTCGACGCGCTGCCCAGTTACCTGCCGGCGCTCGACGCCTGGCATCAGACCGCGCTCGATGGGGAGCTGTGGGCGGAGCTCGCCGAAACGGCGATCCACCACGGCGAGCTCGGAGGCGATCCGGGGGCGCTCGCGGCCCGCTATCACTTCGCAGGGGTCGCCTTGATGGACAAGGCGAGTGCCACCGAGCCGGCGATCTCGATGTTCCGGCTCGCGCTCGCTGCGGATCCTGGCCACTTCGATGCGTTCTCCCGGCTCCGGACCTTGTTCGAGACCACCGGGAAGGCCGACGAGCTCGCGACGCTGCTGCGTCAACGGCTCAAGATCGAGCCGGATCAAGCCGCGCAGGTCGAGCTCCACCGCACGCTCGCCGAGCACGGCTGGAACGTCGGAGATCGCAAGGCTGCGATGCAGCACTACCGGACGATCCTCACGATCAATCCGGCCGACGTGCGGGCGCACGCTGCGATCGCTGACCTCGCCACCGAGCACGGAACCTGGCAGGAGACGGCTGACGCCGTGACCGCGCGTGTCCGACTCGAGACCGATCCCGAGATCCTGCGGACGCTGCACTACCGGCTGGGGATCATCTATGGCGATCACGATCCGGCGCTCGCCTCGAGCGCCTTCCAGCGTGCGCTGACCTACAAGCCCGACGACGAGAATGTGCTGATCCAGCTCACCGATCTCGCGATCCGCTCGGGTCAGTGGCAGGTCGCGCTCGATGCATGCAAGCAGCTCGTCACGGCCGAACACGACCCCGAGAAGCTCGCGCTACACCTCCACCGCGCCGCGACGATCTTCGAGCAGGGGTTCCACGATCCGGATCGCACCGAGCGCATGCTGATCCTCGCGCTCGAAAAGGCGCCGACCAGCGACGACGGCCTGCAACGCCTCGTGAAGTTCTTCCGGGGCCGGGGCGATCCGATGGCGATGTCCGTCCAGCTGGATCGCGTCGCCGAGCTGATGCGCTTGCGGATCGCGCACAGCGTGACCGATGGCGTGGCGTATCGCGTGATCGCGCGCGCGAACGCGGCCCGGGCCGAGGCCATGGGCGACGGCTCGCCGCCGATCGCGCGCGCGGCCGCGGAGCTCGCGCAGTTACTCGGCGCGGGCGGCGAGCCCGAACAGCGCCTGGTCGCCGGACCGCCACCCGTTGATCGTTCGTTGTTGGTCAGTCCAGGCCACGAGGTGCTGTTTCCTCGCACCTTGTCGCACGAGCTTCGCCTGGTGTTCCGCTTGCTGGGAGAGGTCCTGGCCAAGCACATCGGCGTCGATCTCAACGTCCACGGAGTCGGTCGGAAGGACCGGCTGCGTTCCGTCGATCCCATCGCCGTGACCGCTCGCGAGGTCGCCACGAGCTTCGGGTTCTCTGACCTCGACGTCTACATCTCCCACCGCCAGCCCTACGCGATGGTTGCCGAGCCCACCAACCCGGTGTCGCTCATCCTCGGGGCGGCGATCGCTGCAGGCGCCCCCGAGGGGATCAGGTTCGCCGCTGGCGCCGCGCTCAAGCTCGCACAGCTCTCGCTCGCGATACCGGCGCGCCTACCGCCCGAAGAGCTCGGGATCGTGACCGTCGCCGTGTTGCGGCTCGTTCAGCCGGAGCTCACCAGTCCCGGGGTCGACCTCGGCGAGGTGAACGCTCGGCTACCGAAGCTGCGCCGGCTGATCTCCGCGGGGCTGCTCAACGACGTCCGCCCACATGCACTTGCAGTGACCGGCTTCAGTCACCATGTGCTCGCGCGAGATCTCAAGATCGCGGGGCTTCGCGCAGGATTGGTCGCCTCGGGGAGCATCCTCTCGGGCCTCTCCATCCTGGCGGCGTCGGTGAACACCCAGCTGACAGGGATCCTCGAGGACCCGATCGTTCAGGCGTTGATCGCGTTCGCGCTGGGCGAGGATCGCGGACCCGCTCCCCCGGTCTCGTGATGAGTTACGGGTGGGGTAGGGGCGCGATCCAGTGGTTTCCTTCGAACACGGTAATGGTCATGCTCACCTGGTGAGCTGGGGAGCGCGCTACGCGGTGTTGTTTGCGGGAGAGGCACACGCCGCCCTGATCCGCGCGGCACTACCCGGGTCCACGGTCACCGTGACCAACCGGGCGGACTTCCTGCTCGAGACCGCGAAGCCCGACGCGGTCGCGTTCGTCGACAGCGATCTGTTCCACCTGATCGACGGCGTGACCACGAATGCTCCCATCGTGGCGATCATCGATGACACGCTCTCGAGCTCGCTCACCAAGACCATCCGCTCGCTCGAGTCATCGCCCTGGCTGTCGCATGTCATCGTGGCGTCGCTGCTCTCGAACCCGATGGCGCGGAGCCACCTGACCAGCCTGCTGGACCTCCTCCCGCACGGACCCGACCAGTCCATGGTGGGTGGCCCGGGCATCGGGCGCGTCGCCTTGCTGGCACGGGCGAGCCGTCGTGGAGCGCGGTTCGACCGCATGCGCGAGTTCTTCTCCAAACACGAGCTGTCGCATCGCACGATCGCGACGATCACGGAGGTGGCGGAAGAGCTGGTGACGAACGCGCTCTACGATGCCCCGGTCGAGGCCGGCTACTTCGAGCACGCGATTCCTCGCACCGAGGACGTCGAGCTGCCGCTCGATCGGGCATGCGAGATCAGCTACGGCATCGAGTACGGGGACGCCTTCGTCCGCGTCCGTGACACGTTTGGCGCGCTCAAGCGCGATCGCCTGCTCGAGGTCTTGAACCGGTGCAACGCGAGCTCCGTCGCGCTGGATGAGAGCCGCGGCGGGGCCGGACTCGGGATGTGGCGCGTGTTCTCGACCGCGACGACCCTCTCGATCGCCGTCATTCCCGACCGTGTCACCGACATCCGCATCGGGTTCGCGACGAAGGATGGCCGCATCGGCAAGCAGTTGCTCGCTGTGCACCTGTTCTTCGCCAGGGAGCCCGCTGTTTCGGAAGCGCCCGCTGCCCCCCACGTTGACCGCGAGCTGGACGACGACTCCGTCACGCTGATGCGCTTCATCTGAACAACCGGCGACGAGCCGGCGATCGCCCACGGTCGTGGAGATCGGCATGAAGTCGTGCACCGGGCACGCCGCCGAAATCCGTCCGGGCGACAGGCTCGTGTAAGCTCCGAGCCGCCCAGCCTGACGGGCACAAGGAGAAGGTGATGAAGCTACTGCAGACGATGATCATGATGAGCGGGCTCGCGTTCGCGGCATGCGGCGGCGAGCACAAGCCGGACACGTTGCCCAGCGCCGGCAGCGCGCAGACGCCAACCGCTCCGACCGCGGGCGCTGGGGTGCCGTGCGAGCAGGAGATCGCGCGCGTCTGCGCCGACGGGATGGTGGATGGTTGCGGAGGTAGCAAGACCTCCGTGCACGTGTGCGTGGCCGCCGATGCCACGGCTGGCCCGCCGTGCACGCAAGAGGTCGCGAAGGTGTGCCCAGCGGGGCAGGTTGATGGATGTCTACAGACGCCACCGACTTCGCTCAATCACATCTGCGTTCTCAACTGATCTGCGTACGCCGGCACCAACCCCGAGGACGCGGTGCCGTCGTCGCGGTGGTTTGCGACCGCAGAATTCGTGACGCGGTTCGCGCGGCCGTGGTTCGCGTGATCTGATCGCGTGCTGACAAAGCCTGAGATACCGAGCGCTGGATCGATGCGCTGGCGCAACGCTGGAATCGAACGCAGCAAACAGTCGACCACCGCGAGCGTGGCGTTTCACCCCCGCGGCTGTGGCTACGTGTTCTCAGCGGCCATCCGGGCTCGCCCAATAACAGCTGGTTCGGGGACTGGCCAGGATGGCCTCCTGCTTGCTCAGCGGGCCGACATGCGAACAGGTCTAATCTGGCTGTACCCGCTGGTCACGAGCATCGCATGTGGAGGCGGCAGCTCTGCCGAGAGCACGTTGCCAACTGAATGCGAACCAGATCCAGCGACCGACCCGACGGTGGTGGTCGAGCGCTGCGGTGTGTTCGTCTCGGCAGCGGGCAGTGACACCCGCGGCGACGGCACCAAGACCGCACCGTTTGCCACGTTGCCCAAGGCGCTCGCGGTCGCGCATGACACCGGCAAGCGGTTGTACCTGTGCGCCGGAACGTTCTCGGATCCGATCGCACTCACCCGCACCACTGCGGTCCCGGGGATCTATGGCGGCTTCTCGTGTGATGCGTGGTCCTGGGGCACGACGCGCGCAAAGCTCGCTCCTCCCGCGGGGATTCCTGTGGAGGTCGACGCCGTCATGACCGAGCTGGTGTTCGAGGGGCTGGACCTGCAAGCTGCCGACGCCACGACGCGAGGCGAGTCCAGCATCGCGATGCTCGTGCGGAGCTCGCCCAACGTTTCGGTTCGATCCGTCCGGCTTGCCGCTGGACGTGGCGCCACCGGGGCAGATGGGTCAACTCCGACGCCTTATGCCGGGCCGGCGAGCAGCGGATTGCAGCCGAACCTGACCGATGGCGGACTCGAACAGACCTGCGTTTGTGAGACCGGAGGGAGCACCACGGGTGGTCGAGGTGGCAACTCGCAAGCCGACGGGCTGGCCGGTGCCTCGATGCCATCCCTCTCGGGCTTGCCGCCCTTGAATGGCAGTGGCGGACACTTCGGCGTCAGTTGCATCTCGGGTGCGGGCGGCAACGATGGCGCCACCCCTGCGCTACCGGGTGTTGCAGGTGCGGGCGCAACGACGCTGGGGTTGCTCGACGTGCAGGGTTGGCTTCCCGCCGGCGGTGGTGACGGGGGCGACGGTCAACCGGGGCAGGGCGGCGGCGGACGCGCAGGCAAGGCAGCCAGCGGCGGCGGCGGTGGTGCATGCGGCGGATGTGGGGGTGCACGCGGCGGCGGTGCCTCGGGCGGCGGTGCGAGCATCGCGCTGCTCGCGCTCGATTCGGTGACGGACGTCGCGGAATCGGTCCTGGTCGCAAGCGATGCGGGCGATGGCGGCTTCGGCGGCTTCGGGCAACCAGGCCAGCTCGGCGGCAGCGGGATGAAGCAGATCGATGGCCCCGGCGGCTGCAACGGAGGCAACGGCGGTAGCGGCAGCGACGGCGGCGGTGGTGGTGGTGGCGCGGGCGGGATCTCGGTCGGGGTCCTCTACATGCAAGCCACCGCGCCCCATCTCGACGACATGACCGAGAGCAGCATCGTGATCGGCCGCGCAGGCGTCGGTGGAAAAGCGTTGCTCCCCGGGATTGCTGGGATCGCAGCGAACACGAAGGCGCTCTGAAGCGTGCGCATCCAGCTCGTCCTCCTGCTCGCCGCTGTCGGTTGCGCCGATCGTCCCGCCGCACGCGGCGTCGATCACCCTGTTCGCCAGCCGCGCCCGGCCGAATGTCGCGAGGCCGGCCCGCTCGGGGTCCCGGACCAGATGACGACACCGGTCCACGCTCCGGGCGGGCCCGCGATCGATCCACCCGAGATCTGCGGGGGGACCGCGGGTTGGTCGAGTGGCGCTTACATCCGTGTCCATGGCCATGGCAACCGAGTCCTCGCGATGGGGACCGATGCCGCCGTGACTGCCTGCAAGGAACCGCCACCCTCTGACGCCGCGCCCACGGTCTGTCCGGTCGTGTTCTTCGACGCGTTCGGCAAGGCCGTCGTCGCCCGCCTCCACCAGGCTCACGTCGAGGCCACCGACCTCGGCCTCGGGATCTGCGGAACCACCGAGGGCAGCGTCGATGATTGGCACCTGTCGGTCAGCGTCGACGACTGGAAGCACGCCGACGCCGCGATCGAGGTGGTCGACCAGGAGCTGCGGCGTTGGGGCATCGCGGGCTCGTTCGGCGTCTCGGTGAGGGGATCGTCTTGCCCCACCGAGACAGCGGCGCGGTGACCGCGCAACGCGCTACGCTCGCGCCGAGTCCGGTGCGCCATGAAGCCAGTCGTCGCAGGCATCCGTCATCTCGCGCGCGTCCGCGTGGCCAACGTGTTCCTGCTCGATGGCCAGCGCGGGGATCGCTGGCTGGTCGACACCGGGCACTGGGCGGAGCGCGCCACGCTGCTGTGGGAGCTCCGGCGGGCCGGGCTGCGCCCGAGCGAGTTGACCGGCGTGTTGCTCACCCACCGCCACTCGGATCACGCCGGCAACGCCGCGTTCCTCCAGCGTCGGTACGGCGTCAAGATCTACGCGCACCGGGATGATGCCACCGTACTCGAGGGGCGGGTCGCGCGCCCCCGGCTCCATCCCGAACCCGGAGCCACGCGGTTCGCACGGCTGTTCGCGCACCTCGAGAATCGGCTGCCGGCTGCGGGCCTGCGAGTCGATCGCGTGCTCGAAGGCGGCGAGACCGTCGCCGGGCTCGAGGTCCACGCGGTGCCGGGCCACACCGACGGATCGGTGTTCTATCGCCATGACACGACGTCGAGCCTGCTCTCGGGGGACACCTTGCTCGCCGCGTTCCCCCCGCTCACCTTCGTCCAGGGCATGGCGCTGCCGTACCCCGCCTACGCAAAGGATCTCGGTCAAGCCTACGCGTCGCTGCGGTCGTTCCACGAACGCGGGTTTCGCTACGACAACCTGCTCGCGGGCCACGGCCGGCCGATCGTCGGAGGCGCGCGCGAGACCACGATCCGGCTCCTCGCCGACGTCGGGGTTGACGTGCGCGAGCCGTAGCCAAGGCTCGTGCCGAGCGCTGTCGGAGCGAAGTCACCATGCTATCGTCGCCGCATGCGAACGGCGTTGGCGATCGTGGTCGCGCTCGGCTGTGGCTGTGGCAAAGGCGGCACCGGCAAGGCGCGCGAGCTCTGCGAACGCGCAGCCAAGCTGTGTGACGACCCCGCGTCCGCCAAGGAGCTCGACGAGTGCGCGGCGGAGTTCCCGGAGCTCAAGAAGCTGGTCGGCGAGGACGTCGCCGACCGGTTCTTGACGTGCGGAGTCGAGGCGAAGAGCTGCATGGAGATCGTCGGCTGTGCGGGCGGCCTGCTGGCGACCATGGGCGAGGAAGCGGAGCACGGGTTCGGCAGGATGTTCCCGAAGTCCAAGCGCCGCGTCCGGCGCGACGTCGACGATGACAGCGCGAGCCTACCCGCCGAGTGCAAGCGCGCCGACGAGGTGTGTGCGCCGGACGAGCCGTTCGCGCGCTCCAAGTGCAAGGATATGATCGGCAACATCAAGGCCGATGAGGCGAACAAGACCAAGCTCGTGCGATGTTACGAGAACGCGAAGAACTGCTTCGCGTTCAAGAAGTGCACCGACGACCTGTGGTTCGAGCTCCACTGACCCCGGGTTGCCGGCCCGGGGGCAGCGGTTGACGCGCAGGTGGGCTAGTATCTGGTTCGGCGATAGCGCACCCGGGTTGGTGTGCGCTCATCTCGCGAAGGAGCTCTATGGCCATTGCTGCGCTGGTGCTGGGAATCGTCGGCCTCTTGTTCTCGTTCATCCCGTGCCTCGGGATGTACGCCATTCCCTTGACGCTGCTCGCCGTGGTCCTCGGCGCGCTCGGGATGAAGAAGCCGCAGGGGAAGGGCATGGCGATCGCTGGCCTGGTGTGCGGCATCGTCGGCACCGCGATCGCGGGCTGGTGGCTGTACGCGTACCTGACCCTCAGGAGCCAAGCCGACGAGGCCTTGACGAAGTTCGGGAATGACATCAAGGAGGAGCAGCAGAAGCAAGAGCGGCGGAACAAGCCGACGACGCCGGACGAGTCCGCTCCGACGGCGCCGGCCGAAGCCGAGCCGACGCCGGCTCCGACGACCCGGTGATCGTGGCGGCGGTGAAGCCGCGGACTCGGATCACGGGCTCTGCGGCCGCTCGCCGGGCGAGCTATCGCAGGGCGAGCCTGATCGTGCTGGTGGTGTTGGGGGGAATGGCGGCGTGGGTCGCCGCTGGCCACGGCTTTCCCGGCGGTTCCGTGCTCCGACGCACCGCCGGCCAGGAGGGGCCGACCGGCGGCCTTACCACCGCGATGCGCGCGATGCTGCGTGGCGATCTCGCGGCCGGGATGGCGCGCCACAATGCGGCCGCGCCGGTGTTCGCGTACCTGGTGGCCCAGCTCGGATGGCGAGCCCTGGTCGCGGTCCGGCCACCCGATCCGGCGCGGGTGTGGGTGATCGATCTGGTCGCCAGCCTGGCGCTGTTCGCAGCCGCGATCTACGTGCCGTGGCTGTGCCGGTGACGTGAGGAGCCCTACTGGTGCGAAGCCGCCTTGGGCTTCGCCATCGTCATCCGCATGACCGGCATGGCGTGCGCGAGCTTGCCCGCGGCCAGCGTGCCCGCGAACCGAAGGTGAGCGCGAGGAGGGACGTCGACGGCGGTTGTTCGCTTGACGCCATCGCCATCGTCGGGCGTTATCCATCCATGATCGAGCCCGTGAGACCTGCGCGTGCGGCCATCGTCGCGGGGCTGCTCGTCGCGCTGTACGTCGTGATCACGTTCCTGATCCGGCCGATTCCCGACGCGGCGGTCTCGTTGCTCGGTGGCCCCGGCGGCGTCGACCGGATCGGTGGGCTGCGCGTGCGCTACCGGCCGGCTCCGGGCTCGGAGGCGGCGTTCGAGCAGTACCTCGCGCAGCGCGCGGACGTGCGTCGCGATCGCGACATGCTCGTCCTCGAATTCCCAGGTCTCTCCGAGGACCTCTCCACCGAGATCATCGAGACGCTCGCGGGAGGCGGCCTCGCGATGAAGGAGGTGCTCGAGACCGACTACGCGGTGGGGATCGGCGAGACCGACGAGGTCTTCCTCGATGTCGATAGCTGGCATACCGAGGATGACGGGCCGGCGCACACCAACCCGTTCCTCAAGGCGTACACCCGCGCCGCTCTCGACAAGGCAATCGCCAACGCGACCGCGCGTGGCTGGTCGCTTCCAGCCCATCACGAGCTCGGCTTCGAATTCGTCGAGCCGGACCTTCGCGATCAGGATCAACGACCGTACTGGCGCACCTACGAGCTCGCGTCCGAGGTGCTGATCGACGGGTCGATGATCTCGGGCGCGACACAGTCGTTCGAGCCGAGCTCGAACCGACCGGTCGTGCTGCTCGACCTCACGCGACGAGGCGGCGAGCGGTTCTGCGACGTCACCGCACGGCTCGTGACCCGGAAGCTCGCCACGATCCTCGGTGGCCGGATCCGCTCCGCGCCGATCATCAACGACCGGATCTGCGGTGGGCGTGTGTCGATCACGATGGGTGGCGGCTCCGATCCCGAACGCGAAGCCCGTGCGCTCGTCGCCGTGCTCGCGCAGGGCGCGCTGCCGCCCGGCGGAAAGGTCGAGGCCCACACCTGGACGCCACCGGCCGATGTTCGCAATCAGGAGTGGGCGGCCCGCTTGCTGCTTGGCCTCGGCGCTGGCCTCGCGTTCGCCCTGCTGGTGGGGTTCGTCCTGCGGCTCGCGCGACCGGTGTGGCGCGCGAAGCCGGCGCCCGTGGTCGGTGTGTTTCCATGGCGTCGCCTCGCGGTGACCCTGCTCGCTCCCGTCGTCCTGGTGATCGGGGGCAAGCTGGTGTTGCCAGGCCTCAACGGCGACGAGCTCGAGCACGTCATGGGTCGCGACCTTGGCAGCTCGTTCAGCGTCGTCGCGCTCGGCGTCGGGCCGATCTTCGTGGCGTTCTTCCTCGTCGAGCTCGTCGCGCTGATCGTGCCGCGGCTGCGCTGGCGACGCCATGATGCGCTGGGTCGCGTCGCTCTGGGGCAGGGGGTCGCGGTGCTCGCGATCGTGTTCGCCTTGATCCAGGGCTACTTCATGGCGAGGTACCTCGAATCGCTTGGAGATGGGCTGCTGGGCTTCGGCCGTCACACCACCATCGTCGAGCGAACGGGCTGGCAGTTCCGCTTGCTCGTCATGGGGTCGCTCGCGTCGGGCACGCTGGTCCTCGCGGTCGTCGCGGGCATGATCCGCGAGCACGGGCTCGGCAATGGTTATGGCGTCGTGATCGTGACGAGCACGCTGCTCGGGCTCGTCCAGCCCTACGTTGCCGAGCCGGGCGCGTGGCCGGACCTCCTGACCCGAGGCCACCTCCTCGGCTTCGTGACGCTCACCGCGATCGTGATCGCCACCGCGAACGTGCTGCGCTGGCGCGTGGCGACGGGCGAGCGCGAATCGGCGCTGCGGATGCCAGTGACGGGCGTCGCGCCGCTCCGCGACACGGCGGCGCTGGTGTTCCTCGTGATGATGCTGTCCGCGCTCAAGTTCGGCGATTCGTTCGACGACGCGGCGGTGTGGATCAGCGGCCTGCAGCGCGATCCCTGGCTGGCGTTCGGCATCGTCCTCGTCTCGATCCCGATCTGGGCGTGGCTGTTCTCTCGGCCCTCCCTCGTCGAACGCGTCGCGATGCAGGCCGGGCTCGACCGCCCGACGCGCGCAGCGTGGCGGCGGGCCACGCTGGTGAGCGCGCTGCTGCTCGGCAGCGTCATGGTGCTGTGGCTCGTTGCCACGCGAACCGATGTGAGCGTCGGGTTCGCCGAGCCGGTCGGCGCGATGATCGGAGCCGCGGTCGTGCTCGACATGATCGCCGACGCGCGGGCGCACCGCAGGAGGCTCGTCCCCGTCGGGGTGCTCCATCAGATCCAGTACGCCGGCGTCATCGAGCGCGTCCTCGGCGATGCGGGCATCCCGTGCCACCTCCACGCGAGCCACCTGCGCACGCTGCTCGCGTTCTTCGGGCCGTTCGCGCCGGCGATCATCATGGTGCCGGAGCAGTTCGGCGAGACGGCGCGCATCACGGTCGGTGACGTGTTGCGCAGTGCGCGCACGACCGTGCCGGTTGCCCGCGCGCACGACCTCCCTTAGCCATCACCTCACTCGGCGACCCGGAGGCAACCTTCCGATCTCAACAAGTGGATGGGTGGGATGAAGAGGTCCGACTGGGCATTCACGAGATAGGGGGGGCCGTGATCCCCATTGTCCGGCAAGATCGAGGTCTCGCGTGCCGATCCGAGTCTCGTATTGATCTGTCGATAGTCGTCGGCGCCGAGCTCCGACAGGTGCTTCCCGTGTTTGATGAGGAACCACGCCATCCGGTTGAGCTGCAAGTACATCATCGCGTCATAGCAACGCCCGCTCGCTCCAGCGTTTCCACCATCCTCTTTCGTCCACGGGTTCACTACCTGCGACACGCTCCACCTGGGCGATCGTTCGCGGTCCGCGGTGAGATCCGCTGCGAACAGCTGCCACACGGTCTCGATGCCATAACCGACGGCAAACGGGATCGAGTCCACGACATCGCTCCAGCGCATGCTCATCTCACCTGTCAGGCTCCATACGATCTTGTCGAAGTGGCGAACGTAGTGACGTCCGAGGTCGCTCTCATGCCGCCAGATCTCTCGGGGCACGACGAGGTAGTGATTGTCTCTCCGTGCGTTGTTCTGCGCCGTGAGGACAAATAACCTGTCCGGGCTCGGCGCCGACACGTGTGGGTATGCCAGGTATTCGAGTGGCCTGTACTGACCAACGATCACGTCGACGTCGAACAGGAACAACTCGCGGATCTCGGATCGCTTCGCGATGTACTTGAGGTGCAGGAAGGCGGCAAAGATCGCTCGCCCCTTGCCGCGCGTGCCGTGCAACTCCACGCCAAATCTCTCCCGGATCCTCTGGGTGTCGCAGAGTGAGATCGCAGCGTCCTCCTGGATCAGGAGGTATCCGTGTCTCTGCAGCTCGAGGTCCTCGACGACCTTCGCCGCGGCCGCCGTATACACGACCGCAACCTGGGAGGGCCGCACTCCCCAGCTGGTCACGTAATGGATCACGGACGAGAATGTCTCGCGTTCGCGTTCTGATGCGAGCGGCAGCAACAGCGCCACCGATGGCGTCTTCAGGAAGTCGCGGATCCGTTCACCATGCTCGTCGATCTCCGGCTCATCAGGGGCGAAAAAGTCGTCCCCACAGTCCTGGCGCTGGACGCTGATGATGCCCGGATAATCGTGAACTGTTCGCGATCGTCGCGGAGCATCTGTGATTGGCAATGGTAACAGCCTTTTCCCCATAGACCTCTCCCCCTGTCTGCATCGTGCTGGACCGACTCCATCATCGCACTGACCGGCGCGCGCTACACTCCCGGAATGACACTGTGGTGCGTCTTCTCCAGGCGCTCCAGGGATGCGCTGGTGTTCCAGAACCGGACCACCAGGAACACGGCGAGACAGACCAGTGCCGTCGTGTGCCCTGTCCAGTAGCCGGCTGCGCCCCAGCCGAACACGCTGCCTAACAAATATCCGAGCGGCAACCCGATCGCCCAGTATGCGACGAGACCGGCGTAGAGGTTCGAACGGGTGTCGCCGGTTCCGCGAAGCGCTCCCGCGGCGACCAGCTGGATCCCATCGAAGACGGCGACGAGGCCGACAATTCGAACCAGCGTCGTGCTCACGTCGTGCACCGGTGGATCGGAGGAAAACAGGCTCGAGAGCCCGCTCGCGAACACGACGCAGATGGCCCCCAAGGTCATCATCACCACCGCGCTGGTCGCGATCGCGATCTGACCCGATCGGCGCGCGAGGAGCGGTTCCTCCTGTCCGATGTGATGCCCGACGCGCGCCGCGGTCGCGTTGGCGAGGCCGTTCGTGCACATCCAATTGAGCGATGAGACCGCATTCGCGATCTGGTGGGCGGCCAACTGGATCGCGCCGAATGACCCGATCAGTGTGGAGATGATCATCAACACCGCGGTGTCGAGCGTCAGGCTTGTTCCTGCTGGCCAGCCAAGGTGGAAGATCCTGCGCATGCGCTCGAACGACGGCCGCGGAATCACCATGGCGTCGCTCGTGCCGTGTTCGAGTCGCGTGCGGCGCCACGCGGAGAACGACCACATCCCGAGCAGTAGATAATTGCAGCTCGTCGTTGCCCACCCCGAGCCGACGACCCCGAGCCTTGGAAATCCGAAGTGTCCGAACACGAGCCCGATGTCCAGAAACGCATTCAGCGCGTTGGCGACGAGGACAGCCTTCAGGATGGAGCTGGACCGTTGAGTTGCGGACAGATAGAACCGAAACACGACCGCGCTCGCGATCGCCGGATATGCGGGCAGCCGCGCAAACAAGAACGACCGTGTCTCGTCGGCGATCTCGCTGGGCACGCCTGCGGCTTCGAGCCCGAACACGATCAGCAGCGCGACAGCCATCAGGGGCAGGCTGAGCAGGATGCCGAGGTAGAAGGCCTGGCAGCCCCAGCCCCACGCCCTCGCGGCATTCTTGCGGCCGTGGGCCTGTGAGATGAGTGGCTCGGCGCCCAAGGCTGCGGTGAAGGCGAAATGCACGGTCGCGAAGAAGATGATCGTTCCCAACGCAAGCGCCGACATGGCCAGCGTGCCCGCACGGGAGACAATGACCGTGTCCACGACATCCATCATCACCACGCCGGCCTCGGCGATCATGAGTGGGCCTGCCATGCGAAGGAGCTGCCGGGACTCTCCGGCAAAGATCTGCGTGCGAGAGGCCCCCCTCAGCGGGGGATTGCTTGGCGCCTTCATCTAGTGCTGGGCCACAGGGCTGCTGACAGGTT
>JAGSPR010000544.1 GCA_018262455.1 Deltaproteobacteria bacterium | reverse complement strand
TCAAGCGCGGAGACGACGGCGTGTTCGAGATCAAGACCACGGTGGCGACGTACCGCGCGCGCGCCGTGGTGCTGGCGACCGGGCTGCGCGGCAAGCCGCGCCTGCTGGCCGTCCCCGGCGCGAACCTCGAGAAGGTCCAGTCACTGCTCGATGATCCGGCGGAGTTCGCCGGCGCCCACGTGCTCGTCATCGGCGGTGGCGACTCCGCGGTCGAGGGCGCGATGTCGCTCGCGGAGCTCGGCGCGACCACCACGCTGTCGTACCGCGGTGATGGGTTCAAGCGCTGCAAGCAGGGTAACCAGAAGCGGCTTGCCGAGATGATCGCGGCGGGCAAGCTGAGCGTGCTGCTGAGCTCCAACGTGCAGGAGTTCACCGCGGATGCCGCGACCATCAAGCTCGAGGATGGCACCGTGAAGACGATCCCGAACCAGCACGCGTTCGTCCTGATCGGCGCCGACACGCCCGTCGTGTGGCTCGAGGCAAACAACGTGCGGTTCGTCGAGCGCGAGCATCTGTACGCGCTCGGCTCGACCGAGGATGTGGTGCGCAGGGCCGCCGAGCACGCCACGGAGTGCCCGAAGTCGCCGGACGAGGCGCTCGCGATCCTGCTGGGCAAGCCGCGTCAGCATCACCGCCTGCGATCCGTCGTCGAGAACGTCGTCGAGCATATCCACGACGAGTTCCGCGACGTGGTGACGAGCGTGACCGGCGTGTTCAAGATGCCGACGCTGGACGATCCCACCGCCCACCGGGTGCCGCCGCGCAAAGCGAAGACCGCCTCGCACCCGGCGCTCCGACGTCCGCAGCTGCCACCGCAGAAGCCGAAGCTTGTCCCGGCAACGAACTTGAAGCGCCCCCCCTCACTGCCTCCGAAGCGCGTCCCGCCGCCGGCTCCGAAGCTGTTCCCGTCGGTGCGACCGATGGCGTCCAACCCGTTCGCGCCCGAGCAGACCGTCCAGGTGGCCGCGCTTGGCCGGCAGGCCAAGTCTGCCGTCCCAACCCAGTCGGCGCCGGCCTCGATCCAGCGCAAGCGCCCGCCCCCGCGCGCCGGCGAGTTCGAGGAGCGGCCCACCACCGAGGGGCCGGCGTTCACGGACAAGACCGCCGTCGTGGCCGGAAGGCGTGGGGTCGATCCGTTCGCGGCGGCTGGCGCCTCCGATACGGGAGAGCATGCCACCATCCGCGTCGCTGCGAGCGATCACCTGTTCCTCGACACGGTGGTCACCTCGAGCTCGCCAGAGCTCAACGACACCGTCGTGACGCCGCTGGGGACCCGGGCCACCCAGGGGCCTGGCGCGGCACCGGTGCGCGCTGCACTCCCCGGTCTCCCGCCCTCGGCGACCGGGAACCAACGCAAGGCCGGCGGTTGATGCAGCTCGCTGTCCCTGACGAGCCCGCCGTCCCCGCCGCCGTCGACCCCGCTCTCCTGTGGTCCACGCTGCGCGCGCTCCCGATGCTCGCCGACGCAACCGACGAGGCGCTGGTCTCGCTGATCGGCACCGGGTTCGTGACGCGCGTCGAGGCGCCGCGCGATTCGATGCTCGTGCCACCGGACGAGATCCGCGATGCGTTGTGTCTCGTCGCGAGCGGACAGGTCTCGATCGGCGTGTTCGAGCGCACCGTGCTCGACGACCGCGGCCGGCAGCAGCGCGATGCGACCCGCGGCGAGCAAGCGGGCACCTTGATGCCTCCCGGACCGCTCGCCCGGAGCGCGAGCAAGAACCTCGCGCTGTTCAGCGAGGGCGAGCTGTTCAACCTCGCGGCGATCCCGGTGTCCGGGGACCACGAGGTGACGGCGGCGTTCTCGATCAGCCGGGTCGTCGTCGTGATGATCGGCGTCGAGGCGTTACGCGTGATCATGCACTCTGCCCCGGGCGTGGAGCGGACGCTGGTGGCCGGGCTCGCGCTGACCAATGCGCGGCTGCGCTCGATCACCGGGATCAAGCACGAGATCCTCGACTTCTACGTTCGCCACGGGCTGTCGGTGGCGGGCCCCACCGTGCGGCTGCGCCAGCTCGATCTCTGCATCGACTGCAAGCAGTGCGAGGACGCGTGCGAGGATCGCCACGGCTCGAGGCGGCTGACGCTCGGCGGGTTCGAGCTCGGCGTGCTCGACTTCGTGTTCTCGTGCCGGACGTGCGAGGACGCGCGCTGCCTGTCGCCCTGCGAGCATGACGCGATCAAGCGCGATCCGAAGACCGGGGAGGTGCAGATCAAGGAGGACCGCTGCATCGGGTGCAGCCTGTGCGCCCTGTCGTGCCCCTACGGCGCGATCGACATGATCAACGTCGCCGAGCCCGAGCTCGACACCTTCAATCCGGTGTTCAAGGCCCGGCTCGACAAGACCGGCAAGCTCGCGTTCGGCCCCGGCAAGGGTCGCAAGGCGCCGGCACGCAGGATCGCGAACAAGTGCGATCACTGCGCGGGGTACGCCGACCAGGCGTGCGTGTCCGCATGCCCGACGGGATCGCTGATCGAGATCGCCCCTGCCACGCTGTTCCGCGAGCGCGCCGAGCCAACTGGCAAGCGCCGCAAGCGCCTCCACGTGCTGCCCACGTCGCCGTTCGTCGACGGGCTCAACATCCGCGACTCGGGCGCGGCACGCGTCAAGACGCGCAAGCTCAGCCTGCTGCTGTGGATCCTCGGCCTCGGCTCGTTCCTGGCCGTGCTCGTCGAGGTCGTGCTCCGCTGGAAGTGGCCGAGCGCGTCGGTCAGCTACCAGCTGCTGCTCCGCGACGGCCTCGAGCCGGAGCTCGCCGAGATGAACGTCAGCTTCCTCGCGGGCAGCAAGCTCGCGCTGACCTGCGGCTATCTGGGTACCGCGCTGATGGTGCTCTCGATGGCATATCTGCTCCAGCGCCGCTTCAAGTGGTTCCGCAACACCGCGACCAACCAGTTCTGGCTGGATGTCCACCTGATGACCGGGATCGTCGGCCCGCTGTTCATCGTGCTGCACTCGGCGCTCCGGCTCACGACCTGGGTGTCGGTGCCGTTCTGGAGCATGACCGCGGTGGTGGTCTCCGGCGTGATCGGCCGCTACCTCTACACGCTCGTGCCGTCGCTGACGAGCAAGCACGAGCTCGAGATCCTGGCGCAGCGCCGCGCGATCACCGAGCTCGCGGCCGAGTATCCAAGCTGCGCGGCGTACGCCAGCGAGATCATGGAGCGCGAGTCCCAGCGCTCCGAGCGGTCGTGGGAGGTCGGGCTGCTGACCTTGTTGCCGTGGGTGATCCTCGATGACGTGCGCCGCGGGTGGTCGCGCCGGCGGGACCGTCGTGCGCTCCGCAGGCTCGCGCCCAGACGCCTTGCGCGGGCGATGGCACGTCGGATCGATCGCGTCGTGTTCTACGAGCGCCGCAACCAGCTCGCGCCGCGCAGCAAGGCCCTGCTCAAGGCGTGGAAGCGGATCCACATCCCGTTCTCGGTCGTGCTCCTGGGTACGATGCTTGTTCACATCGGGATCGCGCTCGAGCTGATGTGACGGTCGCCGCAGCGGCGTAGACGATCTGCGAGAGCACTCGCATGTCGCGCGGCGCTACGCGATACTGCCGACGTGCGCACATGGCAGCTAGCAGTTGGAGCGCTTGTGCTGGCGGGCTGCCGGCAACTGTTCGGGCTCGACGATCCAGTCGGCGTCGGCATCCACGATGGCGCGACCGGGGACGGGGTGGATGGCGCGCCGACGGATGGCATGGTCGGCTGCGGAGCGACCCGGACGTTCACGGCCGACGGCACGTTCACCCTGCCATCGGGCTGCACCTCGTTCACGGTGGAGGCCAAGGGAGGCGGAGGCGCGGGCGGCGCGAGGAACGCGGGGACCGCGGCGGGGGCCGGCGGCGACGGTGGCTTCGCGACGAAGCAGTTCACCGGCCAGCCGGCCGGGACCACGTACACGATCACGATCGGCGCCGGAGGGGCGTGCGGATCGACGACGGCGACCGCGGGCGGCTACGCCGGCGGTCGGGGCGGATCGGCCACGAACAGCGGTGGTGCCGGCGGAGGGACCGCGGCGCCACCGGGCGGCACCGGTGGGCCG
>JAGSPR010000230.1 GCA_018262455.1 Deltaproteobacteria bacterium | reverse complement strand
CCGGGCCCTTCGGGTCGCGAGTCCCCCCGATCGCACTTCGTGCTCTCGGCTCCTCGCGCCGCTCCTCGGTCCGCTTCGCGTCCGGCTCCGGCAAACGTGTCGTGCTCATTCCGATCCAGTGGCCATTCCTCGTCGAGAACGAACGACGTCGCGCTGGGATAGTCAGCCGCGGCCGCTCACGGTGAGCTCACGCCACGTGCGATGTGCGGAACCTCGAGGAACGAGATCCCCAGATCCTGAAGCTGGGTCCCGAACGGGCGTGCGTCGTCGTATCCCGACACGTTGTCGTAATCGACGTACCTCACGGACGCGCCCTTGAGTTGCAGGATGAGCGGCAACATCCGCGTGGGATCGCTCGCAGCGTAGTCATCTGGCAGCGGCAGCAGCGGCGAGCTCGGGACGCCGTGCGGATCTTCGACGGTGGTCCAGAACGCCCGGTGAATGACATGGTTCGCGTCCGTCCATTGCGCGGACCAGCTCACGTATCTCGAATCGGGCGCGCCATCCGTCGTCTCGACCCAGGTCGTTCCGGTCACCGCCTGGGTCGCATGCTGCGGGATTGCAGGCAGTGGCAGTGACGCCAGATCAGCTCCAGCTGACGGCGATCGGAGCCATTCCTCTCGTCGCATTCCCGTTCGTCGGCAAGCTAGCGGCCACCCATGATGACGGTGCGCGACCGAGGAACCTGAAAGCGACAGTGGCGCAGGTGCATGCGATGTCGAGAGAGCTGGTCTTCGCTGTTGTCGTACGGCGCAGGGCGGATTCAGGGGTTGACGACTGCGCAGTGGCCGGCCTGGCATACGGCCTTGATCGGCGGGCCGTTACCGCCGGGGCACGGGCCGGGACGGCTGGCGCAGAACTGGTCGAGCTCGACGATCCAGTCCTTGCGCGCGGCGGCGAACGCCCAGGGCGCGCCACCACCAATGCAGCAAGCCGCCGGGCCACCCGGCGTGCCCACCTTCGCGTTGTCGGCGCTGTAGAGACCGCAGTCGTCATCGACGGTGCACTGGTCACGGCGGGCGGGCGGTGTCCCGGCGGGGGCATCGGGTGCCTCCGGGTGACATCCGGCCGTCATGGCAATCAAGACCGTGAGGAGGAGGGCGCGGTTCATGGCGCAGTCCAACGTCCTACATCCCGCATCGGTCTGTCACCGGGGTATCGCAAGACCGACGAGGAACCAGGCGCAGTGTAGACTGGACCAGGAACCGTGAGCGACGACGCGACGCAGCCCCAGCTCCGCATCCCCCGGAATAGCCGGATCATCGCGGGACGATACCGGCTCGACAACGAGCTCGGCAAAGGTGGCACGGGCGTGGTGTACCGCGCGCTCGATCTCGAGCTCGACGAGCCGATCGCGATCAAGATGTTCAAGCGCCAGCTCTCGCCCAGAGACCGCGAGCAGCTCCGGCGGGAGGTCCGACTCGCGCGCAAGGTCACGCACCGCAACGTCGCGCGCATCCACGACCTCGGCGAGCACGCCGGATCCTGGTTCACGACGATGCAACTCGTCGAGGGCACGACGCTTCGCCACGAGCTAGAGCGCCGCGGCAGGCTTCCGCGCACCGAGGCCTACGAGGTGATGGCCGAGATCTGCGAGGGCGTCGCCGCTGCCCACGAGGTCGGTGTCCTCCACCTCGACCTCAAGCCCGAGAACGTGATGCGCTCCCCGGGTGCGGGCGTCGTCGTCCTCGATTTCGGGATCGCGCGCGGCATCGCAGAACCCGTCGACAAGAGCACGCGAAGCGGGACACCGGCGTACATGGCCCCGGAGCAGCGAGCCGTCTGGGAGTGCGACGTCCGCACCGATCTCTACGCGATCGGCATCATGCTGTTCGAGATGCTCGTCGGGTCCCTGCCGGGCGACGACGGCGCGCCGGCGATCGACCAGATCGAGGGCGCGCCCGACGCGCTGATCGAGTTGCTCGAGCACCTGCTCGCGTTGTCCCCCGCGCAGCGGCCGGCGTCCGCTCGCGTCGTGCTGGACGCGCTGCACCGGTTGCTCGGCGTCACCATGGCGCGCACCGCCGATCTCCAGCGGCAAGCCTCGCGCACGCGGATCGCGGTCCTGCCGTTCCGCAGTGGCGCCGAACACGCGACGCTGGCACGCGGGATCACGGAGGAGCTCGCCGATCGGTTGATGACGCTGCGCGAGACCTCGGTGCTGACCACGACGGCGACGACCCGCTTCTCCGATGCCGATCCGATGGCCGCGGCGCGGGCCCTCGGCGTCGACTCGATCGTCGAGGGCGTGGTCCATCACGCCTCCGATGCCGTCCAGGTCACGGCGCGGCTGGTCGATGCGTCGCGCGGCGAGATCTCGTGGAGCGAGCGGTTCGAGGCCCCGGTGGGTGACGTGCTGTCGCTGCAAGATCGGATCGCCCGGCGGATCGCCGAGGCGCTCCGCGTCGAGCTCGGGACACTGCCGTTTCGCGGGGTGGCGGCGCGCTCTGCCGTGGAGCTTTACCTGCGCGCGCGCGCCAAGCTCGTCCGGCTCGATCTCGAGGGCCCGTTCGGTGCGATCGCCGACCTCACGCGCGCGTGCGAGCTCGCACCGGAGCTCGCGCCCGCGATCGCGCTGCGCGCGCTGGCGTGCGTGCGAGCCTGGTTCTTCGCGACCGACGACCCCGAGGGCTCGCGCGCCCGCGCGCTGGCCGCGGTCGAGAACGCGACGACGCTCGCCGCAGACTATCCCGAGACCCAGCTCGCCACCGGCGTGCTCGCGTTCCAGAGCGGCGAGGTCGCCGACGCCGTCGAGCACATCGAGCGTGCGCTCGATCTCGCACCGTCGCACCCACTCGCGCTCGAGTACTCGGGCCGGCTCCTGTGCGAGGCCGGCCACGCCACCGAAGGGTTCCGGCGCATCGAGCTCGCGTGCGAGCTGGATCCCAAGCTCGGGGCCGGGCTACTGGACGTCGCTCGCCACTTCGCGCTCCACCGCGCGTGGCCAGAGTACGAGGCGACCCTCGAGCGCATCGTGCATCGCGGCTTCGTGAATCACGGGCTCCGCATCCTCCAGGCCCGCGCCGCGACGTGGCGGCACTCGAAGCCCGATATCGCGCGGTTCGCGAGCGAGCTGGCGCTCCACGACGCCGATCGGCCGGTCCTGGTCGCGTACGCGGGCGTGCTGCTCGGCACTGTCGACCTCGGCGAGCTCGATGCGGTCATCGCCGAAGCGCTCTCGCATCCGGTGTCGCGACGGTTCGCGAGCGTCATCCACCAGTTCGCGACCGAGGTCATGTCCGCGGGCGGCGAGATCCATCGGGCAGCCCATCACCTCGAGCAAGCCACCACGACCGGGCTGATCGATCTCGAATGGCTCGACCTCTGCCCGTCGCTGGGGCCGCTGCGCTCGCTCGCTTCGTTCCCGGACGTGCGCCGGCGCGTGCGTGCCCGCGTCGCATCGCTATGGCGCTGATTCGAGTGCCCGGCATGCGGCGCGGGCCACCCCATGCGAGCAGGTCAACGACTACGCCGATCTGTACACGTCGCGCGTCCGAACTTCGGGCCGTACTCGCCGCTGAGCTACTTCTGCGCGCCGCGCCGGCCGATGCCGCACGAGATCTGACGCGATCGCTGCCAAGCTGAGCCGAGCGCAAGCGCAACTCGGACATGCTGGCGACCACGCTTGCTCACTGACAACTGGAGCTGCTGCAGGGAAGCACGCCCTCGCCGAAGCGGGGGGCTCGATGGTCACCGGCGGATCCGCGCGAGCTCGGCGGCAGCGGCGTCGAGCGGGACGTTCTGCGCGTGCACGGTCACCCGATCCAGCGATCCGGACCGCACGCTACGGAGTGCGGTGACCAGCGCCGTCGCCGGGTCGTTCTCGGTGCTCGGCCAGCCGCGCTTGGTGACGCCGATGATCGTGAGGTGCGCGGGTCGCGTGATCCGATAGGTCCACTCGAAGAATGCATGGGTCCGCCCGGAGGCCCGCATCCGGAGCGATCGGATCCGCGCGGACACCGGTTTCGCGAACAGGTCTAGCCAGCCCCCGAGCTGGTCCGCGCCGGCGATGATCGAGACAACCTCGACGCGCCGCCAGGCGGGGCCGCCGACGATCCACGAGCTCGGAGTGCACCGACCCAGCTGGAGGTGTCTGAGGAGTGGCAGCCCCTCGAGCGCCGCCACGATCGGACGCTCGGACCGCGCGAACGCGTCGAGCGCGAAGCTCAGCCGGCGAACCTCGGGGCGCGCACCGGCCGCGAGCGCCCGCACGGTCGGGGGCGCGGCGTTCCAGATCGTGTACAGCCTCGGCGCGTGGGGCAGGATCGGGACGAACGTGCAGCCGTGCTCTCCATCGCGGAGGAGCTGCACGTGACGCACGGTTGCCCAGCCGCGGGCGGGCGAGGCGTGGCGGTTCCGGCGGACGTCGTAGGTGCAGCTATCGAGGAACCCGGCGACGAAGCGGTGCTCGCCGCCCCAGACCGAGAGCCCTTCGAGCCAGTCGCTCGCGTGGCGGCGGAGCAACTCGCGCACGCGGAGGGCATTCGCGCGCGATGGCCGGCCGAGCTGCAGCGCGATCAGCTCACCGCGCGGATCGCCGTGGTCGAGCAGCCAGTCCGAGAGCACCAATCGCTCGGCGAGATCAGCGGGATCATCGAGCACTCGCTCGATCCGCAGCAGCGTCGCTGCCGCGTGCTCGTCCTCGGCTACGCGGCGACGCACCAGCAGCGCGCTGATCGCGACGGCGGTCTCGTCGAGCGGGGTGGAGTCGCTGGCCTCGTTGATCTTGCGTGCGATGTCGCTCCATGGCGGCCCAGCGGCGGCGAGCGCGGGCACGCCGCGGCGATCTGCGAGCCGCACGAGCAGCCTCTGCGCTGCCGGGACATCAGCGCCCCACAGCTTGTCCGTATCCTTCACGATCCACGCGGCGATCCGCGGATCGTCCTCCCATTGCTCCAGCCGGGTCACGACGTCGGCGCCCTCGCTCCGCGCGCCGACGAGCAATGCCGGCAGGTCGAGCGGATCGCGCGCGGCTTCGACGTGCCTCCAGCGCCGTGAGCGCTCGTAGCCCTTCATCCACGGCCGCATCATCTCGTGGTACGGACGGGCGACGCGCGCCGAGATCGCGTCGACCACGTCGGCCACCACAGGATCGCGCCCCTCGCGCCAGACCGCGAGCGCCAGCTCCAGCGCGCGACGCTCGTGGCCGCGCTCGAGCTCGTCGAGGACAGGTCGCAGCGGGCTCACCGCACGATTGTGCCACGGCCCGGACCGCGTCGGCGCCCCGGGCAAACCAGCTCGCCAGGTTCGGGCTATCCTCGACGCATGCGCAAGGTGCTGTTCGCCACCGCGTTGGCTGCCGCCGCGATCGCCGGCAGGCGGTCGACTGCAACGGCGACGAGACGCGCAAGCCCGGGCGCGCCCGCAGCTTCGGGTACACGAACGTGTTCGTGATGGCGGGTGCGGCGGTCGCCCCCCCCCAACGCTGCTCGCGGCTCAGCGGCCGGGACGATCCGCGACCGCGCGCCGCACGGCGTCCATCAACGCCCGCAAGTCGTTCTCGGTCGACAGCGGATTCATCATGCACGTGCGCAGGTAGAGGTGCGAGTCGAGCGATGCGCGCACGAGATAGAAGCTGCCATCATTGCGCAAGCGCTCGCGAATCCACGCTTGCAGCTCGTCGAGGTCGGTCGCACCGGGTGGCACGTACCGGAACATGACGATGTTGCACGCGGGCGGCACCGCGAGCTCGAAGTCCGGGCTCTCCGCGATCAGCTTGGCGAACGTCGCGGCGAGCGAGAACATCCGGTGGACGTACTCGGAGAACAGTGCGGGTCCGAAGTGTGCGAGCGCGACGTAGAGCTTGAGCACCATCGTGTCCTTGGTGCATTCGAAAGTGCGCTGGCAGCTATCCGCCCATGGCGTCGGGCTATTGAGCAAGTACTGCGCATCCTGAGCGAAGCTGTCATACGAGCTCGCCGAGTCGCGGAACACCACCGCGGTGAGCAGCGATGGCATGAGCAGCATCTTGTGTGCGTCCCACACGACCGAGTCGGCGCGCTCGATGCCGTCCACCAAGTGGCGATGATGCGGCGACAGCGCTGCCGCCGCGCCGTGCGCGCCGTCGACGTGAAGCCACAGCTCGTGCTTCGCGCAGAAGTCCGCGATCGCGGGGAGTGGATCGTATGCGCCGGTCGGCACCGACCCCGCGGTCGCGACCACCGCGATCACGCGCCGACCGGCCTGCCTTGCTCTGGCGAGCGCCGGCTCGAGCTCGTCCGGCCGCATCCGGAACGCCGTGTCGACGGGCACGTCGACCGCGCCGCCCTCGCCCCAGCCGAGGATGCACACGGCGCGGGAGATCGAGTAGTGCGCGTGCGAGGAGACGAGGACGGCGAGTGGTGGCCCTGCGTGCTGCCCGTCCTTCCACACGTGGCCGGCACGGCTGGCCTGCGCGGCGAGCAGTCCGGTGAGGTTTCCGAGCGAGCCGCCGGACGTGAAGATCGCCTCCGCGCCGGCGCCGAACCCGAGCTGGCGGGTGAGCCACCCGCTCACCGCGCGCTCCATCGCCATCGCGCCCGGCCCCATCTCGTAGATGCTGCCGTTGTTGAGGATGCCTCCGAGTAACTCGCAGAGCGCGGCGAGCGGAAGCGTCGTGGCGCACTGGTGACCGAAGTAGCGAGGATGATGGAGGTGGTTGCTCGTCGCGATGACGCGAGCGAGCAACGTATCGGGGTCACCGCCGTCGCGTGCTGGAAACTCCGCCGGCCATTCAGCCAGCATGTCCCGAGGCGCTTGCCACGGCAGCACCGGGATCTTTCGGTCGCGAGCGCTCGCGAGGTACTCGGCGAGCGCGTCCACCCAGCGGTGGCCGAGCGCGCGAAACGCTTCGGGATCGAACGTCTGGTCGAGCAGCGAACGCTCTGCGTGTGCGCTCAGGTCGCTGGCGTCGCTCGACGAGTTCTTGGGCGACACCACGGCCATTGCCATTTGACCACGCGAGGGTCTCGGCTGCAAAGTCGCGAAACAAATATCGTGGTCGTTTTGCGTGGGTCACCCGAATCGGCGTGTGGTCGCTGTGCCAGGTTAGCCTGAGCACCTCGTGAAGCCCCTAATCCTTCTCTGCAACGACGATGGCATCCACGCAGCCGGGATCCAGATCCTTGCCAGTCGACTCGCCGACCTCGGCGAGGTCGTGGTGGTCGCGCCCGATCGAAATCGCAGCGCTTCCTCTCACGCGATCACGCTCGACCGGCCGCTGCTCGTCGCCGAGGTCGCGCCCGGGCAGTACTCGGTCGACGGCACGCCTGCTGACTGCGTGTACCTCGGCGTACATCACGTCGCTGGGCGTAAGCCCGATCTCGTCGTATCCGGCATCAACGACGACTACAACCTGGGCTCGGACTTCTTCTTCTCGGGAACCGTTGCCGCCGCCGTCGAGGCAGCGATCCACGGCGTGCCGGCGTTTGCGATCTCGCTGGAGCGCGGTCCCTCCGACGGGCTCGGCCCTGCCTCGGACTTCGCGCACGCGCTCGCCCACGCCATCCTCGCCGCAGGGCTGCCTACGAAGACGTTGCTCAACGTCAACGTCCCCAACCGCCCGATCGAGGGTTACCAGTGGACGCGGCTCGGCGAGCGGATCTACTCCGACGAGGTCGAGGTGGTGAACGGCCAGCGCGGCCGGCGCTACTACTACTGTCTCGGCAGCGCCAAGACCAGCGATTCCGAGCCCCCGGGCGCGGACACGACCGCGGTTCGTAGCGGGCTCGTGTCCATCACGCCGCTCGACCTCGATCTCACCAGCCGGTCGCTGCTCGCCACGCTGCCTGGCTGGCGGCTCGCCGGGTTCGAAGCGATCATGGCCGAGGAGGGTATGTCGCCGCCGCGCTGAGGCGTTGCCCTCGCGTCACGCGCGCTTCGTGCATCGCTCCATGAAGTGGACGAACACCGGATGGGGCTTCCCCGGCCTCGACTTGTAGTGAGGCGCAAACTTGACGCCGAAGCAGGTCTCGGAGATCTCGAACGCGGCCGCCTCGCCGGTCGCGGTCCAACCGATGAAATGCACGTGGGACTCGACGCGCTTGACCAGCTTCTTGGACGGCCACGCCTGATGGCGATAGCGCTCCGGCGTGGCGCCTTTCAGCGCCTTGTGGAGCCATGATTTCTCGGCGAACTTCGTCGCGTGCGATCCCACGAACAGCGCGGTCTTGGCCACGTTGAACGGGGCAGCAGGCTCGACTTCGTCGAGCGAGATCTTGAGGCGCAGATCGGTCTCGCAGAACTCCTTGAGCAGCAGGTCCGCGCCGAACGAGATCGCGACGATCGGTGTGTTCTTGCGTCGGCAGCTCCGGATAAGCTCGATCTTTTCGTCGAGGAAGCTCGTCCCGTCGGCGACGACCAGCCCGCTGATCTCATCGAGCGGCAGCGGCGTCTTGTCCTTCATGTAGTCGTCGAGCCAGAGGATCTCCACGCGTCTCCCGAGCGCGACGCCCGCGTGGCCCAACGCCTCTTTCAAGGACAGGTGGCCGTTGACCCAGTCAGCGCCGCACTTGCCGAGCACGCCGATCTTCACGACACGTTTCGCGCCCCGTAGTGCGGAGCAGTAGTCCTCGAGTCGAGATCTGATCTTCTTGAACTTCCGGTTGGGGAACAGGGACTCGAGGAGGTGCTGTTTCTCGAGGATCGCGGGCAGCTCGTAGGTGTTCGACAGCTGCGGATCGGAGATGATTCGCCGCGGCGGTAGGCTGCAATCCGAGGCGATGTAATGAACGTCGTTCTTGAACATCGGCCGGTCGTTTCGCATCACGACGATGTCGGGTCGCAAGCCGATCTCCTGGAGATCCAAGAAGCCCTTGCGCGTGACCTTCGTCCTCGCTGACAGCTCGCCGTCCGCCGAGCCGAGGGAGAAGTAGGGCGACATCATGACGACCTTCACGTCCACCTCGTCGAGGGCCTTGAGCTCGCGCAGCACCTTGAACAACTGGACCAGCTCGTCGTCTCCGATCGTCCCACCGATCTCGAAGACGAGCATATCTGCCTTGGCCGTCAGCTTGCGGAGCTTGCGCTTCAGCTCGTCGCGAAAGTGCTTGTACTTGAGCACTTCGCCGATCGCGAAGTCGTTGGACTTGATCCGCCGTAACAGCGAATCGAGGACCTGCCCGTTGGTGATGTAGGACTCGGCCGTCAGCTCCTCGTCGAGAAACCTCTCGTAGTATCCATGATCGCAATCCGTTACATGTCCGTCCTTGAGGACGAAACATTCTTCTTCCGAGTACAGGAACGTCGCCCGAGCGTGATAGGGGTTGATGTTCGCGCTATCGATGTTGAAATAGCCATCGAACTTCGCGATACCAGCCCTCAAACCCTGCTTCTTCAGCAGGTACGCGAGTGCCCCCGAGAAAGTACCTTTGCCGACGTCGGGATAAGCGCCAATCACGGCAATAATCGTCTGGCTCTTCACGTTCATGTGCTCCAAGCCAGCTGAGACGAGCCAGACCGCGTCGTCAAGCAGTTGCGCGCAATTCGGCCGTGATCACACACCGGGGCGGGATACGCGCCGACCACGAACAGCAGGTTGCGCGTCGTCGGTCCCGAGCTCCTACTCGCGTCCATCGCCTGCCTCCGTGCGGTCCTGGTGGGTGCGCGCGACCCACGCGCGGACCTCGCGCGTGGTCGCGGCGGGCGGGCTGAACCGCAGCCGCGCCGCGGTGTCGATCGACAGCTCCTCGAACACGTCCATGATCGCGAGCAGCGCGGTCCACGCGCCCTCGCGATCGTAGGGCGCGAACACGCCGCGCAAGCGCTCGACGCGGGCCGGATCGGCCCACCACTCGAGGTAGCGCCCGTCGAACCAGACGTTGTAGGTCGGGCCGTGGGTGGCCACGGCGTTCCATTCGACCAAGGCGAGCAGGCTCTTGGCCGCGAGGCTCGTGTTGATCAGCGCGACGCCGCGCCACACCTCCCCGCGGCGGAGCTTCTTGGCCACCCCGGCGCATTCGAACCAGAACTCGTTGACCGTGCGGTGGAACTCCGCCTCGGTCGGCGTCCGCCGCGACACCGGGGGCAGCGTCGGTGCGGCGTTGAGCTGGCACAGCTTCTTGTCGCGCAAGCCCATCTTGTCGACGGCCACGCGCACGCCTTGCTGGACAATATAGACGCAGTCGGGCGTCGGCTCCTCGAGCTCCGCCATCACGTAGCTGACCGGCACGACGATCACGTCGACCTGCAGCGCCCCGGGGAACACGAGGCAGTAGCGCGTGACCTCTGGGCAGTTCTCGGGGAGCTGGCCGGCGAACGAGAACCAGGGGGTGCCGAGCTGGGCCAGCCAATCGGTCGACTCGAGGAACGGTCGGGTGTCGTCGACGAGGACGTAGGCGTCCATGTCCGACCACCGGTCGGGCTGGCTGTACGACGGGTGGTTGGACTTGCGCGAGCGCGAGCCCTGGAACACGACGGCGCGGACATCAGGGCGCTGCTCGGCCCAGGCGACGAGCCGCCGCTCGATATCCGTGTACCCCGACTGAATCAT
>JAGSPR010000047.1 GCA_018262455.1 Deltaproteobacteria bacterium | reverse complement strand
GTTCCCGACCATCTTCATCCAGCTCCGCGGCGGCTGGGACCCCTGCTACCACTTCGCTGCCCGGACCGGGATGCCGAGCCGCGGCGTCACCGCGGACGGGATCAAGCAGACCGCGGCGGGCGTGCGCTGGTACCAGCCGACGCTGGCCGCGATGGCGCCGCACATGGAAGACGCGGCGATCATCCGCAACGTACGCATGAGCTCGAACATCGACCACCACACCGGCCTGGTCGAGCTCTGGTACGGCAAGGCGAACGATGCGATCGCGCGCCCGCCGTGGACCAACGTGCTCGCCTCGGCCCTGCTGAGCCGCTCGTCGGCGGTGGCCCCCAACGTGACCTCGTACTGGAAGCGCGAGTACAGCGCGTCGGATCGCGACACCGACTACGTCAAGTTCCACAACCCCAGCCCCGATCCGCTCGGCGCCGCCCAGCGCATCCTCGACATCGGCGCGTTCGCGTCCAGCCTCGATACCTCGATGGGCCTGCCGCCGACGGCCGAGCAACTGGCCGTGTACGCGGCGATCGGCAAGAGCGACGCGCGGCTCTACAACCCGAGGCTTCAGTCCACCACCGTGGGGCAGTTCGGCCAGGCCAACGCGCAGGCCAACGATCTGCTCGGTCGCACGGTGGGCCCGGTGTGGCCTCCGGACACGGCCACGCGCACGCTGTTCAACCTCGGCGACGCCGATCTCGGCAAGACCGGGTTCCAGGCCACGCCGCACCTCAAGCCGATGACGGCGCTCGCGTTCCAGCTGGCCCGCAATCAGGCGAGCCACGTGATCTCGATGGTCGCCTCCGACAACTACTCCTACGATAACCACGGCGGCGCGAGCCCCACGACCTACCAGCAGACCACCGGCACCCGCTACTTCGACGACATCGCGCGGTTGCTGTCGGCGCTGAAGGCAACCCCGTCACCCCTCGATCCGACGGTCAGCATGTTCGAGACCACGCACGTCGTGATCGCCTCCGAGATGGGGCGCTCGGCGAACGCCGAGAACACCAACGGCACGTTCCACCATGACGCGACCCACGTGGCGTGTTTCGGCGGCCGGTTCAAGCGCGGTTACGGCTTCGGCGACCTCGACGGCCAGCTCAACGCGATCCCGGCCGACTTCAACACCGGCGCGCTCAACCAGGGCTCCACGGCCACCTGGATGGACGTCGTGGCGACCATCCTCCAGGCGAACGGCGTCGATCCCGCGACGTACTCGACCGCCAAGCCGATCAACGCCGTGCTCAAGCCGTGAACGAAATGAGTACCGAGCCGATGACCCGAACCGCGCGAACCAGCCTGGCCAACCTGGCCATCATCGCCGCCCTCGCCCCTACCCTCGCCTGCACGGGTCAGATCGACGGCGGTGGCAGCGTCGACACGCCGCCGCCGTCGTCGCTCGAGCGGATGTCCGATCTGCTGTGCCTGCGCAAGATGGCGCTCGACCTGACCCACCGCGCGCCGGCGCCCGAGGCCATGGCGCGGGTCGAGCGTGGCGAGGCGACGCTCGATCAACTGGCCGACGAGCTGCTCGTCAGCCCCGAGTTCAAGCAGGTCTCGTTCGACTGGATGCGGCAGGAGTTCACGCCGACCAACCTGACGACCGCGGAGACCGACGTCGAGGAGCCCGCGCGGCTCATGCACCACGTCTTGCTCGAGGACCGGGACTGGCGCGAGGTCTTGACCGCGACCTACACCGTCGACAAGGACGGCGTCGAGCACGAGATCACCGACCGTCCGGCCGCGGGCATCCTGTCGACGCGCTACGGGCTGCAGAGCACGGTCGGGTCGTTTCGGCGCAACTGGGCCGGGCGGTTCGAGCGGCAGTTCGCCGGGATCACCCTGGTCGCGGTCACGCTCCCGCTCGATCAGATGATCGACGTCAGCCCCGACGGGCTCGCCGGCAACGCGGCGTGCGCGGGCTGCCACGTTCACCCGACCTACGGCATCGATTCGCTCGCCCGGTTCGCCCAGTGCTACGACGACCACGGCGATCGCATCGCGGACTGCACCGACCCCGACGCCTCGTTCCTGCTGCAGACCGGCCGCGGGCTGCCCGATCTGGGCCGGATCGCGGCGTCCACCAATGAGTTCAAGTCCCAGGCGATCAACTTCTTCTTCAAGCGGCTGTTCGGCCGCGAGCTGGCTCGCGAGGAGGCGGCGTACTACAGCGACGCGGCCGGCTTGTTCGCGGCCAGCGGGTACCAGGCGCGCGCGCTGATCAAGCACTTCGTGACGTCGGAGGCCTATTGTTCTCGCTAATCCACAAGACCGTGCGCGCCCGATCGGCCGCACTCATCGCGGCGGGGCTCGTCCTCACGCTGACCAGCTGCAACGACCCCGGCCCGGCCGAGGTCAACAGCGCCGAGATGGCGGGCGCCGGTGGGCGCGACATCTCCGAGTACTGGCAGTCGATCGACGTGCCGCTGTCGCAGAACACCCGCATGCTCAGCTTCGAGATGCTGCGCAGCGAGGTGAGCCGGGCGACCGGGCGGAGCTGGGTCGTTGGCGACGTCGATCAATGGGACCTCCACCGCGGCGCGCTCGGCGGCGCGGACTACGTGACCACGTTCGCGGATGACCTCACGCCCAGCCAGCAGCGCATCGTCCTGATCCGCAAGCTGGCGTTCCAGGTGTGCGGCGACGTCGTCGCCGCCGAGGCGGGCGCCGCTACCCGCACGGTGTTCACCGAGCTCGATCCGGGGGCCGCGTTCGACGCGGGCGGAGACCAGGTCGCGGCGCAGATCCAGGCGCTGTTCCGGCGGTTCTTCATCGATGATGCGGCGACGGCCGACGTCGCCGAGGGCGTGGAGCTCCTGCGCGCGTTGTCCCCCGCGGGGGACGACGGCAAGACCGCGTGGCGCGGGCTGTGCGTGTCGTACCTCGCCTCGATGCGGTTTCTCACGTACTGAGCTCTCCCGACGAGCTCCCGCGCCGACCTACTTCGGTGGCAAGGTCATGTTGAATCTCCACACGATCACCGCGCGGATCGGCGTGTCGTCGCTGTCCCTGGCAGGCTCGAACTCGATCCTGCGCGCGCGCGCGATCGCGAGCTCGTCGAGCCCGTAGCCGAGTGGCGTGAGCACGACCGCGGTCTCCACCCGACCCTTGTCGTCGACGACCATCCGCACACTGATCGTGCCCTCGATACCGAGTGCGCGCGCCTCCTCGGGATAGTCCATGCCGACATCGATGCGGCTGTAATCGCCTTTAGGGATCGGGCGCGTCTTGAGGGTCACCGTCTTGAGGGTCGCCGGCTGGCTGGTCGCCAGCTGGCTGGTCGCCACCGAGACCGGACGCGAAGGCGCGTCGCTGCTGGCGTGGTGGTCGCTGCCGTGGTGGCCGCCGCACGCGAGTCCCCCCGACGCGATCCAGCCGCACAACACGCGCGTGAGCATCACCGCGGCAGCCTACTTCAGCAAGGTCGAAGATCCCACCCCCGATCAGCTCGGCTTGCGTCCCCACGCGGTGATGGTCAGCGGAGACATCATGCAGAACTTCGGGTCGTCGTAGACCTTCAACGCGGACGCCAGATCTGCGCTGGTGATCTTACCGGCTTCGACCATCTGGGCCCCTACCAGCTCGAGCTCGTACTTGTAGAGCTGCACCCCTGGACTGCCGCCACGAAGCAACACGCTTCGCCCGGTGGCTCCGACGCTCTCCATGCCAGCCGCTTCGAGCAAGCCCACGAGCTGACGGCCAACGTCCGGGTTGTAGCCAGACGAGCGACCGAGGAACTCGAAGAACGCCTCTCGCACCTTCTTCAACTGTTCGGGCGCGCCCGAGCTCGGGGGAGGGAGCGCCCCCCAGTCATCGCTCTCGATCAAGATCCACCCATTCGGAACCAAGGAAGCAACGAGCTTCTGGAGCACCTTCTTGGGGTCATTCAACCACTCGAACAGATACCGGGCGACCACCAGGTCATAGGACCCAGGAGGCAGTGGCTCCTTGTCGACGTCGTGCTTTCGAACCTCCAGGTTCTTGGCCTTGAGCTCATCGAGCGCGCGGGTATCGACATCCGTGGCCACGACTCGTCCACCAGGCGCGACTCGCTGGGCCATCCACTCCGAGAGGGTTCCCGAGCCCGCGCCGATCTCGAGGCAATTCCAGCCGTCGCAGATGCCGAGCTCGTCGAGATGGCGCTGGGTCTCGGGATCGGCCTTTCGCGCGATCGCCTCCAACCGATTCCGTCCCTGGGTCCAGTTTCGCGCGTATGGCTCACTCATCGCACCTTCTTACCATAGGGCTGCTCCACGTTTGACGACCCAGACGATCGTGCTCGATCCGGATCGCCTCATGGAGCGGCCTGGCGTCCAGCCGCGGAAACAGGCTCCTCTTCATCGCGGAGACGCCGCACGATCGGGGTCCTGTCAGCGCGCGACCGCCGGGCCGAGCGCGCGCTCGATGCTGAGGTCGAGCGTGCTGCGGATATCGTCCAGCATCGCGCCGATCGACGCATCGGACAGGCCGAGGGTCTGGCGCAGCCGGCGCCGCGTGTGAGCCCACAGGTCGGCCCGGGCCGCGGCGAGCCACCGGGCGGCGGTGACGCGATGGACCTGGTAGATCGCGCCGAGCTCGTCGATCGTGAGGCTATCGAGCAGGTGCTGGCGAAGCAGGTTGCGCTGGCGCGGCGACAGCTCGGCGAGCGCGTGATGGAACGCATCCTTGATCTGCGTCGCGGCCTCGCGCTTGATGACGGCGAGCGCCGGGTCGATGCTCGGCGACGCGAGCTCCCACAGGTGGTCGTCGGCAGGGAGATGGCGCTGGTGCGTGCGCAGGTGGGTGAGCGCCGTGCGAATGGCGATCACGCGCGCCCACACGAGCAGCTCACCGTGACCGCCGTAGTCGGCGATCCGCGGCCCGCGCGCGTCGGTGCCGACCACGAGCTTCTCGCGGACGACCGCGACCACCTCGCGCGCGAGGTCGGCGTCCTGCACGAGGCGCGCGGCAGCGCGCTGCAGCTCGGGCACGAAGACCGCTTCGAACGCGGCGACCGCGGCTGGATCGTGATGGGCGATCGCGCACGCGAGGTACGCGTCGGTGACATTGCGACCCGGCAGCCACTGGGACGCGGGGCGGGCATCATCGGCATGGGGCGCGAAGAACGCGGCGAAGGCCTCCCCTTGGGTCGCGATCGCGGGATGCGCCTCGCGGCCGCGCTCGAACGCCTGACGCAGCGCGGGCTCGAGCGAGTGATCCTCACGTGCGCGCGCCTGCTCGGCTTCCGGCAGGGCCGCGACGAAGGCATCCACGAGCGCGGGCATCGCGCATCATCATGCCACGGCTGCCGGAGGTCGCGATCAGCGCGGGCGGGTCTGCGCCGCGAGCCAGCGCCGGATCTCGGCAGCCAGCTCGGCCTCGCGCCCGGTCTTGTCGAGAGGGATCTCGAGCGCGCGTCTCGCCATCGCGATGCCTTGGTCGCGCTGTCCGGCGGCGACGAGGGCGTCCGCGAGCTCGAGCCGGCTATACGCCACGTACGGCGCGGGCACGTTCGAGACCTCGCGGATCGCGAGTGCCCGCTGCGCGTGCGCGAGTGCCTCGGCGGGCTGGTGCAACGCTCCGTAGGCGCCGATGAACGTGCTGTGGACGTTCGCGAGGACCGGAGCCTCCGCGCCGAGCACCTTGGTGTAGATGACGAGGGCGCGATCGAGCTGGCCGATCGCGGGGAGTGGCTCGCCGAGCTTGACGAGCGTGATCGCCAGGTTGAGGCGGGCGTTCGCCGTGGCCACTGCGTCCGGCCCGAGCTGGCGCTCGCTGGCGTGCACGGCGTCTTCCTCGAGAGCGCGGGCGCGGCCGCGGTCGCCGGCGCTCGCGTACATGCCCGCCAGGTTGCCGAGTAGCTGGATGCGCCGCGGGTTGAGCTTGCCGTAGCTCGCGTCGAACAGCGCGAGGGCCCGCTCGCCGCGCGCGATCGCCTGGTCAGCGTGTCCGAGGTACTCGAGCGGCTCCATCATGCTGTTGAGGACGAACACGAGCTGCGGCGCGTCGGGACCGAGCGCGCTGACGAGCAGGGCCTCGGCGCCTCCGAGCTCGGCAAGCGCGGTGTCGACCTGGCCGGCGGCGATCAGCGCGCGCGCGAGCATCTGCGTGCGGCTCGCGCGCTCGGTGGCGGGCAGCGGCGGCTGCACATCGAGCGAGCGGCGCAGCGCGGCCACCGCCTCCGCCGGGTCGCCGGTGCGCAGCGCGACCAGCCCACGGGTCGCATCGTGCAGTCGCGCGAGGTCCTCGGGGTTGCCGAGGTGATCGAGCACGGCACTCGCGAGGCGCAACGCATCCCGCGCCTCGGACCCGCGCACGAAGTCATCTGCGGTCAGCGCAGCCATCGCGATCCACGCGGCCGCGCGCGCGCGATCGGCACGCGCGGTCTCGGCCTCGGCGAGCGCGGTCACCAGCTGCTCGCGGGCAAGCTCGCGCTTGCCGAGGTCGCGCTCGACGGAGGAGAGCTCGATCAGGAGCTCCGCACGCAGCGCGTGAAACGGGGTGGCCGCGAGCTCGCGGTCCAGCCCGGCGAGCACGGGCTCGGCATCGAGCGGATGTCCGGTGTCAGACGCGACGCGCGCGGCCGCGAATCGCCCCACCAGTGCCTGGAGGCGCAGCCGGTCGGACTCGGTCGCGGGTGCGGCGTCGAGCTCGGGCGTCATGCAGCGTGCGGTGGGCACGAGCGTGTCGACCGCGTGCGGCGCAGTCGCGAGGACGTCGAGCTCACCATGCTCCCAGCGCGCGAGGATGGCCTCGAGATCGATCACACGCCGCTCGAGACAACGCACCGTCGCCGCGCGGGCCGCGGCATCGAGCTCGCCGCGCTCGACTCCGGCGCGGCACACGCCGACCCTGCTCGCCGTCCACGTGCCCGCGTAGCGTTCGACGCCGGCCTGGGCGTACTGCCAGGTCCGCTCGGCGAACGGTCGGCCGATGCTCGCGAACAGCGCGCCGATCCGCGCCGCGCGCGATGGGTTCCAGGTCGCCGCGACCGGCGCCGCGACGCCTGCGCACGGATCGTCGGGGACGGTGCGCAGCCCGACCACGAGGACGCTCGTGACCGCCACGGTCGCGAGCCCCACGGCCAGTGCGGGCCACCCATGATGCGGCGGCGCGATCGCGCGGACCACCGCGGTCATGCTCGGGAACCTCCGGTCGGGCGCGAAGGCCAGGCCGCGTGCGAGCACGCGCCGCACCGGCCGCGCGATCGTGGCCGGCAGCTCGGGCCGGCCCGACGCCATGGCGGCGAGCATCCCCTCGACGGTGTCGCCGCGATACGGCCGGTGGCCTCCGAGCGCCTCGGCGAGCGCCACGCACCACGCGAACTGATCGGCGCGGCCATCGATCGACGTGCCGCGATGCTGTTCGGGCGCCATGTAGGCAGGCGTCCCGACGATGCCCCGGGTTCGTGTCAGCCGGGGATCTCCAGGCTCGCTCGCGATGGCGGTCGCCGCCAGGCGGTCGAGCGGGTCGGGATCGTGCGGCACCTCGCGCCCGCTCGGTGCGGTCTGAGCGAGGCCGAAGTCCATCACGCGAGCGCGCCCGGCCTCGTCGACGACGACGTTGTCGGGCTTGAAGTCACGATGGATCACGCCGGCGTCGTGCGCAGCGGCCAGGCCGAGCGCGCACTGCACGAACACATCGACGATCGCGCGGGCGCTCCGGGGCTGCGCGGCGAGCCACAGTCGGAGCGACACGCCGGGCGCGCGCTCCATCGCGACAAACAGCGCGCCACGCCACCAGCCCACATCGAACACGCGCACGACGTTGGGGTGATCGATCCGCGCGAGCGCGCGGCCCTCGCGCAGCATGCGCTGCCGCACGAGCTCGTCCTCGGCGACACCGGCCTGCGGCTGCACGAGCTTGACCGCCAGCTCGCGATCGAGCTCGGGATCGCGTGCCCGATAGACGATGCCCATCGCCCCGGCGCCGAGCTCGCCCACGATCTCGTAGCGCTCCACCCTCTCGCCGAGCACCGGCAGGGCGGGTCGACTGGCCGCCGCGGCCGCACCGGTCCGGCCGAGCTCGGAGAGCGTGATCCGGCAGCTCGTGCACGTGTCGACGTGCGCCTCGAGCGCGTCGCGCGCATCCGGCGCGAGCGAGCCGCTCACGAACTCGCTGAACTCCTGGGGCGGCGGGCAAGCCATCGCTGCGCCCGCACTATCGCACTGCTTCACGGCACGTAGTCGGCGAACTCGCTGTCGTCGGGCGAGCTATCTCCGAACGCCTTGCCGAAGGTGCCGGAGCGTCCCACCGCGTCGGCGGTCAGGATCGGGGCCGCCAGCGTGCAGCGCAGGGCGTCGTGCTCGTTGAACGTGAACCCATCGCACCGCATGAACTCGTCGAGGGCCAGCTGCGCGCCCTCGACGTGCCAGGTCCCGGTGCGCTTCTTCCTCGCATTCGCGAGCACGTTGATCGAGTGCCCCGAGGAGGTCACCTCGCCTTCACCCTCTGCGTAGAACAGCGCTAACTGGTTGTTGGGCATGAGGAAGAAGGTGACAAGGAACGCGTTGCGCCCGTCGGGCTGGCTCGCGAAGGCGGCGGCCCCAGCGACGCCGGTGTGGGTCGTCGCGTGAGCGAACTGGCCGTAGAACACGCTCGCGGGCCTGCCATTGACGATCGCTTCCTGCCCCGAGGCATCCGTGGCTCCGCCGTCAACTCCGTCGCCGCCGCCACCACCACCACCGCCGCCACATCCGAGTGCAACAACCAAACCGGCGAGCACGAACCTGCATGTCGATCTCATCATGGGAGTCTCCTTGTGGGAGCTCCACGCACGAGGCGCCACGCGGTTGCAGGATATCTTCCGGCCGTGGCACACGCGGCTATCTCAAGCTCCAATGCAGTACGGTCGATGCCCATGACCTACCGCGATCGTCCTATCTCGTGCCCGCGGTGTTTCCTCACCCTGGTTCGCCGCGATGAGCGCGACCACTGGCGGTGCGGCGCGTGTCGGGGCTCGCTCGTCAGCCTCGGCGAGCTGACCTCGGAGCTCCTCGTGATCGCGCCCGAGCTGATGCCCGAAGGAGGGACCAGCGGCGTGTCGACGATCGCGCGGCGGACCCGCGACGCACCCGTGCCCTGCGGCGCATGTGGTCAGCCGATGGATGCGGTGTTCCTCGGCGGCGTCGCTGTCGACCGGTGCTACTCCGACGAGATGTTCTGGTTCGATGCGACCGAGCTCGAGCGCGTGCTCAGCAGCGCAGCAGGCCAGCGTGACGAGCGCAGCGCGTCGTGGACGAAGAAGCTCGTGCGCTGGCTGTTTGAGTAGCTACGTGTTCGGATCGTGCGCAAGCTGTCGGTGTTGATCATCGTGCGTGGTCGGACGACGTCGACCGGTCGGCGCGTCACGGCCGGGATGACGCGATGTCGAACCCGTACACCAGGCCCGGACCGTCGGCCTGACCGAAGGTCGCTTGCCCGAGCCAGATCAGGTCCGCGGCTGCAGCGCTGCGGAGCATGTACTCCGAAGATGGCGCGGGCTCGATCCTCCCGTACGGCCGACCGCCGCGCGGTGGCGGGTCTGTCACACGAGAACACCTGACCACGCGCCCATCACGGCGTCAGCTCGTGGAGGTCGACGTAGTCCCCTGACCGCCACGACATCATCGAGGTCACGGTGCCGTCCCAGTCGAGCGCCTGCAGCTGCTCGGTCTGGGCGCTCTGCGGGGCGGTGCGGAACAGCAGCCGGCGAGTCGAGGGGTCGAACCCGGCGTGCGGCTGCACGAAGTAGAACTGAGAGGTGATCGCGCCGAGCAACGTCTCACCACCGCTCGGATCGATCCGGATGATGTTGTTGGCAAACGCCGTCGGCGTGCCTTCGTTCCAGGTCACCCCGAGCATCGACCCATCCGCCGGATCGCGCACGAGATACAAGAACTCGTGGCCAAGCGGCGTGGGCTGGAACGTGCCCGTGGTGATGTCTGCGGTGATCAGCTGGAACTGGTCATTGTAGGACCCGAAGAACCGGAGCTGGCCGTGCTCGAAGCCGGCGGTGCCGTGGTAGAAGCCCGCGCCGGGCAACGTCCCCAGCACCGTCTCTTCACCGGTCGTGGGGTCGACGCGGACGAGATCGGTGCTGTCACCGGGTTGCGCCTGGGCCAGGCCGTACAGCATGCCGTCGTCGGGGTTCGGCAGGAGCTTCACGAACGTGTGTGCCAGCGGGAAGAGCGATTGCACGGTGCCGGCCTGCAGATCCGCGAAGTCGAGGGAGTTACCGCCGACATGCTTCATCAGAAACAGCACCTCCTGCTCGTTCGCCTCCACGATCCACTCGTTGTTCGCGAACGAGTCCAGCGGTGACGAGATCACGCGCGCGAGCGGCGTCGATTCCCCGCTCGCCGAGTCGATCCGCACGAGCGCGTTGCCACACACGCCGGCCGCGTCGCAGCGGTCCGTCTCGAGCCCGAGCAGCGTCACCGTGGGCACCAGGCCGTGGCTGCGGGCGTACGCGAGCAGCTTCCCGAACGCGATCGGACCGACGAACGGAACCGCGTCGAGCTCTGCGAGGGTGGTGAAGCGGCCGTCGTCTTCCGTGCCCGCGACGCCGTCATCGCCGAGCCGGACGTACGTGATGTTGTCGACGGCGCGCTCGACCACGCCGACGCCATCGGGTGGTGACGTCAGGCGCACGTCGACGCTCACGGTGTTGGCGGCCGCGAGCACGCCGACGGCTTCGATGCTGCCCTCGGAGACCCCGCCCGTGTCCGCCTTGCCGCCGCCGAACGTGTCATCACGGCCGTCACGAGCCTTCTCGGTGGCGCAGCCGAACAGAGCGAAGTCGAGCGTCGCGGTTCCGATCATCTTCGACATCATGGTGTCCTCGGTTCGTAGAGAGGGAGTCGAGACCGATGTCGCGCGGTTTCTGAAAGCAGCAAGTCCCACGCCCTCCGCCCGCCGTGGGCGTTCGGTCACTTGGGCGAGCTCCGTCCCAACGTGCACAACAGTGGCTGGTCGAGTTGCAGTCGAGAAGACGCTGGCCGGACTCGACCGCGAACGCGAGTGATTCCCGCGAGTTCCCAGGGGGCCGAGATTTCGCTCGCAATTTTTGTCACCGCGACGACCCTGTCCGGCACTTCCCGATGATGGCCCAACCGTCACGATGCGATGCGACCCTGGTCGCGGCGGCCCGCGATGCGAGCGACGTGCTCGCGTTCGCGGAGCTCGTGCGCCGCTACCAGAACGTCGTGTTCGCGGTTGCCCTGTCGGTCGTGGGCGACCGAGCGCTCGCCGAGGACGCGGCGCAGGAGACCTTCCTGCGCGCCTGGGCAGGCCTCGATCGCCTCCGCGATCCGACGCGGGTGGCGCCGTGGCTGTGCGGGATCGCGCGCAACGTCGCGCGGACGCTGGTCCGTGGTCGAGCTCACGAGGTGATCGAAGATCCGGACTCCGAAACACGGATCGAGATCGAGTCGGACACCTCGCCGCTTCGTCAGCTGATGGAACGCGAGGCCGATCGCGCGCTGTCCCAGCTGCTCGCCCGGGTGCCGAACCGCTATCGCGCGCCGATGCTGCTCCACTACGGAGGGGAGCAGTCCGTCGCGCAGATCGCGAAGTGCCTCGAGCTGAGCGAGCCCAACGTCAAGAAGCTGCTGTCGCGAGGACGCGATCTGCTTCGGGAACGGGCGGACCGGTTCACCGAGCTCACCAGCGCGTGCCGGGTCCCGGCCACGGTGGCGATCGCCGTCATCGCGACAGTCGGGGCTCGGTCGGCGGCCGCACAGACCACCGCGACGGGAGGGGCCATCAAAACCCTCGTCACATCGGGAGTCGCCGTGAAGAAGAGCCTCATCATCGCTGCTGCAGTCATCGCGTTGTTCATCGCGGCTATTGGCTATCGCCTCGTGCGTGGAGGTCCTGACGACGACGACGCCACCGCGTCCGTCGCGGCGGCGCGCTCGCAACCCACGCCCACCGAGCAGCCGAACGCACGCACGCAGAGCCGGGCGCGCTTGTCCGGGGTCGTCATCGACGAGCGCACGTCGTCGCCGCTTCCCGGCGCCACGGTCGTGGTCAGCCGCGACGGCGGCGGAACCCTCGCCGACACCATCCTCGATGGCCAGAGCCCACCCGCGGTCGCGGTCAGCGATGCCGCCGGGCGGTTTGCGCTCGAGGTGTCCAACGGGCACTTCCAGGTCGACGCGGCGCTCCCGGGCTACACGTCGACCCGACCGGTGGAGGTCGAGATCCGGACCGACAACGTCGACCGCGTCGAGCTGCGCCTGGTCCGCGGCGGCGTTCGTGTCCGCGGCACGATCACCGACATCAAGGGCGGCCCCGTGGCCGAGGCCATCGTCACCGCGCAAACCGCGCCCGGGGAGATTCCCACCGGGAAGCGCAAGGCGGCGATCACGGGCAGTGACGGCAGCTACGAGCTCTGGCTCGGCGCCGGAGAATATGACGTCCGCGCCGAGCACCTGGCGTACGCGCCGGCCGAGACCCACGTGAGGGTGGGCAGCGCGGAGCTGCGCGAGGACCTCCAGCTCGTGCCCGCCGCGTTCATCGAAGGCGTCGTGCTCGAACGTGGGACCTCCCGCCCGGTCGCGGGCGCGATCGTGTTCGTCGACGGAAATCAGCACGCGGACCTGCGCGCGTTGACCGACGACGAAGGCCGGTTCAGGCTGCAACAGCTCGCGGCGGGCAGCTTCGCGCTGCGCGCCCGCGCCGCCCATCAGGTCACGATGGCGCCGAACCTCGTGGAGCTGGACATCGGGCAGACGCGATCGGGCGTCGAGCTGTGGGTCGATCGCGCTGCCAACGTCTCCGGCCACGTCGTCGGTGAGGATGGTCGCGCGCTGGCGGGCGCCGAGGTCGCGCTGGTCCAGCTGGAGGAAGCCATCGCGGAGGAGGCGCAGGCCACGACCGACGCCGACGGTCGGTTCGTGATCCACGGCGTGGCCCCCGGCGCGTACGGCGTCACCGCCGCGACTCCCGACCGGCCGATGCTGATGCGGCGAACTGGCATCGATGTCGGTGAGCGCGACGTGAGCGATCTCGAGCTGGTGGTCAAGAGCGCCCATGTCGTCCGGGGACGAGTGGTGCCCGCCCGGCTCGCCACGATCGAGATGGCGCGTCCAGGCGGCCTGGCCATCGCCAGCATGGCGCTCGGCGGCGACATGTCGGACTACGTCAACCTGGCCACCTCGACCACGCGCACGAGCGCGGACGGCAGCTTCGAGATCAAGAGGGCCGCGGCTGGCACGTACACGCTGATCGCCGTGGCCGATGACGGCACGCGCGGCGAGGCGAGCGTGGTGGTCGGGCGGGACGAGGGCGTCACGATCGCGCTCGCAGCGACGCCCCCGCTGCGCGGAACGATCGTCGACCGGCACGGCCGACCGGTCACGGGCGTCGGGGTCCACGCGGAGTCCGACCGCGTCTTTCCAGACGAGGAACGCGACCTGATCACCGACGCCGCCGGTGCGTTCGTGCTGCGCGGGTTCGCTCCGGGAACGCACGGCCTGTCGATCGTCGACCCGCGATGCCGCCGGCAGTTCGTCGTCGATGGCAGTCCCGGTCAAGCCACCACCACGATCACGATCACGGACAAGCCGAGCGAGGTCAGGCTGGTCGTCACGGCCTGCGATCGCGCGTTCCGCGGGACCGTCGTCGACAGCCAGGGCGCTGGCGTCGCCGATGCCTGGGTCCACATCGAGGCCGACGACTTCCGCACCGCCCCGATCCTGACCGACGCCGACGGCCGGTTCACGGCGACCGGCCTCCACGATGGCGCGTTCGTCGTGACCGCCTATCACCCGGCGCACGGTCGCGGCCGGCTCGAGTCCGCCGCGACGGAGACGGACCACAAGATCAAGCTTCTCGGCGATGCCTCGCTGACCGTCGCGGTACGCCAGCGCGGCCAACCGGTGGTGGGCTTCGAGCTTCGGGTGCGCGGCGCGGCCCAGCGTTCGCTGTCGTCGCGCAACGCGGACGGCACGATCAGCGTCGGCAACCTGCCCCCCGGTCGCTACACCATCGAGGCCCTCGCGGACGCGGGAACCGGAGCCGCCGAGTTGGTCGTGGCTGCGGGCCCGAACCGGACGATCGAGCTCGAGCTCCGCGAGTGGATCTCGGTCCGGGGAACGCTGGTCGGCGTCGATGATGGTCGACCGCTGGCTGCGCACGTGGTCACGCCTGTCCAGGCCCCGCGCGACGGCGCACCGCCAGACCCCAAGGCGCTGCTCGCGCTGACCACCGCCACCACGGATGCCCACGGTCGGTTCGAGCTGCGCCGCGTCCCTCCGGACACCAAGGCGTTGGTCATCTCCTCGCCGTCCGGGGAGTTCTCCGGCGTGCCGCTGCGGCACCGCCCCGGCGAGACCCGCGATCTCGGCAAGGTGCCCGTGGATTTCCGACGCTCGGACAAGCCAGGCACCGGCTCGGACGGTCCGTGATGCCGTCGACCGTCTCGAGCTGACCCGCCGCCGCCACGTCGCCGACGTCAGCGACACCGAGACCGGGTACGCGCGGCTCAGCGCAGCGTCACGGCTGGAGCGGAACCCACTGCGGGAGCGTTCCGCCGGTGAACGGATGCCCATCATTGGGCGGATGGATCTGAAAGTTGCCGCCGGAGAGGATGCCGCCGGTCTCGTAGATCACACCGCCGACCTGCCCGCTGGCGTCCAGCTTCCGGACGCTGAAGTAGTACTCGTCGGTCTTGCCGGGCTCGCCGTGATCCTCGGCCATCACGTCGAACCAGTAGCCGTCCTGCCAACCGGTTCCCGGTTCGAACCAACGTCCGGGTCCACCGTAATAGGCCTGGTTGATGGTGAAGTTGTGGTCCGGACCGCTGGGCTGCCCGGGGCCCGGTTCGTCGACGTGTCGGCAAACGAGATAGCCGACGTTGCCGTGAAACTTGTCGCCCGTCCCGTGGTCGTCGTGCTCCCACTCTCCTCGGATGTTGCCGGCCTTCATCGGCATGCCGTTGCCGCCGAAGTTGTCGCGGCCATCGGCGTCCGTGAGGTAGCCAATCCCGGTGACGAAGCAGCCGCCCGAGGCCGGTGGCTCGCTGTCCTCGCACACCTCGCAATACGTGTCCTCGCAGACCGGCTCGCAGGTCGTGCCGTCGCCGCCGCCGCAATCCTGGGTGATGTTGAAGGCCAGGTCCCCGAGCATCGATTCGTCGACGGTGGTGTCACCACCACCGCAGCCGAGCGGTAGGAGCAGCCATGGCAGCAGCAGCAGACTGCGGCGAGGGGCGACACGACGACGAGACGGATGCATGGCTGCTCGCTTTCTGTGGTTCGAGTAGATCGCTCGACCACGACATGAGCAGTCTTCATGCCAGCCGCAAGTTATCGGAACCTGAAGTTTGCTCACACTGTTTGGGTGGTCTGGACGCCCACTCATGGGGGGGGAGTCTCACCAAGTCGCGCGAAGATGAAGACCTGGGACGACGTGACGCAGCGCAACGCGACGCTCCGGAGACCCACCGGCAGCGCTCCGATTCTCGCGGTTCTGATGCGTGCCTGGTCACTCCGAAGCGCGCGCCATCGAGCGATCGCTCGAGTGGTTCAGGGGGCAACCGGGCGACACGAAGGCCGCGCGGGGTCGTGATAGAAGTGCTGGATCGTGCATGCGCTCTGACCGGCGTGATCGGTCGGCACGTCGCAGATCTCGGTGGCCGCGCGATCGCGCTGGAACCGGATCGTGTAGCTCCAGTGGCCGTAGACGTTGACCGCTGTGCGGTTGCAGAAGTTGCATCCGCTCGGGTCGGTCTCCCACAGCCCGGTCGAGATCTCGGTGGCGACATCGGACGCGCCGCCGGCGATCGCGAGCTGAAAGACCGCCAGCGATGGTCGATGATCGATCGGGCTACGGATCCCTTCGCCCCACGGGGTCACCAGCGCGGCGTGACCATCCGCGCCGGTGGTCATCATCTTCGGGTGCGGGCTGTCGGCGAACGTCAGCGCGGTGGTGTCGGGCTTGATCGGGAACACCGCGTCGTCGGTGAACCGGAGCGCGACCACGGCGTCCGCGACGGGCGCCCCCTGCTCGTCCGCCACCTCGACGTTCAGCAGGTTGCCGAACGTCGGCTGTTCGTCGCACGTCCACTGGTGGTGACGGGTGATCTTCCACACCCCGTCGCCCCGGGGCACCGGCACGGCCGGGCCGACCTCGAGCTTGTGCACGGCCTCGACCGCGTCGCCGCGCAGGATCGCGACGCAGCTCTCACCTTCGGCGAGGTCTGCGATCGAGAAGTAGTAGACGGCTGGCCCGCCGACGATCATCGACGGCTCGACCTCGCGAGTCCCGTTGCGATCGACGACGCGCGCGCGCAGGGGTGGCGCCTCCCCGACGCTGGTGTTGCCGCTGTACAGCGAGAACGTCACCGTCTGACCCGCCATCACCGCGAGCGGGTGGAGCGACAGTGTCGGCTCCAGGATCGGCGTTGCGGTGTCCAGCGTGCACGAGAACGGCGGCAGGGCGGCGTCGGAGGTAGCATCCGACGGGTCGCTGCCATTGTCGAGCGAGCCCGAGCAGCCAGCGAGGGCGGTCAGCACCGAGGTCAGCACCGAGGTCAGCACGACAGCTGAGACAGGTTGCATGCCCCGAGCATACGCTCGATGGGAGCCGGACGAGGACGCGGTCCTGTGGATCGTCCTCTTGCGGTCGGACACCCGAGCGGCCGCTGCGAGCGTCGTGGACTCGACTACCAGAGGTAGAGGCTGACGCCGAGGCCGACGTAGGGCGCGGTATGGATGCCCGCGTCGAGGTGAATGTGGAGCCAGTTGAACGGTCGGAGCTGCAGACCGACCAGTGCGTTGAGCACGGGCAGCACCGGCGGGATGTTGGCGGGCTTGTCGATCTCCACGCCCATCGGATCCGGCATGCACTCCTGCTGGAGCGACGGCCCGGTGCACAAGGCGTCGGTCTTCCGGACCGTGCCGCGGATCAGCCCGACCCCGATGCCTGCACCGTAGCGAAACTCGAGGAACTTGTGAATCTTTGCATGGCCGACGACGGTCACCTCGACGGTGTACCAGCGAGGGTGGTCGAAGGTGACATAGTCGACCTTGCCCGCGACCAACGGATCACCACCCTTCTCGAGGTAATAGCCCTCCTTCGCGTCGAGGCGATCGTAGCCGAACCCGAACACGAGCTCGGTGGATCCATTTCGCCGTGCGAAATCGATCCCCGCGCCATCCATCGTCGCGGTGCCCGGCGTGTCCCCCATGAGCAGGCGCTGCACCCCGGGGGTCGCGTACGAGCGGCGAACCTTCGCGGCCATTCCCCAGGACGTCTTGTCCTTCGGGTCGGCTGGGGGATCGGCGCGCGCGGCAACGGCAGCGACGAGCAGCATCGCAACGGCACATCCTGAACGGAGCAACATCGAAGGACCTCCCGATCGCACGAAGCTGGCGTGTGCACGACGTGGACCGGGCTCATCCGCGAGAACACGGCAGGTTGCACACGCCACGCTGAACGGATCCTGCGCACCCGACATTGGAGGCGTGACGCTGCTGCCCGGGTGATCGACGAGCCGTCGGTGCTACATGGCGCCCTCTCCCTGCACGCACCGACAGCTGCGTACCGAGCGTCGGGATCCCGGACGGTCCGGGCTCGTCGCCTATGTCGGCGAACCGCGCTGTGCACGCTTCGTACGTGATCTCACCCGCAAGGAGCTCGCGCGGAACAGGACTTCGCCTCGCGGCGATGCGAAGATCGTCAGATGACAAGACTCGCTTTACTCGGTCTCATCACGGCTGCCGCGTGCGGTGGCTCGGGCAGCAGCACGCCGCCGGACGCGAACGATCCGGCCAACGTCCCGTTCGGCACGACCGCGATCGTCGTCGTGGTGAACCCGACGATCAACGACGCCAACAGCCAGACGATCGCGCAGCCCGGCACCACCCGCGCGGGTGTCACGCTCACGACCGACGACGGCGTGACCGCTACCACCGATGCGACCGGCATCGCGGTGCTCGCGCCCGTGACCGCCGGCATGCGCACGATCACCGTGACCGGCACCGGCGTCACCGGCACGATCCCCGTGAGCATCGCGAACGGCTCGCTGCGAGAGCTCGCGATCGCGACCGATGCCACCCAGGCGCAGACCATGGTCGAGGTCGACTACAAGACCGACCAGGCGGTCATGCTCGACCCGTCGATGTCCAACGCGCAGGTCAACGACGCGCTCAAGGTCAGCGATCGCATCGTGTTCTTCGCGGGCGGCCAGTACGTCGGCGATCTCGACTTCGGGGGCAGCCGCGTCACGCTGTTCGGCGAGGGTGCGCTCGGCGGGCGCGTCGTGGTCCAGGGCAACGTGACGGTGTCCGGCAGCAACGGCCGGATCCGCGGCACCCATATCACGGGTAACCTGACGATCCCGGCCAGCGGCGTCGGGCTCAGCTTCTCGCGCGTCGACGGCGCGATCACCTCGGAGGGGAGCGATGGCGTGCTGCTCGCGAACGCGCTGTGCGGCGCGGAGACCGTGACGGGCAGCGGGACGATCGCCGTCGGCAATGCCGGCGCGGCACCGCTCACGACCTGTCCGTGATCGCGACGGTGCCACGTAGCTACGGGACCGTGCCGAGCAGCTGGCGGCACGCGTGGCGCGCGGGCAGGAACGCGAGCCGAAACACCGCGGGGTGCGAGAGATCGGCGCAACGCTCGCGAAGCTCGCGCGTGCGTCCGAGTGCGTGCAGGTTGCGCGCGAGCGCGACGCGTTCGGGATAGTCCCAGGATGGGCCCGGATCGCCGACGAGCTCGGACAGCAGCGCGACCGCGCGCGCGCGATCGCCGGCCAGCTCCGCCTCGATCGCCGTGGCGAGCCGTGCCGTGCGCGTCGTCATGCCGTCGCGCGGAAACGTCTTCGGCGAGCCGATCAACGGGGCCAGCAGGATCGAGGCCCGGAGCACGGTCCCGATCGCCCTCCCGGTGGCGCGCTCGCGCGCGACCTCGATCACCTGTCGGGCCTCGTCGGCCATGCCCGCCGCGATCAGCACCTCCAGCGCGAGCCCAACTTCGTACGACCAATGGACGCTCGGCGGCTGGGCACGGACCTTCTCCCACCAGCGCGCGAGCTCACGCCGCGCTGCCGCGAGATCTCCTGCGCCAGCCGCGAGGGCGATCGCGTAACCGGGCTCGTTGCGGAGCGTGAGCTCGTCCACGGCGCTCGGAGGCCGCTCGAGCACCAGGGCCGCGTATCCGCTGAACGGCCGGTCGTCGCTCTTGGCGAGCGCTTCGTACTCGCCGCGCGCGAGCTTGACCGGACCGAGCGACTGCTTCTGCAGCAGCAGATACTGGATCGCCCCCTCGAGCTCCCGGTGGCCGAGCGCGTACTCGCCGAGGTGGACCGCGACGGGCCACACGGTTGATTCCGACCCGGCGCGCTGCCTCGGGTCGAACGTCTCGAGCAGCCGCACGAGGTGCGCGACCCCCTCTGCATACCGTCCGTCGTGATAGAGCGCCTCGCCGAGGTAGTAGTCGAGCTCGCCGCGATCGGCCTCGAGGTCTCCGGCCTCGAGCGCGGACAGCGTGACGACCGCCTGTCCGAACTCGCCGTGCAGGTACTGCGAGGCGCCGCGCCAGAGCTGCTTCGTCCCGGCCTGGGGCGCCAGCGCGCTGGCGCGCTCCATGGCGTGCGCGAGCACCGGCTCGGGCGCGAGCGTCCAGGCATAGATCGAAGCCACCGCGCGCCACGCTTCGAACAGATCTGGATCGACCTCCACCGCCTGCTCGAAGTACGGACGGGCCGCGAGCCAGCGGCGCTGGGACATGTACCTGGTCCCGCGCTCGATGAGCTCGCGCGCGCGGACCTCCGGCGCAAGGGTCGAGTGAGCGAGCGCGCCCGGGCGCACCTGCTGTGCGATCCAGCTCGCGAGCTCGCGCATCAGCTGCGCCGTCTCGCCGACCGGCCCCGTCTTCGTGATCGCGTGCACGGTCTCCCCGGTGCGGACGTCCACGATGCCGAGGGTGATGGTCACCGAGTCGTCCCGCTCCGCGAAGGTCCCGCGCACGCGGTAGGCGACACCCAGCCGGCGTGCCGCGGCGCTCCACCAGCGGTCCCAGCGCTCGGCTCTCTGAGGGTCGAGGGGATCGATCCGGTCGACGACGCGCCAGTCGCTCTCGATCACCGGCTGAGGTCCGGTCGGCGAGATCGAGGGATAGTCGCGGAGCAGGATCGACAGGACGTCCGCGATCGCGCGCGCCCGCGTATCGTCGGCCCCGTACGGGGTTTCATCCATCGCGAGATCCTGAACGAGCATGCGCGTCGCGGGCACTGCCACGCCGTCGACCTCACGGCTCGCGCCGCTCGCGCCTCCCGACGTCGCATACACGGCGACCGCAAACCCGGCCAGCATGGCGCTCGCCAGGGCGATCGCGACGCGGGCGCGCCGCCAAGGCCGCCGTTGCGCATCGCGCGCGAGCACGCCGATCAGGACCATCATCGACGGGAAGCGCGCGTCCCGCTCTCGGCTCGCGCCGCGCGCGATCGCGATGCGGATCGATGCCGGGACTCGCGCGCTGCTCGGCGGGCTCACGGTCCCGGCATCGACCGCGATCACGCGCTCGGCCCCGGGAGTCACGCTCGACGGCAGCGTCGGGCTGCGGGGCGACGCGTCGGGTGCGCCCGGCTGGTTCCCGAGCAAGCACTCGCGCATGGTGACGCAGAAGCTGAACTGGTCGCTGCGCGCGTCGCTCGCGATACCGGCGACTTGCTCCGGGGCAGCGTAGGCCGCCGTCCCGGCCGCGGTCGACAGCGATGGTCCCGCCTGAGCCACCGCCGCAACATCGATCCGGGTCAGGCCGAAATCCACGACGACGACCCGGCCGTCACGGGCGCACAGGACGTTGCTCGGTTTGAAGTCGCGGTGCACGAGGCCCGCCGCGTGAGCCGCAGCGAGCCCCTGCCCTGCTTCGATGCAGGCCCTCAGGATCGGACGCCAGTCGCCGGCGGCGCGGTGTCGGGCCGAGAACGTCGCGAGGTCCTCACCGTCGATGTACTCCATCGCGATGTAGACCTGCTCACCGTCGACCCCGACGTCATGAACTTGAACCACGTTCGGATGGTGCAGGCGCGCCATCGCGCGAGCTTCGGCGCGAAGCCGGCTCTGCGCGCCGCCGACTGCCTCGAGCAACTCGGGGCGCAGGATCTTGATGGCGATGCGGCGATCGAGCTCGGGATCGTAGCCGGCGTACACGATGCCCATCCCGCCGGCGCCGAGCTGATGCTGGATCACGTATCGGCCGACCGAATCACCCGCGCTCAGCACCGCGCCAGCCGGGCGAGGCGTCCCGGCGGCGAGCTCCCCGCTGTCGTCGAGTGGCGCGGGCATCACGCTCGCGCGAAGGTCGGGCGCGACGCCTTCGAGGTGGATCAGCTCGCTCACCAGGCGGCGGCACCCGACGCAGGTCGCGAGATGGTGCTCGGCGGCGGCGCGCTCGCTCGTCGACGCGCATCCCTCGACGAGGGCGGCAGCGGCCTCGTCGCTCAGGCACCCGGGGGCGATTAGCCGGTCACTCACGGAGGAAAACCTGGATAATGGTACCCCGATGGCTGGTCATCCGGCACAGGTCGCCAGGGCGCTCGCGGACGCGGCGCTCGAGCAACGGCCTGGCCTGAGCGGGTCCGCCGGAGACTTCGCGCGTCATCTCGAAGCACTGACCGGAAGCCCTGCCGACCCGCCGATCGACCCCGCCAAGCTGAGGCTCGGCGACCTGTACCTGGCCTGGTGTTGCGGTCGCGGCTGCGCGCGCGCACTCGAGCGGTTCTGGACCGAGTACGTCCCGGACGTCCACCAGACCGCGCGCGCGATGACCAAGGACCCCGACAGCGCCGACGACATCGTGCAGGACGTGGTGAAACACGTGCTGGTCGGCGGCGGCGAGCGTGGGCCGGCGATCCTGTCCTACGAAGGTCGCAGCAAGCTCGGACGCTGGCTCCGCTCGGTGACCGTCCGCGCTGCGCTCGCGAACCGGACACGGCCGGGCCTCGTCTCCGACGAAGACGACGCCACGAGCCTCGTGCCGTCCTCGGCGGAGGATCCGGAGATCGCGCTGCTCAAGCAGCACAGCGGGGCCACCGTCGAGCGCGCGCTCCGTCGGGCGCTCGATTCGCTCGAGCTCGATGAGCGGCTCGTCCTGCAACAACATCTCGTCGACGGCCTGGGCATCGATCAGCTCGCTGCCATCTACCGGATCCATCGCGCCACGGCGGCACGGCGTGTTGCCAAGGCTCGCGACGCGCTGCTCGTCGCCACGCGGCGGCACTTGCGCGAGACAACGAGGCTCGTGGGTCGCGAGCTCGACAGCTTGATCCGGTTCGCGCAGAGCCGCGTCCGCCTGAGCCTGCGGAGCTTTGCCGGGTCCGCCGCCGCCACGCCCGAATAGTGGCGTTCAGAGGCTCGGCAGGAGCACGAACCCTTCGTCACAGGCCTGCTCGTCGTAGGAGAGCTTGCTGCCGCGCAGGCCGATGCACTTGCCACGCGCGCCACCCACTTCGAGCAGGAGCCGGTCACTGGCGACCGGGCCCTTGCGCCTGGGGATCCACACGGCGCATTGCTTGGGCGACGATCCGGACTTCAGGATGGCGTAGATGTTCGTGTCGTCGCTCGTGTCTCCGGTGACCAGGCAGGCGGTCTGCGTTGCGCCGCTCGAGTCCTTGCCGTGCATCAGCACCTCGCTCCACCCATCACCGGCGTTGTTGATCTCGAGCATCGGTCCCGGGTCGGTACCCGTCTTGTCGGCCTGCCGCGTGAAGTCGACGCGAGGCCCGTCGAAGACGTTGCCGTTCGGCGTGAACACCGCACCGATCGCGCCCGGATCGAAGGACAGGAACCCGTTGGCCGACAGGGGAAACTTGCGCTGATAGCCCGTGCTGCACGCGTCGTCGTATTCGGCGACCGAGGTCACGGCCGTTTCGAGCACCTTGGCCGATTCGCTGCCGGCCGAGGGATTGCGGCACAGCCGGCGCAGATCGAACGTGCCATCGCTGTTCGTCTGGCCAGTGAACGCGGTTCCCGAAACCGGAACGACGCAGGCGAGATCGCCATCCGGGCACGCGGTCAGATCCCAGAGCTGCTCGGTGCAGTTTCCGGCGAGCGCCTTGACCCACTTGGCGCCAAACGGGTCGGGACGCAGACAGGCCGCCTGGCCTGGGATCGCCGGCTCGATGCCGAAGTCGGCGAAGATGACGCCGTTGCGGAAGGAGTCCGCGATCAGCGGGTCCGGAACGACGTCGCAATGCCCCGTGCTGGCGCAGTCGCTGTCACCGGTCGGTGAAGTGGCGCAGCCCACCACGGCGGGCAGGGCGAGTGCGGTGGCGAGGATGAGGATTCGATGGCTCTTCGTCAT
>JAGSPR010000229.1 GCA_018262455.1 Deltaproteobacteria bacterium | reverse complement strand
CGCCACGGGCGCGGGCTTCGCCACGGGCGCGGGCTTCACCACCGGCACCGCACCGGCGGGCGTCCACCCGGTAGCCGCTCGGGCGGACGGTGCGGCCTGCCGCGGGGTCGAGGGGAGCGTCATCGGCGCGAGGTTCGGCGCCATCACCATCGAGCTCGGATTCGCGGCCGCCATCGCCGCGATCGCGCGCGGCTTGGTGAATGGAATCACGTTCGGCGGTGCCACCGACCCCTTCGCGTTGCGCGACGACAGCGGCGGAATGGCCATGTCGCGTCGCGGCGCGACCTTGGTGTCCACGACGGTGTTGTCTCCGACGTCATGGCGAGGCAGCTTTGGAATGACACGGAGATGTTCCGCGGTGCCGTGACGTTTGGTGCTCATGGGAGGGCCAAGCCCAACCTCTGCAAGCCGGTCGCCATCGGGATCTCGCGGCTATGTCTGCGGACCAAGGGGGATAACAGCGCACCAGGTGGAAGCTGCGGACTCCAGATGGGGTCTCGTGTTCCCCCCAGCCGCGCGCCCGAAAGGTCTTCAGATTCCCGCAACTAGCGGCATTCTGCTGTGCAGATCGCGGACAGCTCTCCGGCACCGCTCTTGCTGCTGGTCCGGTGGCCGCCGTGGAATCCTTTCCGATCTACCTCTTCATCTTCATCGTGTTCCTGAACCGTTACGTGTTCGGGTTCTACCTGACGGTCGTGCGGCGGAAAAAGATCGACGAGACGATCGAAGGCTTCGAGCCGACGGTCACGGTGGTGGTGCCGCTCTACAACGAGGGCAAATCGATCTACGACACGATCGTCTCGCTCGTGAAGCTCGACTACCCGAGCAACAAGCTCGAGATCACGGTGGTCGACGACTGCTCGACCGACGACAGCTACGAGTGGGCCTGCAAGGCGGCCCGCGACCTGTCGCTGACCGGCGGCGCGAGCGTCCGGGTGCTGCGCAACCCGCACAACATGGGCAAGCGCAAGGGCATCAACTACGCCGTCCGCGAGTCGCGCGCCGAGATCATCGTCAGCGTCGACTCGGACGTCATCATCTTCCCGACCGCGCTGCGCGAGCTCGTGGCGCGGTTCGTCGGTCCCGAGATCGCCGCCGTCGGTGGCCGCGTCCACGTCTCGAACCCGAACGAGAACTGGCTCACCCGGCTGCAGACCATCAAGTACTACTTCGGCCAGGAGCACCTGAAGAACCTCGAGCGTGGCCTGCGCTCGGTGATGTGCCTGTCGGGCTGCCTCACCGCCTACCGCCGCCACGTGCTGATGGAGCTCGAGCCGATCCTCGAGAACCGCAACATCCTCGGCATCTCGATCAAGTACGGCGAGGACCGCTTCCTGACCCACCAGATCGTCAAGCGCGGCTACCGCACCGTGATGACGATGAAGGCGATGTGCTTCACGAAGGCCGCGACGACCATGAAGGGCTACTTCAACCAGCAGCTCCGCTGGAAGCGCTCGAACATCGTCGACTTCATCGTCGGCATCGGCCACGCCTGGCAGCTCCACCCGCTGCTCTGCCTCCAGTACCTCTCGATGCTGCTGCTCCTGCTGGTCTATCCGTTCGTCATCATCACGCACGTCCAGACCGGCGCGTTCTTCCAGCTCGCGATGTTCCACGTCGCGGTGATTGCCGGGTTCTCGCTCGTCTACTACTTCGCGCCCAGCGTCCGGGCCTTGCCGCCGTGGCTGCGCGTCCATCCGATCTCGTTCCTGCCGATGGCCGTCATGATGCCGGTCGCCTACCTCCTGCTCACGCCGCTCGGGCTGTTCACGCTCGACAGCTCGAGCTGGGAGACCCGTGGTCACGGCGGCGCCCCCGCCGCCCCGCCGCCACCGGTGACACCCGTATGATCCTCGGCGCCCACCAGCCGTCGTACCTGCCGTGGCTCGGCTATCTCGACAAGCTCGCCAGGTCGGACTTGTTCGTCGTGATGGACGACCTCCAGTACGAGGAGCAGAACTTCCAGAACCGCAGTGATGGACAAGCAGATCGACAACACCGGGCGCGGAGGTCGCCACCACTGGCAACACCGGACCTGGCGCACGCTCGTCACCCACTACGGCAGCTCGCCGTGGTTCGGTCACTACGCCTCCGAGCTCGAGGACGTCTACTCGCGGCGCTGGAACTGGCTGCTCGACCTCGACCTTCATCTGCTCGAGCTCGCGCGCAACTGGCTCAGGATCACGCGGCCGATCGTGCGCTCGTCGTCGTTCGGGCTGCAGGGCGCGAAGACCGATCGGATCATCGACCTCTGCCGCAAGGTCGGCGCCACGGCCTACCTGTCAGGTCGCGGCGGTTCGACCGGCTATCTCGACACCGAGGCCCTCGGGCGCGCCGGGATCGCCACGATGTGGCAGCAGTTCACGCACCCGATCTACCCGCAACGCTACGCCGGGCTCGGGTTCGTCTCGCACCTCGGCTTCCTCGATCTGCTGCTCAACTGCGGGCCCGCGGCCGCGGCCCAGCTGAGCGCGCCCGCGGAAGCTGGCGCCGTCCTCGTCGCTACCCAGCAAGGAACCACGCCATGAACCGCCTGCTCAAAGAGAATGGTCGCGTGCTCGCTTTCGGGGCACACCCGGACGACCTCGAGGTCGGTGCGGGCGGCCTGCTCGCCCGGCTCTCGGCAGAAGGCGCCGAGGTCACGATGGCGGTGGTCTCGATCCCGAACAACAACGACGTGCGCCGCAAGGAGGCCCACGCCGGCGCGGACGTGATCGACGCCGATCTGTTCATCCTGTTCGACGAGAAGCCGTGCCGGGTCGAGGACATCCCGATGCACGAGCTGGTGCGCCGGTTCGACCACGTCGTCGGAGATGTTCGGCCCGACCTCGTGATCACGCACTCCGCGTTCGACCTTCACTGGGACCACGGCCTCGTCAACCGCGCCACGGTCTCGGCGCTGCGCCGGACGCCGTGCGACCTGCTCGCGTTCCTGTCGTCACCCGAGATGAACGCCCAGTCGCGCGCGATCGGGCAATGCTTCGCCGATATCTCCACGTCGATCGACAAGAAGATCGCCGCGATCGGCGCGCACCAGTCGCAGGTCGCCAAGCTCGATCTCGAGTCGAGCCGTGACCTCGCCCGGGCGATGGGGCGGATCAGCGGCTACGAGTACGCCGAGTCGTACGAAGCGCTCCGCGTCCGGATCTGAGCACCGGACCACGACGCGGCGCAGCCGCGGGTGGCTCCTCGGAATCTCGAGTCTTGACGGCCGGTTCCGGCGCTTCCGTCCAGGGAGCACCAGTGCTAGCGTCGGGACCCATGCTGCTACGTGCCAAGATCGTGCTCCTCGCCCTCGCTGCGCTCACCGCCTGTGGCTCCGCCAAGGCTGGAAAGCTCATGGTCGATTCGCCGGCCATGCCGTACGTGGCACCGGACATCGACGAGCTGACCGGGATCGACTCGGAGGCGGAGCCCGCGGCGCCTGCCGCCGAACCGCCGGCGAGCACGCCAACGGCACCGGCACCGGCACCGGCACCCACTCCCGCCAAGAAGTAGAGGCCCCAGTCCATGTGCGGGATCATTGGCTACATCGGCAGTCGACAGGCCACGCCGATTCTCATCGGCGGGCTCCGTAAGCTCGAGTACCGCGGGTACGATTCCGCGGGCGTCTCGGTCCTCGATCCGACCTCGGGACCCAGCACCTCGCGGGTCGTGCGCTGTCGCGGCAAGCTGTCCGCGCTCGAGGACAAGCTGACGCGCGAGCCGGCTCCCGGCACCGTTGGCATCGGTCATACCCGGTGGGCGACGCACGGCCGGCCGAGCGACGAGAACTCGCACCCGCACAAGGTCGGCCCGATCAGCATCATCCACAACGGCATCATCGAGAACCACCTCGCGCTCCGCGCCGAGCTGGCGGCCGCCGGGGCCAAGTTCTCGTCGGAGACCGACACCGAGATCTTCGCGCACCTCGTCGAGCGCGCGCTGATCGGCGGCGCGCCGGACCTCACCACGGCGGTGCGCCGCTCGCTCGCCCGGGTCCGCGGCAGCTTCGCGTTCGTGGTCATGAGCGACCGCGAGCCCGGCACGCTCGTCGCCGCCAAGAACAGCTCGCCGCTCGTCGTCGGGCTCGGTGATGGCGAGAACTACGTCGCCTCCGATGTCACCGCGATCCTGAGCGAGACCCGCAAGGTCCTGTTCATCGACGAGGGGGAGATGGTCACGGTCACGCGCGCCGGCGTGACGATCACCGACTTCGAAGGCAATCTTCACACGCGCGAGCCGAAGGTCATCACGTGGTCGGCGGTGCAGGCGGAGAAGGGTGGCTTCAAGCACTACATGCTGAAGGAGATCCACGAGCAGCCCCGCGCGGTGGCGGACACGCTCGTCGGTCGCCTCGATCTCGAGCACGACGACGTGGTGTTCGACGGCATCGAGCTCGACGTCAAGAAGATCAAGCGGATCATCTTCATCGCGTGCGGCACCTCGTATCACGCGTCGATGGTCGGCGAGTTCATGATCGAGTCGCTGGCGAGGATCCCGGTCGAGGTCGATCTCGCGTCGGAGTTCCGCTATCGCGATCCGATCGTCGGGCCCGGCGATCTCGTGGTCGCGGTCAGCCAGTCCGGCGAGACGCTCGACACGATGGAGGCGATCCGCGAGGCCAAGCGGAAGGGCGCCCAGATCCTGGCGATCTCGAACGTGCTCGAGGCGTCCATCCCGCGGCTCGCCGACCACGCGTTCTACACCCACGCGGGTCCCGAGATCGGCGTGGCCTCGACCAAGGCATTCACCACGCAGCTCGTGGCGATGGCGCTGTTCGCGATCTACCTCGGCCGGCGGGGTGGGGCGCTGACCCGGGAGCGCGCGCGTGAGGTGATCGCCGAGCTGGTGCAGCTCCCGGTCAAGATGCGCGATGTCGTCGAGACCGCCGGCCAGATCCAGTCGCTCGCGCGCCGCTACGGCGCCGCGAACGGCTTTCTGTTCCTCGGCCGTGGTGCCCAGTACCCGATCGCGCTCGAGGGCGCGCTCAAGCTCAAGGAGATCTCGTACATCCACGCCGAGGGCTACGCCGCCGGCGAGATGAAGCACGGCCCGATCGCGCTGATCGACGAGCACCTCCCGGTGGTCGTCCTCGTGCCCCGCGGCCCGTACTACGAGAAGGCGATCTCGAACCTCGAGGAGGTCCGCGCGCGTCAGGGCAAGGTCATCGCGGTCGCGACCAAGGGTGACAACGAGATCGGCGGTCACGCCGACGATGTCATCCTCGTCCCCGACACCGCGATCGAGCTCCAGCCGATCCTGACCGTGCTGCCGCTCCAGATGCTGTCGTATTACGTCGCCGACTTCAAAGGCACCGACATCGACCAGCCCCGCAACCTGGCGAAGTCGGTCACCGTCGAGTGACCCGTCGATCGGCTCGCCCGAAGCTGACGCACTTCGACAACGCCGGCGCGGCCCGCATGGTCGAGGTCGGCGGCAAGCCGGAGACCCAGCGTGTCGGCATCGCGAGCGGCAAGATCTCGATGGCGCCGGCCACCGCGAAGGCCGTGCGTGGCGGGACGATCGGCAAGGGCGACGTGCTCGGCGTCGCGCGGCTCGCCGGCATCCAGGCCGCGAAGAGGACGGCGGACTGGATCCCGCTCTGCCACCCGCTCCGGCTCACCGGGGTCGAGATCGACTTCCGCCTCCACGGCACCACGGTCGCCATCACCGCGACCGTGCGCGCGTTCGATCGCAGCGGCGTCGAGATGGAGGCCCTCGCCGCGGTCGCGGCTGCGGCCCTCACGATCTACGACATGTGCAAGGCGATCGACCGCGGTATGGTGATCTCCGAGATCCGGCTCGACGAGAAACGCGGCGGCAAGTCCGGCACCTGGAAGCGCTAGGCCCGCCCACCGCGGTGCGCCGGCTGACTGGCACGAGATGCGATACGCTAGCGGCTTGGGCTCCCCGTATCGCGACACCGCGTTGTTGCTCATCTGTCCACGATGTGGGGAGCTGCTCGACGAGCTCTCTGGCGGTGTGTCGAGATGCCCGCGCTGCGAGGGCTTGTGGATGTCTCGCGCGGTGATCGTCGCAAGCTTGCTCGACGATGCACCGTGGCCACTGGGGACCACTGCATGGTGGCGCAACGAGCTCGAGTGCCCAGAGTGCGCCGCCGATGGGACGGTCTCCCTGATGGGGGCACGTCGAGTCGATGGGGTGATCGTGGATCACTGTCCCGCCCATGGCGCCTGGTTCGATCGCGGCGAGATCGCCCGCTTGATGGGATCGCCCGGAGATGATCTGGAGATGCTGCGCGGACGGATCGAGATCGCGACGCCATCCACCGGAGCACAGGCTGCGCACCGCGCGCGCTGGCGCGAGCAGCAGGACCTCAGGAAGAAGGCAGCCGAGGCGTATCGAGCTGCATCCGCGATCCAGATCGAACGCGAGCGCGAAACAGCAGCAGCTGCAACGGCCGAGCTGGCGGAGGCCACGCGCCTGCTCCAGCGCAAACACCAAGAGGAGCAGGACCTCCTCGCACGCCAAGAAGCGACCATCGCCGCGAAAGAACTGCGAAGACGCGAGGCGGAGACCGTCCTCCAGCGCGAGCTGGCCAGGCTGCGCACCGCGCGTGACGATGCCGCGCGCAATCTCGCGCTGGCCGAACGCGATCTCGAGGTCCAGCGAGCCCACGCGCGCGAAGCCATGTCCCGCATCGGGCTCGCCGAGATGAGTGTCTCGAAGGCGAGAGCCACGCTCGCGGCGATCACCGAGCAGCTGCGGATCACCAACGAGCGCACCGGGGCGTGAGCCCCGGCACGATGCCGGCCCGCTGGGAGGCGATCTGGCGCACGTAGGGCGATTCCCTACGCCGTCTCGCGGAAGGCTCGTCGGGTACATCGAGGCGGCCAGGTGGCACACGCGGTCGCAGGGCTGCCAAGAGCGGTTAGCGATCGGGCTCCGATCCGGGGCGGTTTGCGGTGATGCTCCTGCCATGCGCCGTCTCTCTACCGTGGTGATCTCGCTTGGCCTCGCATCCTCCGTCGCCCACGCCGGCCTCGGCGACGCGCCGATCATCGGCGGGACGACCACGACGGTCGGCCAGTTCCCCACGGTCGTCGTGCTCGAGGTCGGCAGCGGCCTGTGCAGCGGCACCCTGATCAACCCCGAGTGGGTGGTCACCGCCGCGCACTGCCTGACGCCGTCGCTGCTCGGGCTCTCGACCCAGGCCCAGGTCACCTCGAGCACGCGCGTCCACTTCGGCACGGTCGACCTGACGCGATCGGCGGGCACCACGATCCGGGCCGTCGAGACCATCCCGAACCCGTTGTTCAGCATCAACTCGCTCGGCCACAGCGACGTCGGGCTGATCCGGCTGGCGACCCCGGTCACCAACATCACGCCCACGCCGGTCAACCTGAGCGCGGACAACGCCCCGGTCGGCATCACGGTCTCGATGGTGGGCTTCGGGGCCACCCAGCAGAACGCCGGCGGCTCGGTCGGGATCGAGTTCGCGCTCGAGAACCGCACTTCCGTCAGCTGCGGTTCGTTCGGCAGCTCGGATGCCAACCTCCTGTGCTTCACGCAGACCGACAACAAGGGCAAGTGCGAGGGCGATTCGGGTGGCCCCTCGTTCGCGACCATCGGTGGCCACTCGGTGCTCGTCGGCATCACCTCGTTCGGTGACATGAGCTGCGCGCAGTTCGGCGCCGACACCCGCACGGACGCCGAGCGCGCCTTCCTGCTCGAGCACGTCCCCGCCCTCGCGGGCTGCAGCAGCGACGCCGAGTGCGACGGCGGGGTGTGCTTCGGCACCAAGTGCATCGTCCAGCCGTTCACCGCGACCGGGCTCGGATCCGTGTGCACGGGCGCCGGCGACTGCGAGTCGGGCCAGTGCGCTTCGGCCGCGGGCGAGATGCTGTGCACCGACAGCTGCACGATGGGCGCGGCGGACGCGTGCCCGGACGGCTTCGAGTGCCTCGCCTCGGGCGCCTCGGGCGTGTGCTGGCCCACCACGGACAGTGGCGGCTGCTGCGACAGCGGCGGCACCGGCGCTCCGACGATGCTGTTCGGCATCGGGCTCGTCGCGCTCGTGCTCCGCGTCCGTCGCCGCGCCGCCCGCTAGGACCTGCGACGCTCGAACACGAGCAACTCGCCGAGGGTGTCGTGCTCGCGCGAGCCGATCTGCACCATCCCGAGCTTGCGGATCACGCCGAGCGAGGCGTGGTGCCACGTGAACGTGGTCGCCTGGACGGCCTGGATCCCGGGCTGCGCGAGCGCCCACTCGACGCACGCCCGCGTCGCCTCGACCGCGAAGCCGTGTCGGCGCGAGCTCTCGTCGATGGTGTAGGCGACCTCGGCGATGCCATCGCTCGGGTGGCCATGAAACACCACGCTGCCGATCACCCGCGGCTCGTCGCGGAGCAGCACGAGCGAGTCGCCCCACAGCCGGATCTCGGGTGCGGCCCGCAGCGCCTCGCGCGAGTACGGGAAGCCGAGCGCGACGAGCTCCTCGTTCGGCCACGCTTCTGGAAAGCTGGCGCCGACGCACGCCTCCGCCCGGGGCTTGTCGTGATCGAGCACCGCCTCGATCGCCTCGAGCGAGATCGGCACGAGCCGGAGGCGCTCTGTCACCAGCACCGGCATCGTCAGGGGCCGTTGATCGAGAACCCGGCGGTGAAGGCGATCGAGCTCGGGCCGTCGCCGACCAGGCCGTACCGCAGGTCGAAGTCGAGCAGGAACAAGGTGCCCACGAGGTACTGCTGCACCCCGACGCTGCCGACCGCTCCCACGAACGCCCGCTGCATCTTCGGCGGGATCGTCTGGTTCGCCCGGAACATCGCCGGCCCGGCCCGCGCGGTGAGGTAACGCCGCGGGCTCTTGCCAGGCCGGACGCGGACGCCGAGGGTGAGGTCCATCTGCATCGTCTGGAGGTCGGCGATCTGGGCAGCGCTCGCGTAGCCGTTCGAGGTGAAGAACGTCGTCCAGCGGGCCGTCCACCCGATCCGCTGCTCCGAATCCATCGGTTGCCAGGCGGCGTGGAAGCTGAACGGGTAGCCGATGTAGCCCAGGCCGAGGCGATTGGCGTCGGGGCCGGTGCCCGCGATGGCCCCGACGATGAGCCCCATGCTGCCGCGCGGCAGCGGCTCGGCCCCGGCGCGGCCCGCGGAGCCCGCGAGCACGCCGATGATCACGATCGCCGCCGCACCCCGCATCAGAACTTCGAGGTGGTGGCGAGGAACGTCATCTTGTCGTTCGTGGCCCGGAGCCGGCGCGACAGCGTCCGCACCCAGTTCCACAACAGCTCGTAGGCCAGGTCCCGGTCCACGAACAGCAGGTCTTCGAGATCGCGCCGGTGGACCACGAACAGCCGACATTTCTCGTGGCACACCGCGGTGGCGGAGCGTGGCGCGTCATCGATCAGCGACATCTCGCCGAAGTAGGCGCCCGGGCGGAGCACCGCGAGCGCTTCCTCTCCCATGCCGGGGACGATGCGGCTGATCCGCACCGCGCCCTCGACGATCAGATAGAACTTGTCGCCCGGCGAGCCCTCGCCAAAGATCGTGGCCGAGGACTTGTACTTCTCCTCGAGCCCGATATCGACGACCCGGCGCAGGTGCGCCTGGGGCAACCCGCTGAACAGATCGATCTGCGCGAGGATCTCGAGCGTCGACTTGTCCTTGAGGTCGAGCTCTGTCGGTTTCGCCTCGGCGTCAGACATGGTTCCTTCCCGCCAGAGCGGAGTGGCGGTTCGTCGCCACCACAGCGGAGCGGTCGCCCCGGCGTCGAGCGTCCCACACGGCCCCCGAAAACGCAAAACGGCCCGCCTGGCGGGCCGCAATACGTCTCGCGTGAGCCTGGAGAACGGGGGCTCGAGGTGAGTCGAGCCCCGCGATCAGGCCCCGACCTTGAGGGTCAGGAGGAGCGCGATGATGAGGGCGTAGATGACGAGCGACTCGATGAGGGCGAGGCCGAGGATCATCGGGCCGCGGATCTGGCCGGCGGCGCCGGGGTTCCGGGCGATGCCATCGAGCGCGGCGGCCGCGGCGCGACCCTGGCCGATGCCACCGCCGAGGGCGGCGATGCCGATCGCGAGGCCGGCGGCGAGGGCGATCCAGCCGTAGTTCTCGGCCAGGCCTTCGGCCTTCATCGCGGCGACGTCGCCGGTGGTCACGTCACCGGCGAAGGCGAGGCCGGAGATCCCCATGATGATGAGGAGGGTTGCCAGCGAGGACAGGATCTTGATGGTCTTCTTCATGGTGGTTTTCTCCTTGTTCTCGTCGACATGAGGTCGACGGGGGTCGCGCGAGGCGCCGTTAAGTAGCTCGGATTGAATGCGTCGTAAAGGTGAGTTGGGACTGAAATCTGATCTGGCAAGCCAATGGCTAGTGCTCTTCGTGCTCGACTGCCATGCCGATGTAGACCATCGCCAGGGTGCAGAACACGACCGCCTGGATCAGGCAGACGAGCAAGCCGAGCAGCATGAACGGCAGCGGCACCAGGATCGGCACCAGTGCGAAGAACGACATGACGACCTTGTGGTCGGCCATCATGTTGCCCATGAGGCGGACGGCCAGCGAGATCGGCCGCGCGATGTGGCTGACGAGCTCGATCGGGAGCATCAGCGGGATCAGCGCGGGGCTCGGGCCGAGGAAGTGCTTGAAGTAGGCGAGGCCATGCTCCCTCACGCCGTAGTAGTGGGTGAGCAGGAACACGAGGGCGGCGATCCCGACGTTGGTCTTGAGCGAGTCGGTCGGTGCCGAGAAGCCTGGGATGAGCGCGAACAGGTTGTTGAACAGGATGAACAGGAACAGCGCGCCGATCAGCGGATAGAACCGGGCGGCGTTCTTCTCGCCCATCGCACCTTCGACGAACCCGTAGAGGCTCTCGGCGATGTACTCGAAGAAGTTGCGGAAGCTCATCGTGCGCGGCGGGACGATCCCCTTGTCGGGGGACTTGAGGCCGCGCAGGAACGACATCGCCCCCACCGTCACGAACAGCACCACGAGTAGCGTGATGAGGACGTGGGTCAGGGACCAGCCGGAGGGCCCGAACATCTGCCATTCCCAGCCACGACCGAGCTTGTGATGCGCCCAGCCGTCGAAGCGCACCCACCAGTCGAAGCGGTTCAGGTAGTCGAACCAGGTGCCGTGTTCACCCATGGTTGTTCCCGTTGGAGTTGTCTGTTTCCGAGGGCCCCGTCGGAACGTCGTCGACCGACGGGCGCAGTGCGCTGTAGGTCGTCTCGATGACGATCGACGCGATGAAGATCGAGTAGCCAATCGCGAACGCGATGACGTCGATCGGAAGCAGGAGCACGGCGACCGTGACGGCCCCCATCATGCCGATCATCTTCGGCAGCATGAGGAGCGCGCTGTTGCCGCCCTTGCCCTGCGCGGCCTCGGTGGTCCACTTCACGATGAGGCGGCGAAGCACGTAGAAGTTCAGGCACGTCAGCCCGGCACCGACGGCCAGTCCGAGCGTGACCGAGCGAGTCTGGGTCACGAGGGAGAGCACGGTCAGCACCGCGCTGATCCCGTAGTTCAACCGCTCGATGCGGTGGATGCTCGGGCTAGCCAACTTCGAGCTCCGCTGCGCGGTCCGAACGTCGCACCGCGCGCAGCACGCCGCGGAAGCCGGCGACGAGCCCGAAGCCCATGAACAGCAGCATCATCCACGGCTCGGTCCCCAGGCGGCCATCGAGGAACATCCCGAACAGCACCCCGATGACGACCGCGATCCCGAGCTCGAGCCCGACCGAGCTCGCGGACAGCGCGTGATACATCTGACGCCCCCGCCGTGAGGCTGGGTCGTGATGCACCGGGAGCTTGGCGTGCGCCTGCACCGTGCTTCGATGCACGGGCGTCAGCTCGGAATCCTGCGGCAAATCGCCGCGATGGGACGGCACGGGCTCCATGTAACGCGGCCCTCGTAGCACGGCGATTTTGCAAGGTCAATCGGCGAGGGCGGCTCGTGCAGCGGTGACGATCTGGTCGACGTCCTCGTCGGTGTGCGCCAGCGACACGAACATCGCCTCGAACTGCGAAGGCGGCAGGAACACGCCGCTATCCCGCAACTTACGGAAGAACGAGCCGAACCGCGCCGTGTCGGCGAGCTTGGCCGAGGCGTAGTCCGTGACGGGCCCGGCGCAGAAGAACAGCGTCAGCATCGACCCGACCCGGTTGAGGCACGCCGGGACTCCCGCGGCCTGGGCGGCGGCGAGCAGGCCGTCACCGAGGCGCTTGCCCAGGTGCTCTAGCCGCTCGTAGGTGCCGGGCCTGGCGAGAATCTCCATCGCCTTGAGCCCGGCAGCCATCGCCAGCGGGTTCCCCGACAGCGTGCCCGCCTGGTAGACGGGGCCGAGCGGCGCGAGTTGCTGCATGATCTCGGCACGCCCGCCGAACGCGGCGGCGGGCAACCCGCCACCGATGATCTTGCCGATGGTGGTCAGGTCCGGCGTGATGCCGTAGCGCGCCTGCGCGCCACCGAACGCGACCCGGAACCCGGTCATCACCTCATCGAAGATCAGGA
>JAGSPR010000543.1 GCA_018262455.1 Deltaproteobacteria bacterium | reverse complement strand
GCGCGGCCTCGGGATCGTTGGGCTCGAGCCGGCGGATCTCGCTGACCGCGCCCAGGCAGGTGTCGACGCCGGTCAGCGACGGAGCGACCTCGGCACACGCGTTGCGCGCATTCTGCACCGCCCAGGTCCGTGCGGCGGTCCAGGTCAGCTCGGCTCGGTTGCACAGATCCTTGTCGTCGTGCGCGAAGTTGCAGGCATCGCGGAGCGCGAGCGCCTCGCCCACGTAGTCACCGGCGGCGCGGGCGGCCTTCGCTCGCGCGAGCGCCTGGTCGCGCGGGAGGTTCTTGGCGCAGCCGACCGCGAGGACGACGACCAAGAACAGCAGTGAACCGAACCGAGATGCGCGCATGGCTGGTGGCGCGCGACGTTAGTTGAAGATCGCCGAGACGACCACAAGGTTCGGGTGCAGACCACCACGGTCGACGGCGGCCGGTCAGCGCGCGCCGAGCACCCCGCGCACGCCGCCGAGCACGCCGCCGCCACCGCCGAGTGTGCCTTCATGCTGGATGTCGACGTCGAGCTGACCGATGGCCGTCGAGAAGTGCAGCTTCGCCGTGAGCTGATACGTGCGCACCCCGCTGGCGAGTGCAGAGCCGACCGCGATCGCGTCACGCGCGTTGATCGTCAACGAGGTGGTGACCGGCGCGACGCCACGCGCGGGGATCGTCTGCGAGAGCTGCACGGTGCCGGTCACGGCGCGGGCTCCTCCGATCGTCAGTTGCCAGTCGATCCCCGACAGGGGCACGCCGAAGTTGTTGGGGTTCGTCACGTCGAGCGCGAGCTCGCCGGTGACTCCGGCGAGGCCGGCGGACGACACCGAGACGGTCCGCACGTCGGCCTTGGGTCGCTCCATCGAGTGCATGAACATCGAACAGCTGGACAGCAGCACGCAGATCGCGACGGTGATCAATGAACGCATGCCCGGGGCTGCAGCAAGTCCCGCGCCGTGCCCTGACCTGGCATGGCGACCGCAGCCAGCCACGGCGACAGCGCTGGCGTGAACCGCGCTTGACACCTCGGCGACTGCCGGGCGTGAAAGCCACCCGGCCCACCTGCGCCTACCTGCGACGGCTGGCGGCGACGGCTCGATCTCGGTAGCCTCACCTGTGCTCCAGCGAGCCATCGTCCGTGGCGTTCCCACGAGCTTCGCGAGCGCGATCTCATCGACCGCGCCAACGATGCCGATCGACACGGGACTTGCGAGGACGCAGCACGCCGCCTACTGCATGGCCCTCGAGGCGATCGGGTTGGAGGTGACCACGATCCCTGCGGACGACCGCCACCCCGATTGCTGCTTCATCGAGGACACGGCGGTGATCGCGGCAGGGCTCGCCCTGATCACGCGGCCGGGCGCTTCATCCCGCCAGGGCGAACCCGCGGCCGTGGCCCCCGTGCTCGCAGCCCACCTCGAGCTGGCCACCATGACGCAGCCCGCGACGCTCGACGGCGGCGACTGCATGCAGGTAGGGACCACGCTCTACGTCGGACGCTCGACCCGCACGAACGCCGCTGGCATCGCCCGGGTCGCCGAGGTGTTCGCCCCGCGCGGGCTGCGCGTGGTGGCAGTGGACGTGCCATCCGGCGTCCTCCACCTCAAATGCGTGTGCTCGCCGCTCGGTGGCGATCGCCTGTTGCTCGCGCGCGACTCGATCCCGTCATCGGTGTTCGGCCGCGCGGACATCGTGTGGGTGCCGGCGAGCGAGACGTTCGCGGCAAATGCGGTCGCGCTCGGGACCCACGTGGTCGTGGCGGCCGAGTACCCGCGGACGCGCGACGCCCTGGCTGCGGCCGGATTCGAGACCCATGCGATCGCCACCACGGAGATCCGCAAGGCCGATGGCTCGCTGACCTGTCAGTCGCTCGTGCTCGAGGCGGCGTGATCAGAGTGCGCCGAGCGCCGCGATCAGCGCGGCATCCGGTGCGATGAGCTCGATCCCGTAGCCACCGTCGGCATGCCGCGCGACGCGAGCGCGCGAGCGATGCACGGTCTCGGTGAACGCCTCCTCGCCCGGAAGCAGCAGCTCGATCGTCAGCGCGTCACCCACGGCGAGCGCGGCGTCGGTGATGACGAACAGCCCGCTGGTGCTGATGTCGCGGCTGTGTCCGTTGACCCGGGTGCCATCGGGACGGATCAGGTGGACATCGATCGGGATCAAGATCCGGCGCGCGCGCGGGCTCGCGTCGGCGGGCTCGGGCTCGCGCGGCGGCAGGACCGGCCGATCCACCGTGCGCAGCGCCGCGAGCACGGGGTTCGGACCTGTCGGGCGCACGGGTCTCGTGGGCCGGGGATCCAGAGGGACACGAGAGATCGGGGCCATCGCCGCCGTGAGCTTGGCCGGGCCCTGGATCGAGGCCGCGGGTCTTGCGAGTGCTCTGGGGATCATCGACGACGGGTTCCCCAGCGACGCGGGAATGATCGACGCCGGCTGCACGGGCGGCGCGACCTTCGCGAGGGAGGCTGGCGCGATCGACGGCTTGACCGCGACAGGCGCAGCGGCCGCCGACGAGGTCGAGCTCGTCGCGGGCGATGGGGCCCGGGGCTGGGGCTGGTTCGGCGCTGGCGTGGATCTCGCGGCGACCGCTGGCGGCGCTGCGGGGCGGCTCGCCGCGACCGCTGGCGGCGCTGCGGGGCGGCTCGCGGCAACCGCCGGCTGCTTGACCGTCGCCTTCGGGCCGAATAGCTGATCCTCATCGTCATCGTCGTCGTCGAGCAGGTCGGCCTCGACCAGCGATGCCTCGGCCGCCTCCGCGTAGGTCTCGTCGAGATCGATGTCGACGTCGACGTCGGCTGACTCTTCGAGCCGGGCGGCCGCGACCGCCGCCGGGGGGACTGACGGCAGGGGCGCGGACGGGCTCGACGCCTTGCGATCCTCGGCTGGGGTCGCCGCGGCGACGGCCGCGACGAGCTCGCGCACGATCGGATGATCCGGGGCATGCTCGGCGACGATCTCGGCGTAGGCACCCGCAACGACGGCATGGCCGGCATCCCGCAGGCTGATCTCGGTGGCGAGCGCGCCGAGCCACACGCGATCGACCGGATCCTGCGACGACTGGAGCGCGGTGATGACGAGCGGGAGCAGATCTCGACGCGTGCCATCGGCGGCAGCGTGGGCCGCGAGCACGGTCCACATCGCGAGGTGGCCCGGGACGTTCGGGTGCTGCGACTCGTAGGCACGCTCGAGCGCCTGCCGGAGCAGACGCAATCCGAAGCCACGGTGGTGAGCGCTGTCGATCAGCGCGAGCGCGCTGGCGCGCATCCGATCGATCCAGGTCGTGACGTCCGCACCTTCGAGCCGGAGCGTCAGGTAGCGCTGGATCGGCTCGGGATCGCGACCGTCGCGCGCGAGAGCGAGCAGGAAGCTCGCCGCGACGCCGTGGCCCGGATGTGCGACGAGCGCGGACTCGAGCCAGCGCGTCATGTCGTCCAGCCGCCCCGCTGCACGCGAGAACCGGGCGGCCATCACGTAGGCATCGGCGGCCTCGGCCCCGGTCGTGCTCATCGCGCTGGCCACGGCCTCCGCCGCGAAGTCCTGTAGATCGCGGGCGGCCACGAGCGCGCGCAGCTCGTCCGCACGCTGGGCGTCAGCGCTGCGAACCCCAGCGAGGGCGAGCGCACACAGGTCGGGCTGACCCGCGTCCCACCACGCCTCGGCCTCGGCGAGCACCAGCCGCGGATCCGGATCGACCGTGCGCGCCGCGAGGGTCAGCCGCGCGCGTGCCGACCACCAGCCGATCTCGACCGCGAGCTCGCGTGCCCGCCCCAGATCTCCCCCGGGGCCGGCCAGCTCGTAGGCCGCGATCGTGCGCCTGCGATCGGGCTCGATGTGCTCCGAGGCGCGACCCAGCTCGATGGCGGCACGCTGCGACGGCACCCCGGTCTCGGCACCCGCGAGCTGGCCCCCGAAGCGCTCGAGCGCCGCGCGCCAGTCCTGCTCGCGCCATAACACCGGCAGCAGCCATGCAGCGATCGACATCGGTCGATGATAAGCCGTGCGGGCCCCTCCCCGCCACCGACGGCGCGCGCAGGATCAGGGCTCGATCCGCTCGAT
>JAGSPR010000542.1 GCA_018262455.1 Deltaproteobacteria bacterium | reverse complement strand
GCTGACGCCGAACACGCGGCTGCCCCACGCGAGGGCCTTCGTCGCCTTCTTGTGGTGGGAGAGCAGGTTGTCGAGCCCACCCACGGAGAGCTCGAACGCGAGGATGATGAAGACCGGCCAGGCGGGCGCGTCGGTATGGACGAGCACCGCGAACACCAGGACCGGCAGCGCGAGCGCGCCGAGGAGCCGGACCGCATCGGCCTTGGCGAAGTCGCCGCGCCCGCGGAGCTGGCGCCAGCCGACCACGATGTAGTCGATGCCGCTGATCCAGGTGATCGCGACCACGGCGAACATGATCCAGCGGATCGTGAGGCGGGTGTCGCCGTACAGCGCGAACGCGAAGATCGGCGCGACCGAGCCACTCATCACGAGCGCCCCGCGCCAGAACTTGTGCTTGGTGACCCACACGACACTCATCACGACGAGTGGTGCGGCGGTCAAGAACCCGAGGAACCACACGAGCAGGTAGTTGTTCTTCTCGCCGACGAGCGGGAACAGCAGCATCACGCCGATGCCCTGCATCTGGGTCCAGGTCTTGACCTTGGCGAGGTAGCTCGTCTTCAGCGACAGGTCGCGCTGCTCGTAGGCCGAGCGCAGCGCGGTCACGAAGAACTCGCGGGTGAACATCAGCGCGCACGCCCACCACGGGACGAGTCCCACGGTGTCATCGGCGAACGGGGCGTAGGCGAACGCGATGAACACCTTGTCCGCGATCGGATCGAGCAGGCCGCCGAGCACCGTCGGCCCGTAGCGGCGGGCGAGCATGCCGTCGACCCAGTCGGTGCATCCGATCACCGTGCCGGCGATCAGCGCGCTCCACAGGTACGGGTTGTCCTCCGTACCGAGCGCGGATCCCCGGTAGATCAGCCAGCTCAGGAGCGGCATCGGGATCAGGCGCGCCAGGGTGACCTGGTTCGCGGTGATCAGCGGGCGCCCCGGACTCGGCACGCGGGGACCCTATCACTGATTGCGGTCCGTGCTCAGGTCGGGGGCCCTGACGACTCACCGGCGGTGACGCAGCTGGCCTTGATATGCGTGTCCGCGCCGATCGGCTCGCCATTGCGGTCGATCACGAGCGCCAGGTGCGGGTCGGTCCTCGTGTAGGCACAATGCGCGGCGTCCTCCTCGATCCGCCAGCACGGGAAGCTGCCGGCACCGCAGGCGTCGAACACCCGGAGCTGCTGGTCGGGGGCTCCCGCCGTCCGCCGGACCTCGATCACCGAGCAATCGTATTGCGGGCCCGGGGCCACCGGATCGGCATCGAGCAGCGGGTTGTCGAAGCAGGGATCGGCGAGATGATCCTTGATCAGCGCCCCGATCTGGGTGAGCGCACCCGACAGGTCGGCCTCACAGATCGAGGATCGCGTGGAGCCCTCCTGGAACTGGGACAGGAAGTCCGCGGTGCGCACGGCGGGGAACGCGACCGCCCCCGTGCCATCGGGGCACGAGCTCTTGAGCACCGTGGTCGGGCCCTTCTTGCCGATGTCGAACGGCTCGGGTTCGCCGACGATGCCGGCGACGATCACGTCGCGCGCGTCGGCCTTGAGGCCCTTGAGCGCCTGGACGTAGCGATCGATCGAAGTCAGCTCGGAGCCCTCATCGAACCGCGGGTGGCAGTCCGTGCGGATGCCGGTGGCGTCCTCGAACGGCGTCGCGGGCGTGTCACACGCGACGCCCTGCGCGGTGCAGCGGAAGTTGACCCGGTCGCCGTAGGTGGCATCAAACGGGTCGCCGGCGAACAGCGTGCTCTTGGCGAGCGAGCAGTCGTCCTCGTCGGCGATCACCACGATCGCGAGGTAGGCATCCCTGCGCAGGAACCCGGCATTCTGCGGGTTCGAGCCGTCGAGCGCGCGCTTGATCGCCTCGAGGTGCTGCTCGATGCCGCAGCCATTCGTGCCGACCGTGGCGAGGCTCGAGAACGCCTCCGCGAGCGTGCCGGTGTAGTTGCGGGCACGGCCGCCGGCGTGGTCATCGACGTCGCGCAAGAACCGTGGCCCGCCCGGAAACTGGGCGCGCAGCGTGCCGCCCTCGCCCTGGCCGCTGCACGTGCCGACGGCCGTCGCGACGCTGCCGTCGGTGGCGCTGGTCCCGAGGTTCGGGGTGATGACGCCGATCTGGACATCGGGCAGCCCGACCTCGAGCGACTCGAGCACGCCGACGAGCCGCGAGAAGTTCGCCCGCAGCGACGCCTGCTCGTCCTCCATCGACTGCGAGTCGTCGACGAGGAACAGGATGTCGAGGTCGCGTCTGGGGATCGCGGGGATATCCTTGATCTCGACCTTGCCCTGCGTGGGCGTGACTTGCGAAATCGTGCGATCGGGGCAGCCGGCCAGCAAGCCGAGCAGCACCGTGAGTCTCGACGCGTACATTCTGGACCTCCAGCGGTTGTGGAGGTTCGTGCTCGACGTGCGCTCGATCCGTCACCGACGCGCCGAAACGAAAAACGGGCGGGGAGGTCCCGCCCGCTTCGAGTCGTCAGGAGCGCTGGCTCAGATCGCCTTGGTCACGCAGTTCGCGATGATGTGCGTGCCTTCGGGCGCGGTGTTCGGATCCTCGATCTTGAGGACCAGACCGCTGATCGGCGGAGCTGGCGGTGCTGGGTCCGGGCATTTCGTGCGGTCCAGGATCAGGTGCCAGCACGGCTTGGTGGTCAGGCCGGCGTCGCACTCGGGCAGCACGGTCTCGACCGCGTTCGGCTTGCCGAAGTTGTTGACGTACGAGACCTGGCAGTCGAACTGGTCGCCCGGCGTGTTCGGGTCGACGTCGGCGAGCGTGCCCTCGATGCACGGGTCACCGATCGCGGCCTTGAGCAGCTGGGCGATCAGCTGCAGACCACCGGACAGGTCCTGCTGGCAGATCGTGGTCGACGTGCTGCGGTTCGGGAACTGGTCGAGGAAGAACTGGAGGCGGGTCGGCGGATCGGCGACCTGGTTCGGGGTCATCGGGTTGTTGTCGGGGTCGTACGTGCATGAGTGCGCGAGGGCGCGCGACGTGACCATGTTCACCGTGCGGTCCTCGACCGCGAACGGGGTCGGCGGGGGATCGGTGATGCCGATGATGCCGGCGACGATCACCTTGGACGGGTCTCCCTTGAGGGCCTTCAGGAACTCGACGTACTTCTGGACCTTCTGGAGGAACTGCGAGGCGTCGTTCGGGTGGCACTGATCCTTGGGGCCGAGCTGGTTCATCGCCGTGTCGGTCTGGCCGCCGACGTCGCAGGTCACGCCGAACCGCGTGCAGCGGAACGACTGCTTGGGGCCGAGCGCCGGGTCGGGATCGCCGCCGCCGAGCAGCGACGAGTGCGCCATCGAGCAGTCGTCCTCGTCGGCAAGGAAGATGACGGCGAGGAAGGCATCCGGGCGCAGGAAGGTCGCGTTCGCCGGGTTGTTGTCGAGCGCCTTGCGCATCGCCGCGAGGTGCTGCTCGAAGCCGCAGCCGGTCGCGCCGAGCGAGGCCATCTGGCCGAACACCTGCGCGAGGTCGCCGGTGTAGTTCGTCACGCGGCTGTTGTCGGGCTGCTTGATGTCCGAGATGAACGTGCCTTGGACCGACCCGGTGGCCGCGCCGAGCTGCAGGTTGCCGCCCTTGCCACTGGCCGCGCAGCCACCGTTGCCGACGGTGCCGACGGCGGTACCCGGGGCGGCGTCGTCCTCGCCCTTGACCCCGACATCCGACGAGACGACGCCGAGGTGGATGTCTGGCAGGCCGCCCTGGATCGTGTTCAGGACGTCGATGAACTTCGGGAAGTTGTCCTTGAGGTTCTGCTGCTTGTCGGCCATCGAGCCGGAATCGTCGACGACGAACAGGATGTCGACGTTGCGGTTGATGTTGACCGGAATGTCCTTGAACTCGACGCGGCCTTGCTCGGGATTGACTTCCGAGATGGTGCGATCGGGACAGCCCGCCAGCAGGCCGATGGCCGCCAGCGAGAGAACAGACGACGTGATGACGGCCTTGCGCATGCGCACCTCCATGAAAGCTCGAGCAGCATAGAGCAACTGCGCGACCAAGTTCAGTGACGAGTAGTTTCAAACGCTTACTTTTGTTGCCGCGC
>JAGSPR010000046.1 GCA_018262455.1 Deltaproteobacteria bacterium | reverse complement strand
CGACGACGCCTTGGCTCCTGCTGAGCACCATCTGAAACCGAAGGTCCACGACGGTCATCTCGACGGCCTCGGCGTCAGAGATCTAGCGTGCTCTCAGGGGGCACTGCGCGAATTCCGCGAGCGCTGGAGATAGCTCTGCAGCAGCGAGGCCATTGCGAGCAGCGTGGGACTGGGGCCTTGCCCGCGCCAGTGTCACGATACATCGTGCCGAGTTCAGCGTGATCAGGACCACCATGGATCGTCGACTGTTCGAGCGGACCATGGAGTTTGCTCGTCGAACGAAAGCCTTTGATCACCCGCTCGAATCAGCCTCGCCGCATACCGCGAGCAGTCCCCGTGAACCTTCGATGGGTTATTCTCACGTCGGTCAGGTCGCGCCGCATCCGATCGCCGACGCGCTTGAAGTTCCCAAGACATTCGTCCGTAGCGCCGTAACGCCTCGTCAGACCCAAGAACACCGGATTGAGCACGGACGCCCAGCCCTCCAGGTATCGGGCATCCTCGACGAGAACCTCGCCGCCGACTTTGACGTTGTTCACCATGTTCTCGTAGCAGGCTTCCCAGCGCGGAATGATCGACAGACCATATGCGCAAAACGTCATATCGAATTGTCTTCCGAAGGACAGGTCTGCAGTGCAGTCGGCTTGCTGTAACTCGATGTTGGTATGTCCCTGTTCCTTGATCCAGAGCCGGGCCTGATCCAGCATCAACTCAGAGTAGTCGAGACCCAGAATATAGCCCTGCGGGCCAATACGCTGGATGATCGCGGGCAGTTCCAAGCCACTCCCGCAGCACAAGTTCAAGACGGAGTCGCCAGGCTTGAGACTGGAACCATCGATCGCCGCCTGCCTGTGGTCACCCGGGCCAAAGAACACTTCCTCGATCTTGTAGTGGACCTTTTCTTGATAGTACTGAAGCGTTCGCTTCTTGGGGGCTGTGTCATACACGCCAGGCAGTTTCTCGGTGTACGCTCTCTTGCCCTGTTCGACGGGATCACGGTCGATGTCGGGTGGTGTCATCTCGTGCCTCAAGTTGAGTTCGGATTGTGATCGTAACACACCGATTCCGATGATGAACACCCACCCGATCTTCTGATTTCAGACCGAGTCGCCCGCCGAGGTCTTGTGGACGGCGGCCGCAATGCGCACGCCAATCGCATCGATGAACAGCGGGATCAGGAACACCAGGTTCGATCCTACGCGTGCAGCTTGATGCCGAGCGCGTGGATCTTGCGCACCAGCACGTCGGCCTCGCCTGCGTGGTTGTAGAGCTGTGCGGAAACGCGCAAGAGTCCAGTGCCGTGGTGCTCGACGATGACGACCTCGAGGTCGTCGACGAGCAGCCGGTTCTGCAGCTCGACCGGCGTGGTGCCGGGCGGTAGCGTGATCGGGATCGCAGCCATCGCGCCGAGCGCCGAGTCGGGCGCGAGGAGGTGGCGCGAGCCGCCGCCCAGGCCGTCGATCACGCGGCGGCGGAGTTCGAGCGCAAGCGCGTGGTTGTGCGCATACACCGCCGGCCAGCCGCCCCCGAGCTTGCCGACGGTCTCGATCGCGGTGGGCACTGCGAGGTGCGCGCTCGGATCGTGGGTGCCCCACCAGTCGAACTCCTGGTGGAGTCGGTTCGCGGGGTCGTCGGGCGGCGGCACGATCGCCGTGACCATCGGGCGCATGCTCGGCGTCGCCACAAGGAACGCGCTGCCCTTCGGGGCGCACAGCCACTTGTGCGATGTGCCCGCGTACCAGGTCGCGCCGAGCGCGGCGATGTCGAGATCGATCTGGCCGGGCGCGTGCGCACCGTCGACGAGCACCGCGATCCCTTGCGCCATCAGCGCCGGCACGATCCGCTCGAGCGGGAACAGGATCGCGCTGAAGCTCGCAATGTGATCGAGCAGGGCGACGCGCGTCCGCGGCGTGACGGCCCCCGCGATTGCGTCGACGAGGGCATCGGGGTCGTACGGCATCGCGACGGGCACCGTGACGAGCCGCGCGCCGCGCGCCGCGGCGAGCCGCGCGAGTTGATTCGCACACGAGGGATACGCCTGATCGGTGGTCAGGATCTCGTCGCCGGCCCCGAGCTCCACCGACGCAAGCGCGTTGGCGATCGCCGTCGTCCCATTCGGGAAGAACACGAGCCGCTCGGCCGGCGCCCGCACGAAAGTCGCGAGGGCCGTGCGCACGACCGCGAGCGCAGCTTCCCATTCGAGCCACAGGAACCGCATCGGCGCGGCCTCGAGCCGGATGCGCGCCGCGTTCGCCGCGGCGGTAACGGCGCGCGGACAGCCACCGAACGACCCGTGGTTCAGGTGGACCATGGCAGGATCGAGCGACCACTGATCGAGCGTCGATGCAGGCGCGGTAAGATCCATGGTGCGATCCTATCTCGACTCCGACCACCCTGCATGCCCCGATGGAAACGGTTCGAAGTACACTCAAGAGATGAGGGGTACCGTCTTCGGATTGCTGCTGGTTCTTGGGCTGTCTTGCGACAATCAGGCGTCCAGGAAGAACGCCGACGTTCCGCCGGTCGCACCTGCTGCTCCGGTCGCTACTGCTGCTCCGGAAGGTCGTGCCGCTCCGTCGGCGCCCGCTGCGCCGGCCAAGCCCCACAAGGTGGTCCGCTACGGCCTCGTTACCGGCGTGAAGCCTGAGAAGCTCGAGTACTACAAGAACCTTCATGCGCACCCGTGGCCGGCGGTGACCACTCAGATCACCAAATCACATTTCCAGAACTTCAACATCTATCTCCAGAAGATTGGAGATCAGTATTTCCTCTTCAATTACGTCGAATACACCGGAGACGACATCGATACCGATCTGGCCAAGATGGCCGCAGATCCCGAGACGCAGCGTTGGATGAAAGAGACTGATCCGTGTCTGATCCCGCTGCCGCAGGCCGCGGCCAAGAAAGAAGCCTGGACCGAGAGCGAGGAGATCTTTCACCTGGACTGAATCGGCCGACCATGGTGGTCTGACTCAGATGTTCGCCGGCGTACTCTTGGTGACCGCCGCTGCGGCTTCGTGGGGCATGTGGAGCTTGTTCCTGCGGCCCATCGGGTTGCCCGCGACGGTGACCACGCCGTTCCTGTATGCCGTGATGGGCTTGGGTGCGTTACCGATCGCGCTCCGCGGCAAGCATCTGCAGGGCCCTGCGGTGTGGGATCGCAAGACCGTCGCATTGGTGATCACACAGGCGGCCATGGACGCCGGCAATACCGGCGCCCTGTTCGGCGCGATGGCACACACCACGGTCGCGATCGCGGTGCTGACGCACTACCTCGGGCCGCTCCTGGTCGCGATCGCGGCGCCGTGGATCGAGGGCACCGTCGTGCGCGGCGCGTGGGCCGCCACGCTCGTCGCCCTCGCCGGGCTGGTGCTCCTGGTCGCACCGTGGTCCGCGCCTCCGACTGGCGTGTTCGTGGGCGTGACACTCGGCCTGATCTCCGCGGTTTGCTTCGCCGGCAGCACGTTCACGATGCGCAGCCTCACGGCGCGGATCGGGCCGTGGGGCGTGGCATCGTACCCGTCGATGATCGTCGCGGTGGCCATGGCGCCGTTCGCGATCGGCCACCTCGGAGAGTTCACGGCGAAGACGCTCGGGCTGATGCTCCTCGGGTCGCTGCTCCTCGGCCTTGCCGCCGGGGTCGCATACGCGAGCGGCCTCCACCGGATCGGCAGCGCACGCACGGCGGTCCTCTCCTTCATCGATCCGGTCGTCGCGGTGATCGTCGGCGTGGTCGCGTGGGGAGAAGAGTTACGCGTGCTCGCGGTCGTCGGCATGCTACTGGTGATCGGCGCCGGGGTCCACGTAGCTCGCAGCACCCGCTGACACCGCTGGCTCGCTTGAGATCAGCGCGAGACGAGCGAGTTTCGGATCTCGGTGCGAAACGAGGGCCACGCGTCGAGCACGTCGACGTATCGCCGGTAATCCTCCGGAAGTCGCTCGAAGAACTTCTCGAAACAGTAGGAATACTCGTCGTACGGCGGCGAGAGCTGACGCAAGATGCTCTTCACGCGCTCCAGCCGCTCCTTCCAGTCATCGGGGCACGCGAGCAGCATGAGCAGCGGCGCGTATGCTAGCCAGCCCTTGACGACCTGCCGGAACATTCTGATGGTGGTCTCGTGTGGCGTCGGGGGCATCGGGAGCAGCTTCGCCGTCTTCCAGTTCATGCCCTTCTCGTACGTGATCGCGCTGAACGAGTCGTGGAAGTACGCGCCGTCGACCAGCTTGAGCTTCATCTTGCGGAATGCGGTGCTGAAGAACACGTCGCAACCGCGCGCAAAGCGCTCGCCCGTGAAGTTCAAGATCTGATGGTGCGGCGGGAGGTCACTGTGCAGGTTGTTCGCGCAGCTGCCGCCCAGGATCATGTCGAGCTTGTTGCCGAACCGGAAGATCGGGACGGTTGGCTCTCTGTCCATGCCGACGAACACGGAGTCGCTGTCCGTGAACATCCCAGGATACGCCACCTCGTTGCAGAGCAGCAGGGCTTCCTCGAGGATCGCGAGTGCCTTGTTATCGAAGCAGTGCTTCACCTCGCGCGAGGTCGCCACGCGGTTGCCGTACACGCGGCACGTCGTGAGGTCGTATCCCTCGTCGAGCGGTTTCAGAAACGGTTCGAAGAAATCGCGGCCGTCGCTCGGCGCTATCGGATACTGATCGTCATCCCAGAAGATGAGCGAGTCCATGTTCTGGGCCCAGGCCAGGGCCATCGTGAGGTTTCTCCACAGCGAGATTCCTTCGAAGTTGGGCATGAGATGCCTGAGCAGCTCGTGCGACTCGACGCGCGGCAAGCGATCGGTGACATCGCCAATGCAGCGGAGATAAGTGACGTCTTCGAAGTGGTCGTGGCAGAATTCGAACGAATTTCCGAACGTGCCTCGATCGACCACGAGGACGAGCGAGGCTTTCAGATTTGGATTCGTTTCGATGATGCCGCGCAGCACGCCAGCTGACGACGGCTTCGAGATAATGAGTCCCAGTACAGTCTTGTTCACGACATTCTCCCGATCATCAGCTGTGCTCGTGAGCGTACTCCGCCGAGAATCGGTACACACTCCGAGCATTGAGGCGCTCTTGCCAGGACCGATCGTGTGGGTCCTCGAACGACACCCCGGTCGTGGAATCTACCTGAGGCGTCGCGTACACGCGGTAATGCGCCACGTGCCCGAACAGGTCGTTCGTGACGAGGTTCGGCACCTGGATGTACTTCTGCCGCGTCGCGAGGTCGGGCACGTTGGCAGCAGAATAGCGCCGCGGGGCGTATCCTGGAATCTCGACCGGGATCCAGAGGTGCTCCTCGGAACAGAACTCGGCCCACACGTGCGAGAGCGGGCAGTAGCCAAGGCACCGCTGTTCAAGGACCTGACGCTCGAGTGTCTTGTCTCCGCCCCAGTACACAATCCCGACGCGGGGACGAGCCGGGATTCCGGATAGCCGACAGAGATTCACGAAGATCTGCATCAGGTCCGCACAAAGTCCCACTCCGGTATCGAAGCTATCGCAGTAGGACTGATTGCCAGACGCATAGACTATCATATTGCTCTGGAGCCACTCGAAAATCCTCCTCGCGGCGTCTCTCGGTGCGCAGCGGTCGACCTCGAGGTGCTGCAGGATTCGCTGGGCGCGCTCGAGGTATGCGTCGGGGATGGAGTGATCTCTATCCTCGGCCTTGGGAGGCCCGCCCGTCGTATCGCCGGGCGTGACCGCCATCGTCTTCGGGCTCAGGAACGAGTAGTGATACTTGACGAGGAAGCTGTCGTCGCGTTTCGGCAATTGCTCGATCGGCAGCTCGATGAGGTACTTGGATCGGTTGATGTACTGCAGCAGCTCCGGCGGCTGGCACCCGTGGATCGATAGCTCGGTCTGGCACTGGTGTGGGATCGGCAGCGGGATCGTGAGGGTCGCGCCGCGCCACGACATGTTCATGTCCTTCGCGTCGACCGTCACCTCGTAGTGGCCAGTCACCTTCGTCCGCGGCGATGGCGTCAGGATGAAGGGCGGTGGATCCTTGCAGACGGCTTCGAGCACGAAGCCAATCACCGGGGTGCAGTCGTTGAGCCAGTTGAAGAAATGAAGCGGGTTGAATTCGTCGACCTCGTTCACTCGTCGATAGAAGACGCCGCGCGCGAGAGCGTGGTCGAAGTGCTGGTCGAGCTTGCTGAGCGACAGGTCGCTCCACTCGGACGCCAGCAGCTCACGCGTCGTCTTGAGATCGCAGTGCGTGCCTTCCGGAGACGGCACGCCGAAGATGCGCTCGTACGCGCCGGCGAGCGGAAAGTCGGCCCCGTGGGTCGCTGCATCGGCGACCGAAAGCAGCGAATCGTAGGGACTCGGCGGCGATCTGCCCTCGCCGTGGTAGTGCGCCCAGAAGTTCATGAACATCACGGCGAAGTACGGATGGCGGCGAAACAGCGCACTGTGAGCCGGCGCGGTCATCCACGGCGGCGTCGCCTTCGCGAAGCTGTACGTGTCGGCGTCAACGCGACCGAACGTGGCTCCGACTTCCCAGAGCCGAACGCCCAGCTCGACCTCGCTTGCGTCGGTCAGGGACGGGTTGAATCCGGACGTCGCGTCGAATAGATCCCTGCGGACTGCCACGTTCGCCCCGAGCAGCGAGTAGGCACACACCAGGCTGTCGGGCTTCGCCTCCATCAAAGGGCCGAGCTGGCGCTCGAGCGCTGGGAAGAAGCGGTCCGGGTACAGCCCGGGCTTCGCGGCCGATTCGAGCTCTTGCTGCGAGTATGAACGGCCGTTGTCGGCGATGTGCAGCCGCTGCCCCGACAGCACAGAGGGGCCCGGTCCGCAGGCGCGCTCGGCGTACGTCTGGAGCCAAGTCGCCGAGGGGACCATGTTCGCGCCGAGCAAGACAACGAACTTACCGGCGCTCGCGGCGATCGCGGCATTTCGCGATGCGCCTTCCCCGAGCGCGACCGCGTTACGAATGACCTTGAGCTCGAACGGCGTCGACGCGTCCTCGAGGAATCGCTGCGCGCCGTCCGGCGAGGCATCGTCGACGACGATGCACTCGAACTCGGCGGCGGGGAACGTCTGCTGCGCGAGCGCTCGAAGCGCGGGCTCGATCGTGCTGCTCGAGTCTCGGGCTACCACGATCACGCTGAAGGTCTTGATCAGCATCAGTCAACTGTACTGCAAGCAGCGCGCGAGGGGGCACCCTCCATCCGACGGAGCGGAGTCCCGACCTCTGTTGAAATCCAGGTGGCGGCCACCTCACCCCGAGAGAATTCTCGGGGCTCTTTGACGAGGAGAAGCCGCCGTGAAGAAGACTGCCAAGAAGAGAACACCGAAGGAAGCGGTCATCGCGCCGAAGGCGCCCACGCTGGACCAGGTGTTGCGCGCCGACCTCGTGAGCTGCCCGTGGTTGTACGACGGCGTGACGATCGAGAAGCGAAGGCGCGCCACGGCGTGATTACATCGAAGGCGCCCGGCCCGCGAGCGTGCTCCGCACGTCCTCCTCGTCGGCCGTCACCATCATCGTGATCAGTTGGTTGAACGTGACCTTGGGTTTCCACCCGAGCTTGTCGCGTGCCTTGGTCATGTCGCCGCACAGGTGGTCGACCTCGGTCGGGCGGAGGTAGCGCGGATCGAGCTCGACGAACGATCTCCAGTCGAGGCCGAGCGTGCCGAAGGAGAGATCGAGCACGTCGCGCACCGAGTATGCCTCGCCCGTCGCGATCACGTAGTCATCGGGCTTGTCCTGCTGGAGCATCAGCCACATCGCCTCGACGTAGTCTCCCGCGAAGCCCCAGTCGCGCTTGGCGTCGAGGTTGCCGAGGAACAGCTTCTTGTCGAGACCGTGCTTGATCCGCGCCGCGGCGCGCGTGATCTTGCGCGTGACGAACGGGATGCCGCGCCGGGGGCTCTCGTGGTTGAACAGGATCCCGCACGCGACGAACAGACCGTAGGCGTCACGATAATTCTGGCACAGCTGGTGCGCGAACACTTTGGCGCACGCGTACGGGCTGCGCGGCTGGAACAGCGTGTGCTCGTTCTGCGGCGGAGGCGACGATCCGAACATCTCGCTCGACGACGCCTGATAGAACCGACACGCCGAGCCCAACTGGCGCACGGCCTCGAGCAGCCGCAACGTGCCGAGCGCGACCGTCGACACCGTGTACTCGGGGACATCGAAGCTGACGCGGACGTGGCTCTGGGCGGCGAGGTTGTAGAGCTCGTCGGGCGCGATCTTCCGGACCAGATTCGCGAGCGCACTGCCGTCCTCGAGATCGCCATAGTGAAGTCGCAGCTTGTAGTTGGCGACGTGGGGATCCTGGTAGATCCCGTCGAGCCGCTCGGTGTTGAACGAGCTCGAGCGCCGGACGATGCCGTGGACTTCATAGCCCTTGGTGAGCAACAGCTGGGCGAGGTACGAACCATCCTGGCCGGTGATCCCGGTAATCAGAGCCTTCTTCATCGAGGTTGCTGCAGATACCACGCGACGGTGCTGCGCAGGCCATCAGCGAACGACGTACGCGCGGTGAATCCGAACCGCTCGCGCGCGCGGGTCACGTCGAGGAGACGCCGCGGCTGGCCGTTCGGTTGCTGGGTGTCCCAGATCACGCGTCCGGTGAACCCGATCACGCTGGCGATCTGGGTCGCGAGAGCCTTGATCGAGATCTCGGTGCCGCTGCCGAGGTTGACCGGATCGCTCGAGTCGTACCGCTCGGCCGCGAGGATCATGCCCTCGGCGGCATCCGCGGCGTAGATGAACTCGCGGGTTGGCGAGCCATCGCCCCACAGCGTGACGTCGGCGTGACCGGCCTCGCGCGCAGTCACGAACTTCCGGATCATCGCGGGGATCACGTGCGAGGTGCGCAGATCGAAGTTGTCGCGCGGCCCGTACATGTTGACCGGGAACAGCACGAGGCTGTTCATGCCGTATTGATCGCGGTACGCTTGCGACTGGACCAGCAACAGCTTCTTGGCGATCCCGTAGGGCGCGTTGGTCTCCTCGGGATAGCCGTTCCAGAGGTCGTCCTCGCGGAACGGGATCGGCGCGAACTTCGGATACGCGCAGATCGTCCCGGCGACGATGGTCTTTGCGACGTTCGCGAGCCGACACTCCTCGAGCATCTGCAGCCCCATCATCGCGTTGTCGAACAGGAACCGCCCCGGGCTGTCCCGGTTGGCTCCGATGCCACCGACGCGCGCGGCGAGGTGAAACACGATGTCGGGCTTGCTGTCGACGATCGCCCGGCGACATGCCTCGCGGTCAACCAGGTCGTAGTCGCGGCTGCGCGGCACGAACACGTGCTGTGCGCCGCGGCGCCTCAGCTCGTCCACCACGAAGCTGCCGAAGAACCCGCCACCGCCGGTGACGAGGACGCGCTTGTCTGACCACGCGAACCCGCTCACAGCGTGGTGGAGCTTACACCAGTTCGCCCGCATGACCGAAACAAGTGTCGTCACCAGGTCATCGAGCTAACCGGGGCCGAGCGCTCGGTCCCGTCACCACGTGCCGCGTAGCGCGACACCGGTGCTGGTAGGAATGAAGATGTTTCGCATGACGGGCTACCGGCGAGCCCCACAGGGACCCTCCTCGTAGGAGTGAGCGTCCGGTCGAGCGCATCGGGATCGCCGGCTTGATCGCGACCGCTTGATCGTGGCAGCCGGCTATGTGCATGCCAAGACCAACCAGGCAAGCTGGATGCAGATCGCGTCGGGTGCGGCACCCGCATACCACGCGGCCTCGGCGAGCCGAGCCACCGAGATCCATGTGCGCCTGGGACAACGACTGCACCCCGGACGACACCGTGAAGTGCACGCTGACACCCGGCATCCCGCGCGACCCGCTCGCGCGCCAGCTGTGCAGCGGCGCCGCCGCGACGCAGGATGAAGTCGCGACGTTCTCCCAGGGGTTCTGTCAGTAGCCAGCCGACCACGTCGCGATCGACGTACGGCCCGGCCGCCCGTGGTTGTCGCCGCGTGGGTTCTGTGAAACCGTGCAGCCCATGCGGCTGATCCTGATCGTGCTCGTCCTCGCGGCGGCCTGCAATGGCGACAGCAAGACCGCGCCCGCCGCGGCGAAGTCCGACGACACCGCGAAGCCCGACGACACCGCGATGGAGAACAAGAGCATCGCGCTGATCGACCAGGTCGCCGACATCTTCACGAAGTCGGGCAAGGACTGCGTCCAGCTCGCCGCCGGGCTCGAGCAGTTCGCGGTCGACAACAAGCAGACCTTCCTCGACATCAAGGCGTGGGGGGCCCACCAGACCGCCGCGCAGCAGGCGGCGCTCGCCGCGAAGACCAAGGACAAGATCCCGGCGTTGATGATGAAGATGGCGCTCGCGACGCAGGCCTGCGGCTCGAACCCCGCGGTGTCCGCGGCGCTCAAGAAGATCCGGCCCTAGCAGCCTGACCCTAGTCGACCACGCGCAGCCGCAGCTTGCCGCCACCGCTGACGAACGGCGCCGCGGCCGCGTGGGCCTGGCGGGGCTCGGTGAGCGACGTCGGGCGGATCTCCGCGGCACGCTCGGACCACGCGCGGGCGACGTCGCGATCGAGCAGGTGAGTGGGACGCACGTTGCGAAGCGCGTTGGCCATGATCGCGCGCACGTGCGGGTTGTCCTGCTCGAGCGTCGTGATCAGGGCCGTCATCGCGTCGCGCTTGAGGCCCTGCTGCGAGCCGCACAGGTTGCACGGGATGATCGGGAACGCGAGCTCGGCGGCGAAGCCAGCGATCTCGGCCTCGCCACATTCGATCAGCGGGCGGATCACCTCGAACCGGCCGTCGTCGGTGCGATAGCTCGCCGGCATCGCCTGCAGCTTGCCGCTGTAGAACAGGTTGAGCAGGAACGTCTCGAGCGAGTCGTCACGGTGATGACCGAGCGCGAGCTTGTTGCAGCCGAGGCGCTCGGCGGCGGTGTAGAGGATGCCGCGGCGCAGGCGCGAGCACAGCGAGCAGTAGGTGGCGGTCTCCGGCAGGTGCTCGGTGACGACCGAGTAGGTGTCCTCGCGCAGGATCTCGAACGGCCACCCGGTGGCCTCGAGGTGCGCGCGCAGGCCCGAGCCGTCGTAGTCGGGCTGCACCTGATCGAGGTGAACGGCGACCAGCTCGACCTTGAACGGCAGCCGCGGCACCAGCTTCCTCAGCAGGTGAAACAGCGTGTAGCTGTCCTTGCCACCCGACATCGCGACCATCACGCGGTCGCCGTCCGCGAGCAGCTCGTAACGCTCGCAGGTCTCCCGCACATCGCGATACAGCCGGTGTTCGAGCCGACGGGCAGCGTCGTTCATGGACGAATACCTACTCGATCCCGGGGCTTGCGTCATCGGGAATCCGCCCCGCGACGAGCGGAGACCACGCCTCGGCGGTCAGCAGCCACAACCAGTCGCGGGCCCGCGTGGCGGCGACGTAGAGCGAGCGCGCGAGCTCGGGCGTCTGCGGGTAGAACGCCGGCGTCAGGTCGGGGATCACCACGACATCGAACTCGAGGCCCGACACCGCCGCGGCGGTCGTGACGATCACGCCCGGCTCGAACTGGAAGTCACCGTCGAGCACGAGCACCGGGTCGAGCCCGCGCGACAGCTCGCCGTGCAGGCGGCGCGCGTGCTCCGGGGTCCGCGCGATGACGCAGATCTGCCGCCACGGATCGCGGTCGACCAGCGCCGAGAGGTGCCAGCACAGCGCGGCGGCCTGCCCGAGCGCGTGCGGGCAGGCCGAAGCCCACACCGCCGGATCCGGCGGCGGCTCGGGCGGGACGCGGCATCCACCGTCGACGATCGCCCGCGCGAACGCGCTGATCGCCGGGACCGAGCGGTAGGTGACCTCGAGCGTGACCTCCGCCCACTGGCCACGCCGCAGCTCGGCACGCGCCGGCTCCCAGCCCGCGAACCACGCCGACTCGTCGCTGGCCTGCCGGTGATCGCCGGCGAGCGTGACCGTACCGGTTGGCGTCACCGCGTCGGCGATCGCGGCGAGCTCCATCGGCGCGCGCAGCTGGGCCTCGTCGATCACGATGTGATCGTATTGCGGCAATTCGGCTCGCGGCAGCGCGCCGAGCCGGACGAGCTCGAACAGCACCGGCACGTCCTCGGCGTCGAACGTGTGCGCGTCCTGCATCGGCGTGCCCGCGTCGAGCCGCTTGCCATCGAGCGCGACCAGGCGATCGGCATCGACGTGGCGAAATGCCTTCTCCGTGGTGGTCTCGAACTGCTTGCGCGTGTGGGCCATCACGGCCGCGATCGCGCGCGCGGGCAGCACGCCGTGCGAGGCATCGACGACGCGCTGCAGCCGATCGTGATCGCCGAACAGGTGAAGCAGGCGCGTCCGCGTCCGCGGGATCTTGTCGTCGTCGACCCCGCGCGGCGGCTTCCAGCCCACGAAGTCGCGCAGCACCGCGCGGACGGCCGGGTGGCGCTTGAGCCCGATCACCTGCGCGGTCGCGCCTTCGCTCAGGCGCTTCGGCAGCCCGGTGAACGCTGCGTGCGCGCGCTCGATCATCCAGTCGTCGAGCACCGCGATCTCGAGCCTGGCGAGCCCGAGCCGGTCGGCGAGCAGGCGCACGAGGCGGCGTAGCCCCTCGGTCGGCACGAGGATGAGCGCGCGAAACCGCCGCCCCTTCGCGATGGCACGGTGCTCGAGCGAGGCGACGCGATACAGCGCGACCAAGGTCTTGCCGACGCCGGCCTCGCCATCGACGACGAGCGAGGTGTCCGATGGCAGATCCACGGCATCCTGCTGCTCGGGATCGAGGACCACGAGCCCGCTGCGATCGGTCGGTGCGATCTGCACCGGCGATGGCCGCGGGTACGGACGCTCCCCATCGCGGTCGAGCATGCGGTCCTCGCCGACCAGCGCCTCGACCTGACCGCGGCCAACGGTCAGCCAGCGCTCGAGGACCCTGCCCTCGGTGGTGCGCTCGCCGGCCTCGATCTCGTAGAGCTCGCCGGGCGCATGGCGGAAGAACACCTCGGCGAGCGGGGCGGTTCGCCAGTCGAGCATGGGCAGTGGGCCTTCGAGGTGGGTGCGGGGCCCGAGGGCGTACGCTCGCTCGCCGCGGTCCTCGATCTCGACTGCGAGATACCCCTGGGCGGCGGGCGCTGACGCGAGTGGTCGCGCGATCGCATCGAAGCTCGAGCTCACCGCGCCAGTTTGCCCACCTCGTGCGCGCTGACAAGCCCCCGCCGCATCCGATCGCGCTCGTGCCAGTCGGTCACGACGTCGCGTGGGTGCATCGGGCCGTCGAACCGGAGCTGGAACGCGGCGTCGAAGTCGGTGGTCCCGTGCGTCCGGACGAAGATCGTCTTGCGGCTATACGGCAGGAAGAACATCAGGAACGGGAAGAAGTTCTTCACCATCACGATGTCCGCCTTCCACAGCGAGAGCCCGACGTTCTTGTAGAACGACGGGCGCATCACCATCGAGGGCCCCTCGGTGACGACGATGCGGAGGTGCTGCACCTCGAGCACGACGGTCTTGCCGAAGCCGTGCTGGTCGTGCTTGCTGACCACGGTGCCGCTCACCGGCAGCGGCTGCGAGCGCGCGGGATCGAGGGTCCCGCCGATCGAGAGCGCGACGTGATCGCCGGCCGAGCAAGGCCACAGAGTCGAGATCGCCTGGGGATCGCGAACCGCGCAGTAGGTGAGCAGCCCGCTCGCCTCGGCGAGCAGCGCCCGGAGCAGGTGCGTCGAGTCTCCTGGTGCGCCGGCCGTGACGACGTCGGACGCATCGGAGATCGTCACGCAGCCGAGCTTGCGGCGGAAGCTCGACGACCGCGCTTGCGTGATCGCCTCGCTCGCCGTGGGGAATGCCGGCGGCTGCTCGTGCCGGCGCTCCCAGCACCGCTCGGCGAGCTCCTCGGCCAGCCGCTCGGCGCCGGCGGTGTCGTCGTCGGTGACCGCCACGGTCGACCACCCGAGCGCGGGGTCGTCGTTCCACGGATGCACCATGAGGGTCGAGACCGCGAGGGCCTCGCCGCTCCGCTCGGCGCGCGCCATCCGACGGAACACCGCGCGCATCGGTGACAAGAAGTCGATCGTCTTGCCACCGCCGAGGATCATCGGCAGCGTCCGCCACGCCATGGTCGGCCGCAACTCGCCGAGCACCGTGCCGATCGCGATCCGGCCCGCCTTCGCGCCGATCTTCGCGTGATCGCGGTGCGGGTTGGTCTGGTACGCCACGATCGCGTCGGCGGCCTCGACCCGCGCACGCGTCAGGTTGCCATGGAGATCGTGCGACACGACGAGCGGCACCCCACCGACCACGCGGCGGACGCTGCGCAGCAGGCGGCTCTCGGGATCGGCGATGCCGTGCGCGCCCATCGCGCCATGCAGGCACAGGTACACGCCATCGAGTGGCCCGGCACGGCGCAGGCCTTCGACGAGCCGCTCCTCGAGGATCTCGAAGCAGTCCCGCGACAGCGGGCCGCCCGACGACGTCCAGGCCGAGAGGACCGGCACCGGCTCGATCTCGGACCGGCGCTCGCTCACCGCCGACATGAAGCCGGCAAGCTCGGCGCGCCTGAAGAAGCCCGGCACCTCGGGACCGGTCGTGGCAGCGGCGAGCAGCTCGTCGCCCACCAGGTAGTGGCCGGCCTCGAAGTCACGCAGCACGGTCGGGACCGGCGACAACGCGTTCGTCTCCTGCGCGATCCGCGCGAACGCGATCCGCTTCACGGCCGTCCTCCCGTGGTCCCGGCGTACAGGTCGGCGAACACCTTGCGCACCCTCGACGCGACGAGGAACCGGACGGGCAGCCTGCCGGCCATGCCGTACATCGGCGCGGTCCCCGACTTCGCGAGCTGGGGATCGCGGCGGACCTCGTCGACTGCCGCGGCGAGGTCGCGCAGATAAGCGTCGACGATCGGTGCGTGGTTCGCGGTCACCGTGAGGTGCAGCGATGCGGGACGATGCTGGCGATCGATCGTCCAGCCACGCGCCTCGAGCCGATCGGCGACCGCGTAGATGTCGAGCGCCGGTGCGGTCGCGGCGTAGGCCACGATCGTCGCGTCGCCACGGCCGAGCACGACGAGCCCCGGGATCCGCGCGATCCCCTCCCGCAGCCGATCCGCGGCGGCGGCGGCGGTCGCGGCGAGCTCGAGATAGCCTGCCTCGCCGAGCGACTGGAGCGCCGCCCACGCTGCGGCGACCGGGCCGCCCGGACGCGTGCCGATCATCGTCGGGGAAGCGTAGATCCCACCCGGAAACTCGGTCGCGACAAAGAACTGGTGGCGCATCGCCTCGATCGAGCGCCACAGGAGCATCGACGCGCCCTTCGCGGCATAGCCGAACTTGTGGAGGTCGGCGCTGATCGAGGTCACGCCGGGGACCCGGAAGTCCCAGCGAGGGATCGGGCGACCAAGCTTCTCGAGCCACGGCAACAGGAAGCCACCGACACAGGCATCGACGTGCAGCGGCAAGCGCTTGCGCTGCGCCAGCTCGCCGAGTCCACCCGGCCCGCCGATGGGATCGACGACGCCGTGCGGATACTGCGGCGCCGAACCGACGAGGCCGATCGTGCGACGCCCGATCGCCCGCTCCATCGCGCGGACGTCGGCACGCAGGTCGCCGGAAACCGGCACCTTGATCAGGCGAACCCCGAAGTAATGAGCAGCCTTGTCGAACGCCGGGTGGATCGTCATCGGCACGACGAGCTCCGGCCGGCGGATCCACGGCCGCTCGCGGCGCGCACGATCGCGGTACGCGGCGACCGCGCACAGGATCGACTCGGTGCCTCCCGAGGTGACGGTGCCGACCGCGCCGGCGCAGTGGAACAACCGACCGGTCATCTCGACCAGCTCGCTCTCCATCTGCTTGAGGCTCTTGAACGCCATCGGGTTGAGCAGGTTCGTGCTCGCGTACAGGGCATGCGCGCGATGCATCAGCTCCTCGTGTGCCTCGTTCGCGTGATAGACGAGCGAGAACACGTGGCCGCCTCGCCAGTCGGTGTCGCCGGTCGCGCGCGCGGCGAGCTCCTGGACGATGTCGTCGGGCGCGCGGCCATGTGCTGGGATCTGGATCGTCATGATGACGGGGGCACTCTCATCGACGGATGGACCACATGCCAGCCCGATCGCGGTGATGGCCGAAAGTATGGCCTGCGACCACACGGCAGAAACTATCTCCCCGCCGGCGCGCTACGCTGCCGGACGATGAGCGACCTCGCATGGCGGCTCGGCGCGAGATATCCGGGCAGCGACTACAAGATCTTCAAGACGGCGTTCGTCGATGGGATCCATCCGCTGACGGGCGCGTCGATGCAGTTCTCGCTGATCGAGTGCGTCGACTGGGTCAACATCATCGCGCTGACGCCGGACGACCGCGTCGTGCTGATCCGGCAATTCCGTCCCGGCACCAACTCGGTGTGTGTCGAGATCCCGGGCGGCATGATCGACCCTGGCGAGCAGCCGCTGGTCGCGGCCGCGCGCGAGCTCGAAGAGGAGACCGGGTACACCTCGAACGACTGGCGCATGCTCGGCAAGGTCGCGCCGAACCCCGCGATCCAGAGCAACCATCTCCACACCTATCTCGCGCTCGGGGCCCGGCCCACCCACCCCCAGCGGCTCGACGGCAGCGAGGTGATCGCGCTCGAGACCGTGCCGCTTCCCGAGGTCCAGGACATGCTCCGCGACGGTCGGATCGACCACGCGCTGGTGATCACCGCGTTCGCGCACCTCGCGCTGCACCTCGGTCCGCTGCGCCGGCCGTGAACCCGGGCCGGTCGGCCGTGTTGATCCGTAGGCGTAAGCGTAAGCGTAGGCGTAAGCGAATCTGGGGCGGGGATCCGCTTACGCCGACGCTTACGCTTACGCTTACGCTTACGCTTACGCTTACGCTTACGCCGGATCAAACGAGCCGAACCCTGGGGTCAGGCCGGCGGTGGCGGGTACAGCCAGCCGCGCAGCGCCTTGGTGACGTAGGGCATCGCGAGGGTCATGCACAGCACCATCACGAGCCCGAAGATCGCGCCGCGCGGGAGCGCCGGGACATCGGCGATCAGCTTGCCGACCGTCAACGACAGGATCTGGAGCAGCGGGAACGCCACGCACCAGGTGACCACGATCATCTTCCAGCGGGGAGGGACCGCGACCGAGCCGTCGGGTGACGGGAACCAGGTCTCGAGCCCGGTGAGCTTCTGGATGTGGACGCGCTCGGTGAACGCCTCGGCCCGCTGGACCCAGTCGGCGCGCTCCGCCGACCGATCCCAGGCCTCGAGGTTGGCAGGGGTGTCGAACCGGAACACGAACGTGAAGTCGCGGGAGCCCGGCCTGGGGCGGAAGATCGTGATGCCGAGGTGGCCCGGGTATCTCAGCGCGACCGCGGCGATGCCGTGCATCCACGCCTCGCACTCGGCCTCGTGTCCCACGCGCACGGTGCGCACCACCACGACGGTGACGCCCGCGACGTGCTCGATCGTCGCCGGCGCGGCGGCCTCGCTGATCATCCGACGAGATTACTGGATGATGAAGCAGTCGATCGTCGTCACGACGCGGAAGTTCGACTCGGTCGTGTGGCGCTCGGCGTGAAAGACGTCGAGCTGGTAGGTCTGGCCGACCGTGATGCCGAGCGTCGAGGCACTCGCATCGAAGTCGATCGTAGCCATCTCGGCACCGTGGATCCCCCCGAGATCGAGCGCGAGCTGCTTGTTGACGAACACCCACACGTCATCGTCGCCGGTGAAGCTGAACACCTCGCCGCCGCGATAGACGAACGTGCTGTGGATCTCCGTCGTGAAGTGAAAGTTGTGACCGTTGACCTCCTCGTTGGGAAACCCCAGCCCGTCGAGCGGGAAGAACGTCGAGTCGTCGAACGTGAACGTCCCGGCCGGGCTCTCGGTCAGCGGGAGCGGCTGCTCGAAGTGCAGGTTGACGTTCGTGGTATCGCGGTACCACTGGTCGAACGACGCCTGGCCCGACACCGTGGCGGTCGCGCCTGCCGGGGCGTAGACGGGCTTGCCGTCACTGCCGAGCGTCGTGGCCACGAGCCCGCGGTCGTCACCGATCACCTTCTCGAAGTCGGGGTGGGCGGTCTTGAAGTCGCGCAGGATGGCGGTGAGGGAGACACAGCTCTGCGCGTCCGCCGTCTGGCCGCTATCGCTGCCCCCCCCGCTCGCATCGTCGCCGGAGCCTGCCGCGTCCCCGCCGATGCTGACCTTCGAGCCGCAGGCTGCGAGACCGAGAACCAGCACCGTTAGTGAAATACGCACGGGGGCCAGTGTAGCGCGCTACCCCGGTTTCTGGTCAGAATGCAGCCCGCCATGCCGCCCAAGACATCGTGCCCCGTGTCACTGACGCAGTTCCAGGAGAAGGCCGAGCCGTTGAAGGTCTCGATCAACGGCCAGGAGATGCTCGCCGAGGTGAAGGCGTTCTCGACCGGCTCGTTCGGCTGGTACCTCAACGGCAAGACCGTCGTCACGATCGACGGCAAGGCAGTGTCCGTGCAGATCGGCATGAACATGACGATCGTCGGGAGCAAGGACGCGGAGCGATAGCCGATGGCCACTCGCATCGCGCAGATCCTCTCGGGCACCGAGCCCGTGGGCAACCGCGTCACGATCGAGGGCTGGATCCGGACCCGGCGTGACTCGAAGGCGGGGCTGTCATTCCTCGCCGTCCACGATGGCAGCTGCTTCGACGCCCTCCAGGTCGTGGCCCCCGCCGAGCTCCCGAACTACCAGGCCGACGTCTTGCGGATCACCACCGGCTGCGCCGTGCGCGTGACCGGCGAGGTCGTGGCTTCTCAGGGCAAGGGCCAGAGCGTCGAGCTCCGGGGCGAGTCGATCGAGGTCGTCGGCTGGGTCGACGATCCCGATACCTATCCGATGCAGCCCAAGCGCCACACGATGGAGTACCTCCGCGAGGTCGCGCACCTGCGGGCTCGCACCAACGTGATCGGCGCGGTCACGCGCGTCCGCCACACGCTCGCACAGGCGGTGCACCGGTTCTTCCACGAGCGCGGCTTCTTCTGGGTCCACACCCCGATCGTCACCGCGTCGGATGCCGAGGGCGCCGGCCAGATGTTCCGCGTGTCGACGCTCGATGCGGCGAACCCACCGCGCTTGCCCGACGGCAAGGTCGATTGGGACAAGGACTTCTTCGGTCGCGAGGCGCGGCTGACGGTGTCGGGCCAGCTCAACGTCGAGACCTACTGCCTCGCGCTGTCGAAGGTGTACACGTTCGGCCCGACGTTCCGCGCCGAGAACTCGAACACGCGTCGACACCTCGCCGAGTTCTGGATGATCGAGCCCGAGCTCGCGTTCGCCGATCTCGCAGCCGATGCACAGCTCGCCGAAGACTTCCTGAAGTCGATCTTCAAGACGCTCCTCGCCGAGCGCGCCGACGACATGGCGTTCTTCGAGAAGCACGTCGATCCCGAGTGCCAGAAGCGGCTCACCGCGATGATCGAGTCGAAGTTCACGCGCCTCGACTACGGCGAGGCGATCAAGATCCTCGAGAAGTCAGGCCAGAAGTTCGAGTTCCCGGTCAAGTGGGGCATCGATCTGCAGAGCGAGCACGAGCGCTTCCTGACCGAGCAGGTCGTCAAGGGCCCGTGCGCCGTGATCAACTACCCGAAGGACATCAAGGCGTTCTACATGCGCCTCAACGACGACGAGAAGACCGTCGCCGCGATGGATGTCCTGGCGCCCGGGATCGGCGAGATCATCGGCGGCAGCCAGCGCGAGGAGCGCCTCGAGGTGCTCGATCGCCGGATCACCGAGATGGGCCTCCACGTGAAGGACTACTGGTGGTACCGCGATCTCCGGCGCTACGGCACCGTGCCGCACGCCGGGTTCGGGCTCGGCTTCGAGCGCGCGATCCAGTACGCGACGGGGATCGAGAACATCCGCGACGTGATCCCGTTCCCGCGTGCGCCTCGCCAGGCCGAGTTCTGATGACCTGGGTGCTCGCCGTCGAGCGCGCGTACGTGACGGCGGCGACCGGCGGCCGAGCGTCGCCGGTCGCGATCGACGCCAACCGCGACGCCGACCGACCACGCGCGCTCGGGGCGCTCGGTGCGATCGCCTCGCACTACCTGGCGGTCGGGACGCCGCGGAGCTTCGCGCTCGTGGTCGACGGCACCCCCGACGCAGCGGTCGCGGCGCGGGCCTCGCTCGAAGCCCACCGCACCTGGTTCCAGCCGCGCGACCTCCGGGTCGCAGGTGATGCAGCGCTCGCCGTGGCGCTTGGTGCGGCCTCCGTGCCAGTGGCCGAGGCCCTCGCCGCCGATATCGTGTGCGTCCACGCGCCGCTGACGATCACCGCGGCTGCCCTGCGCCGCGGCACGCACGTCAACGTGCTGGCACCCGCGCAGCTCGATGACGATCTGCGACGGCTCGCGACGATCGTGCACGAGGTGCCGGGACTCGGCGCGCTCGCCGCCGGCCTCGTGGATGGCCGCCAGCTCGACGAGCTCACCGTGTTCATCGCCGGCGACGCCGCGATCGCGCTCGCCGAGCTGCGATCCTGGCCGCCCTCGCCGTCGCGCTGACCCGCTACCAGCTCGGCTGGGTCATCTGGATGAACGAGTACGGGTAGCCGAGCTCGAACGCCGAGGCCGCGTCGAGTGCCGCCACCTGCGTCGCCGAGAGCTCGAGCTCGGAGGCCGCGAGGTTCGCCTCGAGCTGCTCGACCGTGCGCGCGCCGAAGATCACCGAGCTGACCTGTGGCCTGGCGAGCAGCCACGCGAGGCTGACCGCGGACGGTGTCGAGCTCAGCTCCGCCGCCACCGCGCGAACCGCGTCGATGATCTTCCAGTTGCGCTCGACGTCGTAGCGCGCGAACCGCTCGGCCTTCTCGCCCAGTCGCGTGCCGCCCTGCGGTGGCTTGCCACGCTCGAACTTGCCGGTCAGGAACCCGCCCGCGAGCGGCGACCAAGGCAGGATGCCGAGGCCTTCTGCTCGGCACAACGGCACATGCTCGCGCTCGACATCGCGCACGAGCAGGCTGTACTGCGCCTGCAGCGTCACGAACGACGACCACCGGTTCGTGCGCGACAGCCACAGGCTGTTCATCAGCCGGTACGCCGCATAGTTCGAACAGCCGATATAGAGGATCTTGCCGGCGGTCACGAGGTCGTCGAGCGCGCGCAGCGTCTCCTCCTCGGGCACGGTGATGTCCTGCATGTGGATCTGGTAGAGGTCGATCCGATCGGTGCGCATCCGGCGCAGCGAATCCTCGCAGCACTTCACGATGCGATAGCGCGAGGCACCGCTGCGGTTCGGGCCGTCGCCCATGGTGAAGCGAAACTTCGTCGCGAGGACGAGCCGGTCGCGCGCTCCACGTGACCCGAGCCAGTTGCCCAGCACGCGCTCGGACAGCCCGTCCTGGCCGTAGACGTCGGCGGTGTCGATGAAGTTGATGCCCGCGGCGATGGCACGATCGAGCACCGCGTGGGTCGTGGCCTCGTCCGAGCCGACCTTGTGCATGAACGATTTCTCATCGGCTTCGCCGAACGTCATCGCCCCCAGACAGAGGCTCGAGACCCGCACGCCCGACCCGCCTAGATTCCTGTATTTCATGGGTTCCTCATGGCTCCTGGGCCTCGCCGTGCGGACGCTAGCACCGCCCTCGGCGGCGATGGTCGATCTGGGGTTGCCGGTCCTCAGGTGATCGACGCAACTGCGCAAGGTGTGGTCGATTCACTAAGGCACACCATGTGCAAAGATGGGACATCGTGAGCAAAGCTGTCCGTTCGATCCGGAACGCCAACCCCGAGGTTGCCGTGCACCGCGTCCGTCTGCCCCACGGCAACGGCGAAATCAACCTGGTCATCGAGCTCGTCGATCCGGACGCAAGCGCCGGTTATTATGTCGGAACTTCGGAGGACGCGGCGACTTCACTCCACCAGATCTCACCGGCTCGCTCGGCGCGCCAAGGTGTGCCTCGCGATGCGGATGTACGCGGATTCATGCTCGCTCCCGGCGGGAGGGTGGGGAAATACGAGCTCCGCGAGCAGCTCGGCCAGGGGACGTTTGGCCTCGTCTTCAAGGCCCGCGACACCGACCTCGAACGCGACGTGGCGATCAAGATCCTCGACCCCTCCCACCAGACCAATGGCGACATCCTGCACCGCTTCCTCCAGGAAGCGCGGGCCTCTGCACGGATCGCTCATCCCGGCATCGTCACGGTCCTCGATTGCGGCAAGGTCGCGACCTCGACCGGCGAGACCGCCTATATCGTGCTCGAGCTGCTCCAGGGCGAGAGCCTGACGAGCCGGATCACGCGTGTCGGACGGATGGCGCCGGCACAAGCCGTCGAGCTCGCGCGGCAGATCGCCTCGGCGATCGACGCAGCCCACCGCGCCGACGTGCTGCACCGCGATCTCAAGCCCGACAACATCTACCTCGTGGCGGATCCTGCGGTGCCTTCCGGTGAGCGCATCAAGGTCCTCGACTTCGGGCTCGCGAAGCTCGGCACGAGCCGGCACACCATGGCGAACACGGTGTTCGGAACGCCGCGCTACATGTCTCCGGAGCAATGCCGCTCGGCCACGCAGATCGACCGGCGCAGCGACATCTACTCACTCGGCTGCATCCTGTTCGAGCTCGTCACCGGCCGCACGCCGTTCGACGGCGACCTCCGCCAGCTCGTCGAGCAACACCAGCGCGCCATGCCGCCGCGTGCAAACTTGTTCTCGCCCGAGGTCCCGAACTGGCTCGACGAGCTGATCGCGCAGATGCTGGCGAAGGATCCGGATGTCCGCCCGCAGACCATGGGCGCCGTCCAGAACGAGATCACCGGCCGCAATGGCGTCGGGGTCGCTCCGACGATGATGCCGATGAGCGCCAACATGATCGCGCTGGGGATTCCGCTGGAGCCGAGTCCGGTCGGCAGGGGCAGGATGGACCCCGGCCTGATGTTCGTGCCGCCGTCCAGCAGCAACCCGCCATCACCCCGCAGGATGACGGCTCCGCGCCCGACCGCATCGATCCCCCGCAGGCGGCGCGCCCCGTTCGCGGCCGCGGCGATCGCGTTCTTCGTGGCGGCAGCGCTGACCGCGGTCGTCGCGCGCGGTCGGACGCGCAGCGCCAGCGCCGAGCCAGCACCCGTCCCGCCGGTGGCGGAGCAACGGATCGGCTCCGGAACCTGAAAGCCTGTCGCCGGGCGCCCCGGGTGCGCTAGGCTGCCCCCGCCATGTCCCAGACGGCAGTCCAGAGCGCGCAGGCCCGAGGCTGGCGACGCGTCTACTTCAACGCGCTGTCGATCCCGTACTGGGGCGTTCACGTGCTCGCGATCACCTGCCGCGCATGTTCTTCGTGACCGCCGCGTACCACCGCTATTTCTCGCATCGCAGCTACAAGACCTCGCGCTGGTTCCAGTTCCTGCTCGCGCTCGGCGCCACGACGACGGCGCAAAAAGGTCCGCTGTGGTGGGCCGCGCACCACCGCATCCATCACAAGCTGTCGGACGCTCCCGGTGACCTCCACTCCGTCATCCAGAGTGGCTTCTGGTGGGCGCACCACGGCTGGATCCTGTCGCGTGATCTCGAAGACACCGACCTCTCGCGCATCAAGGACTTCTCGCGGTTCCCCGAGCTGCGCTGGCTCAACACCTGGTGGATGTTGCCGGTGATCGGGATCGCCGTCGTGATGTTCGCGCTCGGCGGATTGTTCGCGCTCGTGTGGGGCTTCGCGGTCGCGCAGGTGCTGTGCTGGCACGGCACCTTCACGATCAACTCGCTCTCCCACGTGTGGGGCAAGCGGCGCTACGCAACCGGGGATGACTCGCGCAATAACCCGGTGCTCGCCGTGATCACGATGGGCGAAGGCTGGCACAACAACCACCACCACTATCAGGTGTCCGCGCGCCAGGGATTCTACTGGTGGGAGATCGACTGCACGTACTACGTGCTGCGTGCGCTCTCGGCGGTGGGGCTGGTCTGGGATCTCCACGGGATCCCGGCGCGGATCCGCGACGCTCGGCCCGACGCGCCGGCCAGCGATACGCCCAGCGTTCCTGACGTGGCATAGTTTCGCGGTGCGATTCCCGCCGGCAAACATGCAGCTGCGCCGCGCGCAGCTGGTGCTGATGCTGGTTGCGCTGCTCCCCACGGTGCTGATGATCGCGCTCGGCATCGTGCTGCTGGTGATCGGCCAATCGACGACGACGCTGATCTCCGGCGTGCTCGTGCTCGCGCTGTGCACGAGCGGGATCACGGGTTACATCCTTGGCTCCGTGTTCGTGGGGAAGGGCGCCTCGCTCGTCCGCGTACAGAACGACTTCGTGTCGAGCGTCTCGCACGAGCTGCGGACCCCGTTGACCTCGATCCGCCTGCTGATGGAATCGCTCCGCGATGGCCGGTTGGAGCCGGGCGATCGCGAACAGGTGCTGTCGTTGCTGGGCCGCGAGACCCAGCGACTCGAGGATCTCGTCGGCCGCGTCCTCGAGCTATCGCGCCTGCAATCGAGCTATGTCTACGCGCGCGACCGGCTCGAGGTCGCCGACGTGGTGGACGAAGCGATCGCCATCTTCGATGCGAGCACGCTGACGCGGCCGACGCCGATCCGCCGGACCCTCGAGCCCGGCCTCACCGTCACCGGCGATCGCTCGACGCTCGCCCGGGCGATCGCGAACTTGCTGGTCAACGCGTGGAAGTACTCCGGCGATGACAAGCAGATCGAGATCGTGGCACGCGGTGCCGGGCGCTGGATCGAGCTCCTCGTGCGTGATAACGGCGCCGGGATCCAGCGGGACGAGCAACGCGCGATCTTCGAGCAGTTCACGCGTGGGCGGGCCGCGCACGAGATCGGCGCACCGGGGGTCGGGCTCGGCCTGTCGTTCGTGCAAGCGATCGTGCGGGGCCATCGCGGTCGGATCGATCTCGAGTCGCGTCCCGGCGAGACCGTGTTCCGGATCCGGCTGCGGCGGCGCGAGCCGGTCAAGATCGAGCTACCCACCCTCGCCGCGAGGTCACGCTCGTGACCCCACGGATCCTGATCGTCGAAGATGACGACGCGATCGCCACCGGGCTCGCGCTCAACCTCAAGCTCGCGGGTCGTGCGACCTCGATCGCGCGTGATGGTGACGACGCGCTGCGCCAGACCGAGGCCGAGGACTTCGCGCTGATCCTGCTCGATATCAACCTGCCGAAACGCAACGGCCTCGAGGTGCTGTCCACGTTGCGGGCCTCCGACAACGTGGTCCCGGTGATCGTCCTGTCGGCCCGCGACGGCGAGTTTGACAAGGTCGCCGCGCTGCGCCTGGGCGCTGATGACTACGTGACCAAGCCGTTCGCGCTGGCCGAGTTGCTCGCGCGAGTCGATGCCGTGCTGCGGCGGACGCAGGCCTCGCCGGTTGCGCCGGTTGCGCCGCCTCCGGTCTCCGGGCCGACGCCGGGCGAGACCCAGCTCGGCTTCGGCGACGTCTCGATCGACCTGGGCCAGCGCGTCGTGGCGCGCGCCGGTGAAGAGGTCAAGCTCACCCACCTCGAGTTCGAGCTCCTCGTGTTCCTGGTTCGTCATCCGAGCCAGGTGTTCTCGCGCACCCAGCTGTTCAACCTGGTCTGGAACCAATCGGCTGGCTCGGTCCGCACCGTCGACAACTTCGTCGGCCAGCTGCGCAAGCGGTTCGAGGACAACCCCGAGCAGCCCCGCCACTTCATCACGGTGCGTGGTTCGGGCTACCGCTTCGATCCCTAGCTACGACATCGATGTCCGGGTGAGCCGGCAGGCGCTGATCGAGGGGAGCCCAAGGGCGCGTAACGACGTGGAGTTCGGGTGGCACGGCCGCTGCTGACATGGCCGGGCATGAAGCCGCTGCTGATGGTTGCCATGATCTCCCTCGGGGGGTGTGGGCTCGGAGATCGCGCGCTGTTCGACGAGTGCCCCGAAGGCGAGACCTGCTCGGACGTGACCCCGCACGGGCTCTACTTCGTCGGTGCCGAGCTCGCCGGCCAGACGTTCTCGTTCGGGCCGCCCGCCACCGCGCGCGGCGGCACGCAGTCCATCACGCTCAAGTACGAAACGGCCGACCACCAGCTCCTCCCGCTCGACCAGCCCTACGCCGCCGAGGACGATGGCGGTGCCGGGGTGGCGGTCGAGAGGACGGACGGACCGATCGTCACCTTGCGCGGGATCGGAGCCGGGACGAATTACGTCCGGATCGTCGATCCGGTCGACCTCACGCTGTTCGATCGCAAGCAGTTCTCCGGAGGAGTGATCTCGACGGTGTCCCTCGTGCCCGGCGAGGCGGAGGCGGTGGCCACAGGCGACGCCATCGTGTTCGCCGCCGGTACGCAGCAGATCGGGGTCGCGCTGATCGGCGAGGTGCAAGACGGATCCACCAGCTCCACGACCCGGCTCGTCGACGAGTCGATGGAGCTCTCGCTCCCGGGCGCCGTGCGCACGAAGTGGGACGTGCTGCAGCTCGATGCCACCGTCGGCCAGGTTGCGGTGACCGTCACCGCCGCCCAGCGTCCGGCAGAGGTCCTCGATCTCGAGATCGTGGCCGGCCCCGATAGCCTCGTGGCCCAGGAGCCCGTGCTCCCCATCGTCGTCGACCAGACGTCCCTGGTGTGCTTCTCACCCCATGCCGCGGGCCGACACGTCGCCGGACTCGCGTGGGCGTTCACGAGCGACAACGGTCCCGCCGGAAACCAGTTCTTCTCGCGCAACTGTGCCGAGCTCCTGCCGGATCGCCCGGGGACGTTGACCCTGACCGCGACCGCCGGCGGTCTCAGCCTGACGAAGAGCTACTTCGTCGGCCAGCCCGCCGCCGCGAAGCCCGTGCGCCCGCGTCCCCCACTCGGCACGACAGCTGGGGATCGCGCCGCGGCCAACTGAGCTAGGCTCGGCGGATGGCCGAGACGATCTTCACGAAGATCCTGAGCGGAGCGATCCCCTGCCACCGCATCTACGAAGACGATCACGTGCTCGCGTTTCTCGACATCAGCCCGATCGCACGCGGTCACACCCTGGTGATCCCGAAGGAGCCCGCCGAGACGCTCGACCTGCTGTCCGACGCGGCGGCGGCGGCGATCGGCCGGGTGCTGCCGCGGATCTCGCGCGCCGTGCTCGCTGCCACCGGGGCCCGTCACTTCAACGTGCTGCAGAACAACGGAGCGTCCGCGCACCAGGCCGTGTTCCACGTGCACTTCCACATCATCCCCAAGCATGACGACGGCACGGGCCTCGGCATCGGCTGGCGAGCCGGCACCCTGTCCGATGGCGCCGAGCTCGCAACCGCGATCATGGCGAAGCTATGAGGCGTGCACCACGCGGGGGTGTCCTCGGGCTCGTGGTCAGCGCCCTGCTCAGCGCCATGCTGGGCGCCACGCTGAGTGGCTGCTTGATGTCGCAGTACCTGGCGCAAGCGGGACACGGCCAGCTCGAGCTGCTCGGCAAGGCGAAGCCGATCGACGAGATCGTGCGCGATCCAGACACGCCGCTCCGCACCGCGTTGATGCTGTCCGAGATCCCCGCGATCAAGGCGTACGGCCGAGGTTATGGCCTGTCGATCCGCCGCAACTACAACAAGTACGTCATCCTCGGTCGCCCGGCCGCGGTGTGGTTCGTCGGGGCGGCCGACCCGGTCGCGTTCAAGCCGCGCCGGTGGTGCTTTCCGATCGTGGGTTGCTTCGCCGGGCTCGGATGGTTCGACGAGGACGATGCGGTCCAGCACAAGCTCGCGCTCGAGAAAGCGGGCTACGACGCGATCGTCCGCCCCGCCGGGGCCTACTCGACCGGCGGTTGGTTCCCCGATCCGGTGATGTCCTCGATGCTGGGCGGTGGTGACGATGCGTTCCCCTCGCTCGCGAACGTGATCCTCCACGAGTCGGT
>JAGSPR010000228.1 GCA_018262455.1 Deltaproteobacteria bacterium | reverse complement strand
CGGCTCGGGTTCGACGACCGTCACGACGAGATCCTCGGCGTCGCGGTAGCGGCGATGCGGCTACCGGTCCGGCCGGGACGCAACCTCGCCACGCTGATCGAGGTCGCGGCGCGCAACCAGCTGCTGAAGGTCCAGGGAACGCACTCGGCACGTGCGTTCCGCGATCACCTTCATCGCGCGATGGAGGCCGAATCGGCCGGCCTCACGATCGACCCTGCGCTGGACGCGGTGGAGTAGCGGATGCAGATCGTGATCGTCACCGGGTTGTCGGGGGCCGGCAAGAGCACCGCGCTCCGCGCACTCGAGGACATCGAGTTCTTCTGCGTCGACAACATCCCGGTCCCGCTGGTCGCGCAGATGGTCGACCACCTCGCGCACGAGGGCGACCGCGACAAGCTCGCGATCGCGATCGACTCGCGCCAGCGCCGCAACCTGGGAGCATGGCAGGGCGCGCTCGGCCAGCTGCGCAGGTCGGGGCATCGGCTCGAGGTGATGTTCCTCGAAGCCAGCGACGAGGTCTTGCTGCGCCGGTTCAGCGAGACGCGGCGCCGGCATCCGTTGTCCGGAGACGACCTGTCTGACGGGGTGCGGCGCGATCGTGAGGTCATGGCCGAGATGCGGCACGGGGCGGCCGTCATCGACACCTCGAACATGACGCTGCACCAGCTGAAGGCGATCATCCAGGATCGCTACGGCGGCACTGGCAAGCTCGCGGTGACGCTGGTGTCGTTCGGCTTCAAGCACGGCCTGCCGCTCGAGTTCAACCTCGTCGTCGACGTTCGGTTCCTCCCGAACCCCTACTTCGAGCCGAGCCTCACCCACCTGGACGGCCGGGATCCCGAGGTCGCGAAGTTCGTGCTGGGATCCGACGGCCTCGAGCTGACGCGCCAGGTGGAGGGCCTCCTGCGTTTCACGCTGCCGCACTTCCAGCAGGAGGGGAAGCTGTACGTGACGATCTGCGTGGGGTGCACCGGCGGTCGACACCGCTCGGTGGCGATCGTCGAGGAGCTGCGACGGCGGCTCGAAGGCGAGTGGGACATCCTGGTCCGTCATCGCGATGTGGAACGGGGGTTGTGATGGGCGCCGACGCCGAAAAGACACTGATGATCCAGAACGAGCTTGGCCTGCACGCGAGGGCGGCGACCAAGCTGGTCCAGGCCGCCTCGAAGTTCCCGTGCGAGGTCACCGTGACCAAGGACGGCCACGAGGTCAACGGCAAGAGCATCATGGGCGTGCTGATGCTCGTCGCGAGCAAGGGCACCACCGTGACTGTGAAGGCGAAGGGTGAGGGCGCGGCCGAAGCCGTGACCGCGATCGCCGCGTTGATCGACGACAAGTTCGGCGAGGGAAAGTGACCGTGCATCCGCGGGCTGCGCGATCCTGTGATCGGGTCACGGCATGACCGAGCACCGTCCAGAGGTCCGGCGGCAGGGGCTCGGCGTGTCGGCCGGGATCTCCGTCGGGCGCGCCTATCTGATCGGCCGCGACACGCTGAAGGCGCCGCGTCATCACATCGAGGCGGAGGACGTCGATACCGAGGTGGCGCGGCTCTACAAGGCGATCGCCGCGTCGGACAAGCAGCTCGCGAAGATCAAGGAGAAGCTCGCGTCGGAGAACGAGAGCGACTACCACATCATCACCGCGCACCAGATGATGCTGCACGACGAGCATCTCGTCGGGGCGGCGGTCAGCTACATCCGGGACGAGCAGATCAACGCGGAGTGGGCCGCGCGCAAGGCGGTGGACATCATCGCCGGCGTCTTCGATCAGATCGAAGACGAGTACATGCGTGAGCGGCGCAGCGACGTCGAGTTCGTGTTCGAGCGCGTGCTCCGCAACTTGCTCGGCCGCGACACCGGACCGCTGTCGCCGCCGCCCGACGCGATCGTCGTCGCCTATGACCTGTCGCCCGCCGATACCGCGCAGCTCCACAAGGCCGCGGTGTCGGGCCTCATCACCGACGCGGGTGGCAAGACATCGCACACCGCGATCATCGCGCGGGCGCACGAGATCCCTGCGGTCGTCGGTCTCGAGAACATCACCGAGATCATCGAGACTGATGACCTCGTGCTGATCGACGGTGCCTCGGGCATCGTCATCGTCAACCCGACGGCCGCCACGGTCGCCGAGTTCCGCGAGGAGCAGCGCCGCCAGGTGGCGGCAAGCTCGCTGCTGCACTCGATGCGCGATCTGCCGCCGCGCACACGAGACAACGTCGAGATCCAGCTCTATGCCAACATCGACGGGCCCGACGAGCTCGATGACGCGCTCGACTACGGTGCGATGGGCGTCGGGCTGTATCGCACCGAGTACCTGTTCATGGGGCACGCCGAGTTGCCCGACGAGGAAAAGCACTACTCGACCGCGGTCGAGCTGATCGAGCGGCTCGGCGGGTTGCCCGCGACGATCCGCACGTTCGATCTCGGTGCCGACAAGCTCGCGCCGTTCCTCGAGGCTGCCTCGCTCGAGGAGGCGAACCCCGCGCTCGGGCTGCGGTCGATCCGGCTGTGCCTCACCGAGCTCGGCCTCCCGCTGTTCAAGACCCAGATCCGCGGGCTCCTGCGGGCATCCGCACACGGGCCCCTGAAGATCATGTTCCCTATGATCTCGGGGGTCGCCGAGTTGCGCGCCGTGAAGACGATCGTCGATGAGATCAAGGCGGAGCTGACGGCCGAAGGTGTCGCGTTCGACGAGGGCGTCAAGCTCGGCATCATGATCGAGATGCCGTCGGCGGCGCTCACCGCCGATCTACTCGCGCTCGAGTGCGACTTCTTCTCGATCGGCACGAACGACCTCATCCAGTACACGATGGCCGTCGACCGCGTGAACGAGTACGTGTCGTATCTCTACGAGCCGCTGCACCCGTCGCTGATCCGGCTGATCGGTGGCGTCGCGGTTGCGGCGAAGGCCCAGGGCATCCCGGTGACGGTGTGCGGTGAGATGGCCGGCGAGCCGGTGATCGCGGCTGTGCTGATCGGGCTCGGGATTCGCGAGCTGTCGATGAGCGCGGTCTCGGTCCCCGAGGTCAAGGCGATGATCCGCTCGATCTCGGTGCCGGAGGCAGAGATCTTGGTGAAGCGGATCGAGAAGTTGCCGACGGCGGTCGAGGTCCGGGCGATGGTGAGCGAGTACGTGCTCGGGCTCGCCGCCACTGGCGCGGCCAGCACGGGATCGGCCAGTACTCCCAAGGGAAGGGCTTGACGTCCACGGCTGCGCCGACGACGTCCACGCGGCTCGTCGCGCGGTGGTTCGCGCGGCCCTGGGTGCAGTGGCTCGTCGTCTCGCTGGTGCTCGGCGTGAGCCGGCCTGCCCACGCGGGCGATCCGACGCGCGAGTACTTCACGATCGAGAGCGATCACTTCATCGTCTACTACTACGCGCCGCTCGCGGACGTGGCTCGCCGCATCGCGGTGGTCGCCGAGCACGCGCATCGCACGCTGGCTCCGGCGCTCGACCACCTTCCTTCCGGCAAGACGCTGCTCGTGGTGGTCGACGATACCGATAGCGCGAACGGGTTCGCCGGGGTGTTGCCACGCAACGCGATCCAGCTGTTCGCGACCGCGCCCAATAGCTTCTCGGAGCTCGACGATCACGACGATTGGCTCTATGGGCTCGTCGCGCACGAGTACACGCACATCCTTCACCTCGACACGATGTCGGGGCTGCCGAACATCTACAACCGGATCTTCGGCAAGACCTGGGCGCCGAACCAGATCATGCCGCGCTGGGTGATCGAGGGGGTCGCCGTCTACGAGGAGAGCAAGCACAGCTCGGGTGGCCGCAACCGCGGCACTCGCTTTGATCAGTTCATCCGGATCGCACGGCACGCCCACAAGGACCTCCGGATCGACGAGATCAGCGGCGCGCCTCGCCAGTTCCCGCGCGGCAACGCCGTGTACGTCTACGGCTCGCACTTCCTGCGCTACGTGTTCGACCGGTTCGGCGAGGACACGTTTCGCGCGATGTCCCACACCTCGGGCTCGCACCCCATGCCGTTCGCCATCAACCGCCAGATCTCCAAGGTCACCGGCCGGCCGTTCACCGAGCTCTATGGCGACTGGAAGCTCTACCTGCGCGACAAGTACGGCATGCAGGAGATGGCCGCCGAGCGCCGTGGCCTCATGGAGGGACGCGCGCTGACCCACTCGGCGGAGAACAACTTCAACGCGAAGTACACCGCCGACGGCAAGGAGCTGATCTGGCAGCAATTCGATGGCTATCACGAGCCCCAGCTCCGGGCGATGCCGGTGGGTGGCGACGTGACTGCCGCGCGGGACATCATGCGGCTCGACGCGATGGGCCCGTTCGACCTGCTCCCCGATCGCTCGCTGGTGTTCGAGCAGGGCCGCGTGTTTCGCCGCGAGTACTCGTTCCAGGATCTCTTCCGGTGGGATGCCACGACCCGGCAGCAGATCCGGCTCACCACCGGCAGGCGCGCGCGAGATCCCGCGGTGTCGCCGGATGGCCGGCGGATCGCGTTCTCGATGAACGAGCACTCCGAGAGCGTGATCGCGGTGATGGATGCAACGCCGGAGGCGCCGGCGTCCGTGGTGTGGCGCGGCGAACGGCACGATCAGGCGTACAACCCGGCGTGGTCGCCCGACGGCACGCGGATCGCGTTCAGCGCATGGCGCAAGGGCGGCTCTCGCGACATCCTCGTCGTCGAGCTTGCCTCCGGCAAGGTCCTGGCGGTCACGAGCGATCGCGCGATCGACATGTCGCCGACATGGTCGCCCGATGGCCGGCTGCTGTACTTCGATAGCGACCGCACGAGCATCGCGAACATCTATGCCTACGACACGGTCGATCACTCGACCTGGCAGGTCACGAACGTGCTCGGCGGTGCGTTCAGCCCCAAGGTGTCGCCCGATGGAGCGCGGCTTGCCTACGAGGCCGCGGTGCCGGCCGGCGGCTACGATCTCTACGAGGTCATGGTCGACCGCGCGACCTGGCTGCCCGCGCACGACTACATCAACGACAAGCCACCGGCGACGAAGATCCGCGACGACGAGGCTCGCGTCACCGCCCCTCGGCCCTACCGCCCGCTCGAGACGCTGGCGCCGCAGGACTGGCAGGCCCAGGTCGCGTTCGGCAGCACACCGGGGGTGACGCTGCAGACCGCGGGCAGCGACGCGTTCGGGCTGCACGCCTACCAGCTCGCGCTCGGGACGACGCTCGAGCACGGCGATCTCAACCTCGGCGCGGTGTACGGCTATGGCGGCCTCCGGCCGAGCCTGCGGTTCGCGATGGCGCGCACGGTCGGTGACCGCGGAGGGTTCCGGGTCGACGGCGTACCGGCCACCTACCGGCAGGAGGACTGGAGCGCGACCGTCTCGACGAGCATCCCGTTCGAGTCGCGGCCGGCCTCGAGCTGGTCGCTGTCGTTCGACTACGACGTTGATTGGTTCCGCAAGGTCGGTGATCCGGTCAGCTTGCCCGAAGAGCCCGATCCGACGATGCGCGTGCCGGTGCGTCCGATCACCGATTACGTCCAGGCTGGCCTGGGTGCGCGGCTGGGGTACTCGAGCGTGCGTGGGGTGACCTACGGCATCGGCCCGCAGTACGGGTTCGACATGTCGGTCGGGCTCCGCTTCGATCACCCCGCGCTGGGCGCCTCCTATTCGAACATCACGGTGAGCTACTCGAGCCAGATGTTCCGCCGGCTGTGGGGCCAGACCCCCGTGATCGCGGCGCGGCTCGCCGGCTCGTTTCGTGCGGGCGACCTCGTGCGGCCTGGGGGCTTCGGCCTCGGTGGCGTGCCGCCGCAGGACGTCGTGCAATCGATCATCGACAGCACACGCGCCGGCGTGACGGGGTACTTGCGCGGTTACCCTTCGCGCACGGTGTTCGGTAACCAGTTTCACCTGCTGAACCTCGAGTACCGTCAGGAGGTGCTGCGTCTCGAACACGGTCTGCAGACGCTGCCGATCTACTTCCGCCGGGTCACGATCGCGGGCCTCTCGGATCTCGCGACCGCGTTCGACACGACGTTCCAGTACGACCGCGATCTCCGTGCCTCGCTCGGCGGCGCGATCCGGGTCGATGCGTTCTTCGGCTACTTCGTGCCCGGGACCTTCGAGCTCGGCTACTCGCACGGGCTCACCAAGGATGGCGTCGGCGAGACCTGGTTCCTGCTGACGGGGAGCCTGTGACGAAGCGGGTCGCCGGCGACGTCGCGATCGAGGTCGCACGCCAGCTCGCACAGCCGATGAGTGCGCTGCGCGAACGGCTCGGCCTGGTCGTGGATCACCTCGAGCGCCACGTCGCCACCTCGACAGGACCGACGCCGTATCCGTGGCGATCGCTGCAGACGCTACGCCAGGATCTCGCCGCAACGTACCTCGAGGCAACGACGCTCGCGCGCCGGATCGACGAGCTCGATCGTGCGCTCGATGACGATCCACCGAGCTGGTTCGATCTGGGGACCTCGGTCGATCTCGGGCTGCGGCTCGCCGGTCATCACCTCGCCAGCGGGATCGAGATCGTGATCGATCTCGCGAGCACGCCGTTGGTGCGCGGGACCCCCGGCGCCCTCTCACTCGTGATCGCGCAGCTGGTCTCGACGTGTGCCCAGTCGGCGCGCGACCGCCCGGGCAGCGCGCTCAGCGTCCGGACGTCGATCCTGCCAGGCGACGGCGGAACGCTCGACGGGACATGGGCCCTCGTCGCGATCGCCGACAATGGCACCGGCAGCACGCGCATCGACGAGCTCGGCGAGATCGCGCGCGAGATCGTGACGCCGTGGGGTGCGTCGGTCGATGCCGCATCCGAGCCGGGGCAGGGCTGCATGTTCGAGCTCCGCCTGATGACCCTGCCCGCGTAGCGACGCGGTCCCAGGGAGCGGCTAGCGGCCCGCGGTGTGACCCGACCACGCCTCGTAGTCGGCGATGCGCTTCGACAGCAGCGTGACGTCCTCACCCTGGGTGGCGCGCTCCTCGGCGGCCACGACGAGCAGGCCCATCGCCGCCTGGAGCAGTCGGCCGCCTGTCAGCGGCAAGTTCGCTCCCCGCAGCGCGTACTCGCGCACCTCCGCGATCCGGAACGCGACCTGACCGACCTGCAGGTAGTCCCCACGCAGGAAGCAGACGTCGGCGCCGACCAGCAGCGCGTTCTCGACCTCGCGGCGCGCGGAGGCTTCGCCCTTGCCCTCGGCCTGTGCGCGCATCCGTCGCTTGGCATCCTCGAACACCTCGGGGCGGGTGATCGGGGCGTCGCGGGTGTACGGCGCGAGCTGCTCGGAGATGCCCTTCGCGGCGTCGGGACCGTCGGCGACGTGGAGCGCCACCTCGAGGTCGCCGAGCGCCAGCAACAGGTCGCGGCTGCGCGATCGCCTGCGGGCCTCGCTGAAGCGCTCGTGCGCGAGATAGGCGAGCCCGGCGCACGCGAACACCCCCCCCGGTACGATCGACAGCGCGGCCGCGGCCACGCCTGCGGTCGCGATGCCCGACCACACGAGGGGCGCCGTCGGCGAGCGGCCGATCAGCTCGACCCGATCGAGCAACCGGGCATCGAGCCGGATGACCGGATTGCCGGGTGGCGCGATCACGAGCCAGGCGCCGTCGACCCCGATTCCGCTGCGGGGCAGCAGTCGTGCTCGGTCGATCGCATTGGGAAGTCCTGCCTCCATGGTCATCCAAGCTCGACGACGCCGACCTCGGCCAGCCGAGCGAACGCTAGCAGCGCCTCGGCCTCGCGTACACTCGCCGATCTCACGAGTGACAGCAGGTCCCACCGTCCGTCGATCCGCGCGGCGAGCTCGAGCTCGACAGGGGTCAAGCCATGGCCTTCGAGCTCGGTGCCCTCGCGCAGCCGCGGGACGCGGTGACGAGCCAGTAGCTGCTTGGCTACCTCTGCCACGCGCGCGCGCTCGATCTGCGAGAACGTCTTGCGGACCTCGGCGTCGGTCGGATCTTGATGCAACGCCTGGGTCGCCATCGCGAGCGCGCCCGCGCGATCACCCTGGCGCAACCGACCACGCGCCCCCGCCGCCAGCTCGACCGCGGAGTTGGTGCGCTCGCGGTGACGGCGATCGACCACGAGCTGGCCCGACGTCGCCATCTTGGCCAGGCTATCGAACGTCGCAAACCGCTCGCCCGCGAACGTCCCGGCGATGTCGGCGGCCGTGTGGCGATCCCCGGCGAGGGCCCACAGCTTGTTGTCGTCCACCTGGCCGTCACCCGAGGCGGGCGGGGTGGCCTCCGGCGGGACGTAGAACGTTGCCTCGTCGCCGCCGAGTACGTTCATGATCTCGAGCATCCGCGCGGACCGTCGGCGCGCGAGGGCGAGGCATACCTCGACCGCGAGCTGGGCGTTGACGCCGGTGGCCGGCGATTGCGTGCGTGGGACGATATCGAACGTCCCGTCGGTCCAGGTCACCACGTCGGTGACCGTCTCGCGGATCTTGGTGGCCAGGATCTCGATGAGGTCGATCTCGGTGATCAGGCCCGACATCAGGAGCACCTTGCCGAGCGGCACCCCGGTCTCGGCGCGGGCCTCGAGCGCATCGGCGAGCGCACGCTCGGCCACGAACCCGGAACGTACGAGGATCACTCCGAGTTGTTCGTCACGCCGGTTCGAGCTCGCCCACACGATCGCGCCGTCCTCGACCACCAGGCTACGCACCAGGCCCCTCCGCTCGAAGGTGATAGGCGCCGAGATCCTCCGCCGGGCGACCCATTCCAGGACGTCTTCGGCGGCCATCGTGCTGAGCGCGCCGCGCACCGACATCGCGTAAGCATAGCGGAAGTTCGCCGACAGCGGCCCTGGTAGGCAACGAACCTCGCGGTCAGGGAGTTCCAGCCCGACCAGATCGGTTATCTTGTGACCCATGGCCGACGGCAAGCCAAAACACCTACCTGTCGCGACGGCTTTGCCGTCGAAACAGCCCGAACACACCGGGCTCGTGATCGATCCGCTGGTCCTGGTGACCGGGGGCCTCGTCGCGCTGCTCGGGGTCGGGATCCTGGCCGCGTTCCTGTGGATGGTGCCCAACGCGGCGGTTCGCGAGTCCCAGTCCGCCTGCCGGGGCCTCGGCGGGTACAATCCGCTCGACGGGGGCAACAACCACGGCAGCCCGATGCTGTGCCCGGGCGGCCAGCCCTGCGAGTTGCCGATTGCCGCTCCCGACTTCACGGCGATCGACCACACCGGCAAGCCGGTCAAGCTCTCGGACTTCCGCGGCAAGGTCGTGCTGCTCAACTTCTGGGCGTCGTGGTGCGGCGTCTGCAAGACCGAGAAGCCCGCGCTCACCGGGATGGCCGAGAGCCTCGGCGGCGACGATTTCGTCGTGATCGCGCTCGCCTCGGACAAGTCGTGGAGCGATGTGCTCGTTGCGATCATCCAGGCCCTCGCCCCGGGCGCCGCGCTCCCCGAGCGCAGCGAGAATGGTGACATCGCGATGCCAGCCGCCCTCGCGGCCTACCAGCAGGCACTCCCGCATGGCATCCCGTTCAAGGTGTTCCTCGACCGGCCGAAGGGCGAGGATACGATCGGCCAGATCGCCTCGAGCTGGGGCATCAAGGCGGTCCCCGAGAGCGCGCTCATCGATCGCAAGGGCAACATCCGCGCGTACTTCGTCAACAAGCGCGACTGGGAAGCGCCGGTCGCCCAGACCTGTCTCCGCGCCGTCATCGACGAGTAGCGATGGCCCGCGTCCTCGTGATCGATGACGAGCCCGATGTCGTCCGGCTGATCGTGAAGGTCCTGTCGGGCCGTGGCCACATCGTCCAGATCGCGCGCGATGGCGTCAGCGCGCTCGCCCGCGTCAAGCACGAGCCTCCCGACGTCATCCTGCTCGACAGCGATCTGCCGAAGATCGACGGTGCCGAGGTGTGCCGCCGGATCAAGACCGACCAGACCACGGCCGCGATCCCGATCGTGATGATGACGTCGTCGTACATCGACATCTACGACGTCGACGCCGAAGGCGGCCCGGAGGCTTTCGTGGTCCGGCCGTTCGTGCGCGAGGTCCTGGCCAACGTGGTCGAGCGCGTGCTGTTTCGTCGCTGACCCCAGGGATCAGTCACCGCGCGTCAGCATGGTGGGCAGGGCGTCGCGCCAGCTCGGATAGCGCAGCGTCACGCCAAGCTCGCGCTTCATGCGGGCGTTCGAGATCCGACGATCGGCGGTCAGCATGCCGGCGACCTCGGTCGCAACCGAGGCGATGGGCACGCGCGGTGGTCGTGCCACGCCGAGTGCGCCGGCCACCGCGTCCGCGACCTCGCCGATCGGAGCCGGATCGTCATCGGCGATGTTGACGAACCCGGTCGCAGGGGACGTGCCGGCGGCGATGATCGCGGCGACCAGATCGTCGACGTGGATCCGGCTGACATGGCTCGAGCCATCCCCGATCACGCGATACGTGCCCTCGCGGATCCGATCGACCAGGCCGCGCCCCGGCCCGTGGATGCCTGCGACGCGCAGCGAGAGCCATGGGATCCGAGCTGTGGCGAGCGCGGCCTCGGCGACGACGCGGGCGCGCCCCGAGGCGGTCACCGGCGCGACCGGGAA
>JAGSPR010000541.1 GCA_018262455.1 Deltaproteobacteria bacterium | reverse complement strand
TGGACGCCGCCGAGTCCAAGCGCAAGCGAGCGGAGTCCGATCTCGAGGAGATCACCCAGGCCCACGGCGTCGACCGCCGCGATGGCCAAGAGCTCGGGCTCTGGTAGCCGCAGGCCGCGCTACGGCTTGACCTTGATCGACTCGCAGGCCTTGATCACTTCTTCCTTCTTGATCCCGCCCGCCGACATCTCATCCTTGCGCTTGGTGACGTTGCCCGAGCACACGAGTTGCGTGCCGCCGAACTTCTGGATGTAGACCATCTCGGTGGTCTTGCCTCCGTCGTCCTCGACGATGGCGTACCAACCCTTGTCGGTCTTCTTTTCTTCGACGACCTTCGTGATCGCGGTGCCGAGCTGCATCATCATCGGGGCAGCCTCCTTGAGGTCGTCGATGGTGTCGAGCTTGTCCTTGACGATGCGGATGACGATGCCCGTCATGTACGCCTCGTTCTCCCACTTGGCGACCTTGGCGTCGGCATCCCAGGTCGGCTTCCACGCGCCCATCGGCTTGAGCTCGAGGCCGAGCATGTCCTTGGTCTCGCTGGGAGCAGGGCCGGTGGGAACCGGAGCCGGAGCCGGCGTCGGCTCGGCGACCACCTTGTCGGCCGGTGGTGGAGTGTTGGCGGTGGCCTTGTCGTCGGTCGAGGGCTTTGCCACCGCAGGTGTTTCACCCTGGGTCTCCTGCTTCTTGCCGCAACCAGCGATCGCCACCAGGATCGAGAACATCGTGAGGCCGTGCTTCAGCATGTGTACTTTCGTCAGGGTTGAGAGGATCGACGCGCGAACCGCGTCTTGATCGTGGCGTTGCGGATGCACCGGTCGCGCCAACGGGTGGACCCTGCCACAGAACCGTCACCACAGTCGACATCGCTCGTGATCGGGTGCGTGGTGACCCGCGCACGTCCCTGACCGGGTCCGAGGCGACCCGCCTGCCGTTAGACCTCACCCCGACGTGGTGTGCCACAGTCCGCTGGAGATGACAGCGCGCAACGGTGACTGCCAGGTGATCATCATCGGTGCCGGGTTTGGCGGGCTCGGCATGGCAATCCGGCTCAAGCAGCGCGGCGAGCACCGGTTCGTGATCCTCGAACAAGCCGACGATGTTGGCGGGTGCTGGCGCGACAACACGTATCCCGGAGCCGCGTGCGACGTCCCATCGCACCTCTACTCGTTCTCGTTCGAGCCGAGCACCGGCTGGTCACGAGCGTATGCACCCCAGCCCGAGATCCACGCGTACCTGCGGGCGTGCGCGCGCAAGTACGGCCTGCTGTCGCATATTCGGTTCGGGACCTGCGTACGGGGAGCAGCGTTCGATGCTCGGGCCGGGCAGTGGATCGTCGATGCGGAACCACACCAGCTGCGCGCGCGTGCGCTCGTCGTCGCGTGCGGTCAGCTCAGCCGGCCTGCGATGCCGCGCATCGCGGGGATCGAGAGATTTCGCGGCGCGCAGTTTCACTCGGCGCGCTGGAACCATGACTACGCGCTCGACGGCCGGCGGGTCGCGGTGATCGGCACCGGCGCGAGCGCGATCCAGTTCGTGCCGGCGATCGCCCCACGGGTCAGCAAGCTGTCCCTGTTCCAGCGCTCGCCGGCCCACGTGATCCCGAAGCCTGATCGCGCCTATTCGTCGTGGGAGCGCGCGCTGCAGCGCCGGCTGCCCGCGCTGACCGTCGCGAGCCGCGCATGGAGCTACCTGCGCCACGAGAGCCGCGCGCCGGCGATGGCGGTTCCGACGCTGATGGCGGGCTTCGAATGGCTGTTCCGTCGCCACCTGGAGCGCCAGATTCGCGACCCCGAGCTACGCAAGAAGCTCACGCCCGACTATCCCATCGGCTGCAAGCGCATCCTGATCTCCAACGACTACTACCCGACCCTCACGCGCGACAACGTCGACGTCGTGACCGACGCGATCCGTGAGATCACGGAGGACGGCATCGTGACCGAGGATGGCAGCGCGCGTGGCGCGGAGACGCCAGTCGACGCGATCATCTACGGCACCGGCTTCACCGCAAACGAGTTCCTCGCGCCCATGGTGATCCGCGGCCTCCACGGCACGCTCGCCAGTGCCTGGCAGCACGGCGCCGAGGCGCACCTTGGCATCACGGTCAGCGGGTTCCCGAACATGTTCCTGCTGTACGGCCCGAATACCAACCTCGGGCACAACTCGATCATCTACATGCTCGAGAGTCAGATCCACTACGTGATGCAGTGCCTCGAGGCGCTGCACCGCGCGCGTTACCTCGACGTTCGCGCCGACGCCCAGCACGCGTTCAACACCAACCTCCAGCAGCAGCTTGCTGGGTCGGTGTGGGCCGGTGACTGCACGAGCTGGTACAAGACGGCCGAAGGCAAGCTCACCAACAACTGGCCGGGCTTCACGTTCTCGTATCGCCGGCTCACGAGGACGCTCGATCTCGATGACTACACGATCGCGCAGTGATCAGCGCTGCTTGTTGTGGAGTTGAGGTTGACCCGTTCCTCGTCGACGCGTTCGACGTCGACGTTGACCCCGCGTCCTTTGACGCGTTCGACGGCGACATAGAGGTTGACTCCATCGTTGTCGTCGACCCGGATCGATCTTTACGGTGCCCAGCCGGCAACGTGCAAGGTCAACGATGGGGTCGACGTCTACGTCGCCGTCGAACGCGTCAAGGTTCGGGTCGACGTCAAGGCCGACGACAACGTCAAGTTCGGTTGGGGCTCGAGCTGGCGAAGCACTAGTGATGCGGCGTGCGCTGCGGGATCGGGCGGCGCGGTAGACGCTTCACCGGGATGAGCCCTTCGGCCGTCTTCTGCGACAGCAGATCGGTGCGCGGCGGTGACCAGCTGTGCGGCTTCTCGACGTACGGCACGCCGATGCCCTGCAGCCACTTCTGGGGCGAGTTCCCGCCGATCATCGCGAAGATCACGTCGTTCGGGAGATCTTCTCGCCGGCCATCGGTGTTGAACGTGATCGCGACCGTGTTCGGGGTGACCTCGGCAACGGCCGTCGCGTAGCGGATCTCGAACTTGCCCGCGGCGAGCGCGTCCTCGATCAGCTTGCGGTTCTTGGGCTTGATGCCCTCGAGCTTGGCACCACGCGTCGAGAACCACACCTTGTTGCGGAGCTCGGGCTTGGCGAGCGCGAGCACGACCTCGACGGCCGAGTCGGAGCCGCCGATGATGAGGATGTTCTTGCCTTGCCACTCGTCCGGATCGACGAGCGAGTTCTTGACCTTCTCGAGCTCCTCGCCGGGGCACCCGAGCTTGCGCGGGTTGCCGAGCGTGCCGATCGCGATGACGACGCGGGCCGCGGTGAGCTGCCCGGCCGGCTTGCCCTTCGGGTCGCCGATGCCGACGACGAACCTCTCGCCGTCCTTCTTGATGTCGATGACGTTCTGCTGGTAGCGGATGTCGACGCGGTTCTGCTTGATGAGCTCGTCCCACGCGCCGAGCAGCTCCTCGCGCGACGAATCCCAGTGCGGGAGCGTGGCCTCGAGGGCGACGTCATGGGGCTCGGCCATGACCTCCTTGCCCTTGTGGTAGTAGTTGCGGATCGTCCAGCTGAACTCGCGCTCCTTCTCGAGCACGCAGTAGGACAGGCCGAGCTCGATGCACGTCAGGGCGGCGGACAGGCCGGAAGGCCCGCTACCGACGATGACGACGTCGAACTCGCAGCCGAGCTGACGTCCGCCACCCGGACGGAAGCCCTGCTGGAGGATGCGCTGCACCGCCGCGCGACCCAGGTTGGTCGCGTTCTTGACCTGCGGCGTGCCGGAGACCTGGCCGACGAGGAACATCCCCGCGACCGGCGTCTCGTGGAACGCGTCGATCGACGGCATCGGGATCATCGGGGGCGGCTTGTCCGCGTCGTGCATCCGGAGGGCATCGAACGCGCACGCCTTCTCGCACTTCTTGCACTGGATGCACGAGTCGAAGTTGACGACCCGTGACTTGTGATCGACGAGCTCGAGCACGCTCGCCGGGCACGCCTGCACGCACATGTTGCAGCCGACGCACTTGCTGTCGTTGATCGAGTGGACGAGCCGCTTCACGATCTCGGCGGGGTGAGACCTGAGATCCTC
>JAGSPR010000540.1 GCA_018262455.1 Deltaproteobacteria bacterium | reverse complement strand
CGCGCTGCGGGTCCAGGACGAGTACATCGTCACCGACAACAACGCGAAGTGGGCGGCGATCGAGGCGCTGCTCGCCGAACCGGACGCGCCGTCGACGCTCTACCTCGACTACACGAGCGGCTATCAGCCGACGCCGATGGGCCTCCCGGACATCCTCGCGGTTTCGAACGACATCAACGCACGGCTCGACACGCGGCTCGCGACCGCACCGGACGCGGCACGCGGGGTGCTCGTCATGGACTACGTGACCGCCGCGCGGATCGGGGCCGTCATCCAGCGCAATCAACTCGCGGCGATGTGAGCTCGCGCGCAGATCGGCGACAGTGGGGTAGCCTGGACATGTTGCATGAACCATCCAACGCTGAGAGTTACGAGGCGGTGCAATCGGCGCTCCGCGGCGGCCCCGTCTCTCTCAGTCCCTCGGTCTCGAAGATGCTTTGGTTCATGCTCGAATCTGAGCGTGGCTGCGACGCGGAGGTCACTCCGCGATCGTTCACGGTCTGGTATGGCACGCGGGGTGCCTCTCAATACTTCCTGTCCGTTGCTGCCGGCATCGTCAGTTTCCTTCTCGACGGAGTCGCCCTCCCTGAAACGCGCCACGTGATCCGCCGGATCGGCCCCACGACCGTGCCCCCGTTTCCTCCCTTTCCTTCGTGGGCGTTCGGTGTGCGACACGTTCGGATCGATGCCATCGCCGACAGGACGATGATCCGCGTCCGCACCTCTGAGGCGCCTCTCGCCGACCTGGGCCCCGAGGTCCCGATCGAGGGTCGGCACCAATTCCTGGCGCTCGATCGCGCATGTCCGCACTGCGGACGCACACCTGATCGGTATCGCGTCCTCAGCGATGGCTCCCACGTCTGCCTCGCGTGCGGCCGCTCGGTGCCGTCGGCGGTCGCCACAGCGACCTCATAACAGACGATCTGTTTCGACGACAGGCATCCGCCCTTGCCGTCGGCGAGTGATGAGGTTCGACCGTGAAGCGCGAGGTCCACCGGTCTGTGGAGGTTCAACCCGCATCCGATCGGCGACGTGAGGATCCCGTAACGCCTGTCAGTGACGCCGCCGATGCAGGATCGTCCCGGCGTAACCAACAGCATAACGCTCTCTCGGATTCCCGAATGTGGCGGTCAGGCCGGTGCCTGTCGGAGTTGCCATCACGTCCCACGCGGTGCGCGGCTCGTTGAGCCGAAGCAGCGCGCCGTCGTCGCCGAGCGCGACCACCTGATCGCCGTCGAGGTACAAGCCACGTAGCGCGCCGGTGGCGTTGGTCGCGCGGATCTCCCACGTCACGCCGCGGTCTCGCGAGTAGACCAGGCAGCCGTCGCAGTAGCCGACCGCGAACCGCTCGCCGGCGGCGTTGCCGATCACCGACAGCAATTCCCTTCCCGTGACGCCATCCTTTGGCGGCCACAGCTGGTGTCGCTGCCAGTGCTTGCCGCGATCACGCGACTGCAAGATGACACCCGAGCTTCCGACGACGTCGATCTCGCCGGCGCCGTCGCCCCAGATCGCGTCGAGATGGTCGTCAGTGCCTGTCGTGACCTGCTGCCAACTCTTCCCGCGGTCCGCGCTGTGCATCATCCGACCCGACGCGCCGATCAAGTAGACATCGTCGCGGTTCGTGCCCCAGACCTGCGCGAGCGTGCCGTCGACTTTGTCGTGTGCCCACGTGCGCCCGCGGTCGGTCGAGTGGAAGATCTCGCCGAACCAACTGACGACGTAGACATCGTCGGGGCCCGAGCCCCACACCGAAACCAGCTGCGCATCGGTGCCGAGTGACAGCGTCGTCCAGTGTTCGTCACCGGTGCCGTGCAGCAGCGCCCCGTTCCACCCGACCGCGTAGAGATCCTGCGGCGAGCTGCCCCAGATCGCGAGCAGGTACGGCGCTGAGCTGCGCAGCGATTGCCAGCTACGTCCGCGATCGAGCGAGCGCAGGATCGTGCCGCTCTTGCCGACGGCGATCAGCCGGCCGTCCGTGGCGCCCCAGATCTCGGCGAGGTCGGTGCCGATCGGCGCGTCGGTGGTGGCTGGCAGCCAGTTACGCCCGCCATCGTGCGTGCGGAGAATCGTGCCGTGCTCGCCGACTGCGACCGCCTCGCCCGGTACGCCGCACCACACGCCAAACAAGCTGTGCTTGCTCGGGTGCTGGACCGTCCAGCTCTGGCCGCGATCCGTCGAGCGCGCGATTCCGGTGAGCCCCGCCGCGACCACGCCGCCGCGGCGATCGACACACACCGCTTGCCAGTTCTCGTCGACGGGACGCTTGGCTGCTTTCCAGCGCGCGTCATCACGGCCGCGCCGCAACAGCTCGCCACGCAAGCCCTGCCCGACGACGACGAGCGCCGTGCCATCGCCGGCGATCGCGATCAGGTTGTCGGTCGTAGTCGAGGACTGCGGCTGCCAGCTGGCACCGCGATCGATGGAATGCTCGATCAGCCCGGCGCTGCCGACCACGTATACGTCGTCAGCACTGCGGCCCCAGATGCCGGCAATCTGCTCGGTGGTGTCGCGACGTTGCCATGTCACGCCGCGATCCGTCGAGTGCAGCAGGACGCCTTCGAGACTGGCGGCCCCGCGCTTGCCACCGATGTAGATGTCGGTCGGGCTGCTGCCCCACACCGCGATGAGGTCGAGATCGTGATCGACGTAGGTCAGCTGCCACGAGTGGCCGCGATCGCTGGAGTGCAGCACCGTGCCGGCACTGCCGACCGCGTACAGCGTGTCGCCGTTGCCCCAGATCCCAGCGAGGTCGTTGCCCTGCGGGGCCGGCGAATCCCAGTGCCAGCCATCGGTGGCCATCCCGGTCGCCGGCTGCTGGCGCGGCGTCGCGACGGCGGTGATCACATGGGTCGGCGATCTCAGATCGGTCGCCTGCACGAGTGCCTGCTCGGGTGTCTGTGTCGGTACGATCTCGAGCGCAGGCCGCGCGTCGGCGATCACGCGCTCGGGTGCTGGTTCGATCGCGATGGGTTGGGCAGGCTGGTGACATCCGCCGAGCAAGCGGATCGCGGCACCTGTGACGACCAGCGAGCGGGCGCCGCGTGACATCTCCGTGCTAACGCACCGCGCGCCGGTTCGGTTCACGCCGGCGAGCCCATCCATCTGCTTCACGTGCTTGACCTCCCTCGGTTTCCAGCCGCCGCAGCCTCTACATCCTGGGCTTGGCGTGGGACGTCGGCAAACCGGGGACGCAGAGACAATGTCGTTCGTGATCGGACCGCAGAGTGGCTGCCACGCCGAGGCCTAACATGGGCCCATCTTCGGTCCCCGCGCGCGCGCCGTCTTCGTCCGCACACCGAACGGCAGGTCGAAGAACCGGGCGAGCCAGCCGTCGATCGAGCCACCCGGTGCGGTGAGGGCGCGGATCACGAACACGGCCTCGCGATCCACGACGACCCGCGTGTAGCCATCGTAGGGCTCGCAGCCGTCACGCCACACCTCGCGGGTCTCGAACCAGGGCATGCCATCGGTCCGGCCTACGCGCATGGTGAATTCCGCGTCGCGCTCGGTCCCGAGCTCGGCGTTCTGCCAGGACTCGAACAGCTGCGGCATCACGCGCGTGCCGAACGCGCGGAGCTCGTCGTCGCGTGCGTCGGGTGACGGGATCCCGGAGAGCTCGTCGCGATCGAGCGCGAGCGCGACCACGTGGGCCACCAGCCGCTCGCTGCCTGCGGCGTTGACCAGCAGCGCTGGCGCATCGGTGAACCCCGACGGAGAGGGGAGCTGTGCGTAGCTCCAGGCGTCTTGTTCCGTGGACTCCGGCGGGATGGCACGGAAGCCGGCAGGGAGCTCGAACGCCAGATGCGGCATGGGCGGCCGTGGGCGGGCCTCGGAGGCCGGGCCGATCACCACGAGCGTCGACCGCGTGTATGCGAGCCTCGCGCCATCCGGCGAGAACCGGAGCCGTGCGCGGGCGTGCGGCCAATCGGTGGTCCCCGCCGCACGCACGAGAGCCGTGCGCCTGAACAGCGGCGCCAGCTGGGCACCGTCCCGGTGATAGAGCGTCAACGTCGCGTCAGTCGCGAGCGCGAGGCGATTGCCGTGGTCGCCCACCGCTACCGC
>JAGSPR010000539.1 GCA_018262455.1 Deltaproteobacteria bacterium | reverse complement strand
CGCCGCCGCGCGCACGCAACGAGTCGCGCCCACCGCCGCGCCGCACCGTCCCCCAGCCGTTCTCCGAGGAGCCGACCCGGCAGGTCGATGACGAGCTCCTGAACGCGCTGCGCGATCACGACCAGCAGCAGCGCACGAAGGCGCCGACCCACCTGCCGGCCAAGGCGGCGGCGCCGCCGCCGTCGAAGTTGCCGCCGTCCAAGGCGCCGCCGCCGTCGCGGATCGAATTCGAGGAGCCGACGCGGATGGCGAACATCGACGCGCACCTCAAGCTCGCGTTCGACGAGGCGAACACCGACGGAGATCGTCGCGACAAGTTCCTCTCGCACGCGCCGGCGACCGATCCGAGCCACGCGCCGGAGCACCTCGACCCGCACGACGAGGCGACGCGGATGGCGAACATCGACGCCATCGCCGGCGATCCCCGTCGCAAGCACCCAGTCCCGCAGGACGAGCGCACGCGCGCCGTCAACATCCGAAGCGACAAGAGCATCAGCGACATCGACTGGGATCTGGACTGACGCGCTAGACTCGGCGGATGGGCAACGGCTCGGGCGGGGGCAAGCCGCGCAGCAGCGGCGGTCACGACGACACCGTCCCCGCGAGCGAGCCACCGCTCGACATCTACGGCCAGCCGATGCGCAGCTCGCGCGCTTCGATCCCACCGGTTGCCCCCGAGCGCTACCAGCTCGGCACCGAGCTCGGCCGCGGTGGCATGGGGCGCGTCGTCGAGGCGTTCGACACGCAGCTCGGTCGGACCGTCGCGCTCAAGGAGGTCCTGCCGAAGGGCCCCAACATCGCGCGCCGGTTCCTCCGCGAGGTCCAGATCACCGCGCGGCTCGAGCACGCGTCGATCGTGCCGCTCTACGACTCGGGGACGTTTCCCGATGGTCGCCCGTTCTACGTGATGCGGCGCGTGACCGGCCGCCCGCTCGACGAGCAGATCAACCGGGCGCGCGGCCTCGGCGAGCGGCTCACGCTGCTGCCCGCGCTGCTCGCCGCGATCGACGCGGTCGCGCACGCGCACAAGCGCGGCATCATCCATCGCGACCTCAAGCCCGCGAACATCCTCGTCGGCGAGCTCGGCGAGACGGTCGTGATCGACTGGGGGCTCGCCAAGGTGATCGGCGAGGAGGACGACGACGCGCCGACCGAGGCCCGGACCCCGACCGCGGCCGACAGCCTGCAGACCCAGGCCGGCTCGGTGTTCGGCACCCCCGGGTTCATGTCACCGGAGCAGGCGCGCGGTGAGCCGCTGAGTACGCGCAGCGACGTCTACGCGCTCGGGGCGACCTTGTATCACCTGCTCGCGGGCTCGCCACCGCACGCGGGGGACAGCGCGACGATCGTCCTCGGTCGCACGCTCACGCACGATGTCGTGCCGCTCGCCGAGGCCGCGCCGGGTGCGCCGCCCGAGCTCGTGACGATCGTCGACAAGGCCCTCGCGTTCGATGCCGACGTCCGGTACGCGAGCGCCGGAGCACTCGGCGAGGATGTCCGGCGGTTCCTCGCTGGCCAGCTCGTCGCCGCGCATCGCTACACACCGCGCCAGCGGATCGCGCGGTTCGCGAAGCGGCATCGCACGTCGCTCGCGATCGCGGCCTTCGCGACGGTCGCCGTCGCCGCGCTGGCGTGGTTCAGCGTCCATCGGATCGTCCAGGAGCGCGACGCCGCGACCGAGGCGCGTCAGGCCGCGCTCACCGAGAAGCGCGTGGCCGAGGCGGCGCGCGACTCGCTGGCCGAGCGCAACGATGCGCTGCTCCTCACGCAGGCGCGGGCGCTGCTCGAGTCCAACCCGACCGAGGCACTGGCCGTGCTCAAGCACCTGCCGCTGATCTCGGTGCGGTTGCCGGAGGCGCGGGCGATCGGGCAGGCCGCGGTCGCGCGCGGCGTGTGGTGGGCGATGCAGAGCACCGGGGTCCCGACGACGCGGATCGAGATGTCTCCCGACGGGCAGCAGCTGCTCCAGGTGTCGCGCGACAACATCGTCCGCGTCTGGGACCTGGAGCGCCGGCGGCTCGTGATCGCGCGACCCTACACGGCGAACATCACCGCGGTATGGGTCGCGAAGGGGCGCGTCCTCGTGTTCGGCTCGACGAGCGCCCCCGAGATCCTCGACCCCTCGGCCAACGCCTCGACCCCGCTGGCGGTCGCGCCGTTCTCCGACGTCGATGCGAGTGACGAAGGCGATCGCCTGCTGGTCACCGATCTCGAGGGGGCTGCCGCGTGGTTCGATCTCGCGACGACGACGCGCGTCCCGCTGTGGGCGGGGCACAAGGTGAAGACGCTCGAGATCGCGCCGGACGGGACGTGGGCCGTGCTCGGCGACGACAAGGCGGTCGTCGCGGTCGATGCCGCGGGCAACGAGCTGGCCCGCGTCGACGACGCGAGCGTGCGGGTCGTGACCTCGCGCTACCGCACGTTCGCCGTCGCGAGCCGGAACAAGCTGGTCGAGTGCACGCTCGATCCGACGCCGAAGTGCATCGAGCTCGGGTCCCCGATCCAGCCACGCCCGCTCGTCGTCGACCTCAGCTACCGCGGCCACGAGCTGATGATGTTCAGCGGCAGCGGCGACGTGATCGGGTGGACTGGATCCGGGATGGGCGTCCGCGCTCGCGTCGATCAGTTCATGGGGCGGCTGACCGAGGTGGCGGACGAGGTGATGCTGGTCCCGAGCTTCACCGGCAAGTTGCAGCTCGTGGGTCGCAACGTGAATCACGCGCTGATCCTGCCGACCCCGATCTCCTATCCGCGGATCGCGAGCCGGGCCAGGAGCTCGCGGGTGGTCGTCGTCGGTCACGGACAGATCCTGGTCGCCGAGCTCGGGACCGTGCTGCCGCGTCGGCTCCCCGAGACCAACGGCAGCGAGGCGGAGTTCGCCGACGATCGGACGCTGCTGCTGTGGAGGTCGGCCGCCATCACGTGGGCGTGGGTCGATGTCGCGACGGGCGCGCTCGAGCCGATCACCGACGAGGCGCGTGGTCTGCCGTTCACGCTCGACGTCGGCGAGGGACGCGTGTTGATGCTCGACGATCGGGGCTCGTCGAGCCGGCTGATCGTGCTCGAGCGGGGCAAGCCGCTCCTCCAGATCATCGAAGGATCCGTGCCGTGGGGTCGGCTGATTCCCGGCGGCGCCGTGCTGTTCGGCGTCGCGGAGACCCGCAGCGGAGACGTGGTCAAACCGGACGGCCGGGTGTTCGCGAGGATCGGTGCGGCCGAGCCGCGCGAGATCGTGAAGGTCGATGGCGCCGTGATCTCGGCGGTCGCGCTCGGACCGAACCGGTTCGCGGTGCTCAGCAGCCAGGGGGAGCTGGTGCGCGGCAACCTCGCGACAAGCGCGATCGAGCGGACGAACGTGGTCGCGGGAGAGCGTCACTTCATCGGTAGCGAGTCGGGCGGCCGTGTCGTGGTCGCCACCGGCGACCGCCTGCTCCTGTGGGATGACCACGTCGTCGAGATCGCCCGCTTCGAGTCCGCGCTGCGCTCCGTCGCGCACGGCGATCGCGGGCGCATGGTCGTCACGCTGATGAACAACGACGTGTTCGTCGTCGCGGTCGAGCCCGGAGCGACGCCGCAGCGCCTCGTCAACGGCGGCCAGTATCCGCCGGTGGTCAGCGGCGACGGCAAGACGCTGGTCGCGTCGGGGCTCGGCCACCAGCTCACGATCGTCGACGTCGCGTCCTCGAACCGATGGACGTTGCCGTCGATGTTCCCCGCGACGTCGAAGTTCGCGGTGTCGCCGACGTCACGCCAGGTCGTGCAGGCGACGTTCGCCGGGCTGATGCTGTGGACGCTGCCGACGACGACGGCGGACTTCAGTGCCTGGCTCGACGAGCAGACCAACGCGGTGAAGATCGGCGACGACGTCCTGGCGTGGCCGTGGCAGGTCCGCACACCCTGAGGGTGGGCTAGGATGTCCCCATGCTGGCCACCCAGATCCGACAGAAGGACAGCGTCTTCTACTTCTGCGCCTATCCGGTCGACGACATCCTCGACAAGGCGCGGTTCATCAGCCGGTTCTACGCCGAGGGCGCGCCGAGCCTGGCGGGCGAGGAGGTCGCCGCCGACGACGAGGTC
>JAGSPR010000227.1 GCA_018262455.1 Deltaproteobacteria bacterium | reverse complement strand
TTCCGATCCGCCAGCTCCGGCTCGTCGACGACTTCGAGGCCTCCGACGAGGCCTCGATGGCCGCGGACAACTCGTCGGCGTTCAACTTTCGCGTGGTCGCAGGCACCCAGCTGCTGTCACAGCACGCGCTGGGACGCGCCATCGATCTCAATCCGATCGAGAACCCCTGGCGCAGACCCGATCGCATCGTCCCCGAGGCGGGCAGGGTGTTCGCCGATCGCCGCCACATCCGGCCCGGGATGATCGTGCGCCCCGGCCCGGTGGTCGCCGCGCTCGACGAGCTCGGCTGGGAGTGGGGCGGCGACTGGATGCACGCGTTCGACGATCACCACATCATGTGGTCGCGCCCGTTCTGATCAATGCACGGCGCCGAAGTGGCCGAACGGGAACCACGTGCCGACCACCCGGCCCGTGACGTTGCCGATCGGAACCGTGCCCCAGAACCGCGAGTCGTTCGAGTTCGGACGGTTGTCGCCCATCACGAACAGCGAGTCGGGCGGCACCACGAAGTGCATGCGGGGGAGGCAGCGGTCGTCGGGGGCCGCCTCGGGCCGGGTGACGACGATCGTGCCGGGTTGCTGGTCGGTGGACGGCGGCCGGCCGTCGAAGTCGCCCGAGCTCGAGCAACTCCGCGGGATCGGATCGACGGGGTAGTCCTTGTTGGCGATGTCCTCCGCGAGGGGCTCGCCGGAGCGCCGTGCCGTGTCACGCGCAGGACGTTCGCGATCGTGGAACACCTCGTAGCGGAGACCGTCGAGCGTCTCGCGATACCGGCTGCACTCCCGCACGTACGATTGATCGTCAGCGACGGAGTCATTCTGGTCCTCGTACGTGCAGTTCGCGTCGACGAGCTCGCTGGCGATCGCCGCGCCGTTGACATAGACCACGTCACAGCGGACCTCGACGGTGTCGTTGGCCACCGCGATGACGCGCTTGAGGTAGGTGCGCTCGGGTTGGCACGGGTGGCGGAACACGATGACCTCGCCGCGCTCCGGAGGCCGCAGGTGTCGCGTCAGCTTGTCGACGTAGATGTGATCCCCGAGGGCGATGGTGGGGTTCATCGACGTCGAGGGCGCCTTGAATGCCTCGAGCGCGACCAGCTGGAAGATCGTCCCCGCGCCGACGGAGATTCCGAACGCGATCACCGCGAGCACGGCGTGTGTTCGCTGCTGCGCGGGCACGCGACGCAGCACGAGGAACCCGTCCGTCGCCGACGCGGTGCGCAGTGCGAGGAGTGCCACCACCGCCCAGATCGAGACCACCATCGCCAACGCCGAGATCACGCCCACGGCGGCCCACACCAGCATCCGGTTCCTCCGGCCCGCCATCCCCTGGGCGAAGCCTGGAAACAACAAGCTCGCCGCGGCCACCAGCACCATCATCATCGCCGCACTGTAGCTGCGACCGCGGCCCTGCTGGCTTGCGGGCAGCGCGGTTCGGGACGGAATCGGCCTCATGGTAGTTTGCGGTAGTTTGCGCGCACCCGGATGGGGTTGCGGTCGAAGAGGGGGTTCCATGCGCACCATTGCTGTCCTTGTCTGCTTCGTTGTCGTTGCTTGCACCAGGCCCAACCCGGACGCGTGTTGCGCCACCGAGGCCGACTGCGCCGCGCTCGGCGTCGATGGCCTCCGCCCCTGCGACGTGGGGCAGGCGTGCGATCCCACGAGCACCTGCGTGGCGAAGCAGTGCGATACCTCGGCCGAGTGCGGGCCGGACGCACCGGTGTGCAGCCTGGGCCTGTGCGTCATCGGCTGCCGCGTCGACGACGACTGTGCCGATGTCGCGGGCAAGCCGTTCTGCGCCGCCGACAACGTGTGCGTCGGCTGCGAGACCAGCAGCCAGTGTCCCGCAGATGAGGCGCAGTGCGATGCCGAGGACCGCGCGTGTCGCGGTTGCGAGCTCGACTCGGAGTGCGCGAGTGGCGTGTGTCTCGAGGCCGACGGGGTCTGCGCACCGGACGCGTCGATCATCTTCGTGAGCAGCATCGGGGCTGACGTTGGGCAGTGTCTGGCCTCGAGTCCCTGTGCCTCTGTGGGGTTTGCTCTGCAGAAGAGGACGCCGACAAGATCAGTGATCCACATCTCGGGAGCAACGACTCAAGACACAGCGACCATCACGATCACGACCCCGGTCACGATCGACGGTACCGGCACCTTGTTCTCGGCGCCCTCAAGTGGACCGGTGTTCGCGATCCAAGCGTCGAATGGGAATGTCTTTGTTGTGACGTTTGAAGGAATTCGGATCTCGACTGCGCCTTCGGCAATCACCGCCGGCTTGGGGGCGACGATGCGGCTGTTCAATGTCACCCTTGATGCGGCAAACATTCTCGCGACGAACGGAGGAATCGATGTTCAGAGCTCACTCCTCAGGAACACCACCGCCGAATGCATGAGCGGAACATTGGCCTTGGCCAACAACGATGTCGATCGAGGCGCTCTTCGTTTCTTGAACTGCCAGACCGAGATTTCCCGCAACCGGTTCGTCATCGGTCTCAATGGGACCATCTTTGGCTCTGGTGGCGTCCTTCACATCTTGAACAACACGTTCGCAGCGAACAGTGAGTTCGTTGATCTCATCATGGCTGGGGCACAAGCGCCGGGTAGCACGATCGCGTTCAACACGATCGTGAATGCGTCGACGGTCACGCAGTCCCCCAACGCGCTCGTTTGCGACGCGACCGTCAAAGTGACGAGCAATATCTTCGCGTACAACAGTACCAATCCGATCGCCGGAACCGGCTGCGTCGCGCAATTCTCGCTGTTCGACGTGCAAGGCACCCCTGACGCGGGTGGAAGCAACCTGTCAGCCGATGCAGCCACCTTCTTCAAGGACCGCAGCGGGGGCGACTTTCACCTCTCGGTTGGAAGCCCAGCCAACAACGCCGGGGAGCAGGGCGTAGTCACCATTGACCTCGAAGGCAACATGCGGTCAGCGACACCCGACCTGGGTGCCTTCGAGGCACCCTGACGCGTGTGTGCTAGGGTTTCCTCATGCTTCCTGCTTTGATCGTCGGGGCGCTGACCGCGTGGTACCTGGGCATCCGGGCCGGGGTCATCGCCGCCGCCGTCACGATGGCTGCGGTGCTCGTCGCCCAGTTCGTCCCCGGTCTGTCGCTCGCGGTCTACGCGCTCGTGATCGCCTGGTCGGCCGCCGTGTACTTTCTCGGCGCCAAGATCACGAACCGGGTGAAGGGGCCAGGGTGGCTGGGCGGGGTCAAGGGGCAGGCGACGTCGTGGGTCCGCAAGCTCATGAAGCGCAGCTGAACGTCTTGTTGTAGCTGCACAAATGCCGATCCCGGCGGGGACAGACGCCAGCAACTGGGGCTTGTGCCCCCAGCGCTGAGAGGGTCGTCACCATAGGAGTCAGGGACTTACCTACGGCATGACAGTTGTAAGGGAGATAGCGCAACATCATGCGCATCCCTCTCCTGGCAGCCCTTCTTGGACTCTCACTCCTTGGCTGTGTCGGCCAGATCGATGACGGCACCGGCGGTGGGGGCGGCGGCGGCGGCGGCGGCGGCGGCGGGGGTGGTGGCGGCGGCGAGCCGGGCCCCGACTGCGGTGACACCGTGCTCAACCCCGGCGAGGGCTGCGACGACGGCAACAACCTGAGCGGCGATGGCTGCTCGGCGAGCTGTCAGGTCGAAGGAAGCGGGGCGCTGCCTCGGCTCGACCTCAGCATCGACAAGCCGACCATCTCGACCGAGCTCATGTCGACCAGCAGGGTGACCGTGACGCTGACCGGTTCCGATGGCTTCAGTGGTCCGGTCACGCTGGTCCCGAGCGTGGTTGACGAGTCTAACGCCCCGATCACTGCCTGGACGGTTGTTCTCGACCAGACCAGCGTCGACGTTCCTCAGAACGGTGTCGCGACCGCAGTGGCGACTCTGACCATCCCGAGCGACGCGAAAGCACTCACAGGGTCGGTCAAGTTCGCTGCAACGAGCAGCGCGGGTGCTGGAACGCCCCTGGCGTCATCGGCCGTAACCGCGGCGAACCAAGTCTCGATCGGAGTGAAGCTCGACGCGAACGGTCAATGCGTCTACCCACCCGCCGGAACCGTCAAAGTGGCCATCGGCTCGAAGCTTCGCTTCGTGAATCAAGAAGCGGTTGGTTCGGGCAACAACATCATCATCCACATGCAGCCCGAGATTAACGGTCTCAGTCACCAAGAGACCAACACGGGCAGCGCTCCTGGTGAGGCGTACACGCGAACCCTCAGCGGCACTCCGGGCGGCGCGGTCACCTGGTACTGTCACTCGCCGGGCCCGACGGTCAACGGGCTTCGGATCCAGCCGGTCCAGTAACCAGTTGCAAAGCTAACTTCGAGGCGGCAGGCTCCCACGGGATGCCTGCCGTTTCGCGTTTCGGCGGCGGCAGGCTCCCACGGGATGCCTGCCGTTTCGCGTTTCGGCGCTGTCCTGTGCCTCAGCTACATGGCGTGCTGGAGCGGGAACACAGGCGTCACGACCACGCAGACCGCGAGCCTCGAGCCGGGATCACGCGACGTCACGGGCTCGTACTGGTGCTCGATCGACGAGGAAGGCTACGACTATCCGCGCTACGCGTGCGCGATCAAGAAGGTCGGCGACACGCTCGTGCTCGCGAAGCTCGGCGGGTCGCAGCGGTTCCGCGGCCAGATCAAGCTCGACGACAAGGAAGGGTTCTGGTTCGTCGGCGAGTCGTACTGTCCCGACGGCGACTGCGACCAGGAGCTGCACGGGCGGTTCAAGCCGGTGGGCCGCGGCGGGTTCAAGGGGACGTTCCGCGAGGAGTCGATGGTGTTGCACCTGGTGCCCGCGCCGGCGAACGCGTTCGGTGGCAGCGAGTACGGCGGCGGCACCTACGGCGATCCGTTCAGCTACGGCGGCCAGGGCTACGGCGGCTCCAGCTACGGGGGGCGGCGGCCTCGCATCGACCTTCGTGGCGGTCGTCGGCCCTAGAAGCAGAGCGGGCGTTCGGCGCAGGCATCGAACGCCGGGCCCTCGGCGCAGTACAGGCTCGCGCACTCGAAATCGCTGAAGCACGGCTCGGTGTCCGCGCGCGGGGCGACGCAGGTCTGCGAGCCCATCACATCGCAGAACGACTCACCGGCGCACGCGAAGGTGCAGGCCTCGCCGAGCCTCGGGACCTCGGTGCAGACGCCGGCGTCGGCATCGCAGCGGGCGACCGGCGAGCAGTCATCGCCGGAGGTGCAGGGCGCGCCCGGCAGGCCGACGGCGACACACACGTGGCTCGCGTCGCAGACGGCGCCGAGCTCCGCGCAGCGCAGGTATGGACAGCTCTCGCCGACGAGCGGCAGCGCGCGGCAGTTGCCGGCCATGAGGTCCGACGGACCGATGCAGCCGAGGTGGTAGTCGCACTCGCGGTCGTCGTCGCACAGGCCGCCCTCGGCGACGAGCGGGTGACAGGCGAGGTCTTTGCCGCAGAAGGTGTCGGGCACGCAATCGAGATCGAGCTCGCAGGGCTCGTCGACCTTGGCGATGGGGCGCACCTCGCGGCAGGTGCCGGTGCAGCACAGCTCGGGACAGACGGGGATGCTGCATGTCCCCGAGCTGCACTCCTCGTCCAGCGAGCACGGCGCGTCGTCGTCGAGCGTTCCGGAGAACATCTGGGTGCACGCGCGCGGCTGGATCCGGGCGTCGCGCGCCGAGGTGTCGCAGCTGATGGTGGCGAGGGCGTCGTGGCACTGGCTGGCGCTCGCGCCGTCGTAGCGGACCACCCCGGCTGCGATCGCCGCGGTCAGGTCGAGGTCGGGCCGAAGCCGAAAGAATCCGTCACAGCTTCCGTCGTCGGCGAACAGCCCGCAGCGGACGAGCCGCTCGCAACGAACACGATCAGCCTCCGCATCGAGCTGGTCGAGCGGGGTCCCGGTGAGGTTGTCTCCGCAACCGTAGAGCAGCGCGAGGACGACGAGGGGACGGCGGATCACGACGGGCGACGGTACCGCGAATGGCGGGTGCGAAGCTCAGCGCTCGAACAGCTTGCGCTGCGCGCTGTCCCACCGCCACACCGGCCCGCGGCCGGAGAGCCGGACCCCACCTCGCCACGTGTCGATGCCGACCTCGTGAACGCGATCGATCGCGCCGGCGAGTGCCTGGCGGCCGAGCGAGGTGATGGTCGGCTTGAGCTCGCGCATGGCGGCCTGCGACCACGCACCCGGAGCGACACCCTCGAGAAAGCCGCACGCCGCGAGGGTCTGCAGCGTGTGGAGCAGCAGGCCATCGGTGATCGGATAGCGCGGATCGATCGCCTGCGCGGCCTTCATGAGATCTCCGGCCCCGGTGATGCCGCGCGCGACGGCGGCGAGCAGCTGGCGCTCGGTGCGCGACATGCCGCTCTGCGGATCGGGGAACTCCTCGAGGTGGCGCTCGAGCGCGCCCGCGAGGAACGGCATCGCCTTCACGCGCCGGGTCAGGTACGGCAACGCGCGCGGATCCGCGGCGGTGACGGCGATCCACGCCGTGATCGATTCGTCGATCGCGTCACGCGACAGCGGCGCCCGGCGCGGCCACAGCTCGGCGAGTTGCTCGGGCTTGAGCTGACCGAGGCCGAGGAACTCCGGCACCTCCGGATGCCGATCGATCGACACGATCGTCAGCGTCTGCGGTAGGCCACGCCGCGCGAGCCGGGCGAGCAGGCGCACCAGCGCGAGCTGATCGAACAGGTCGTGCTCGTACCAGAGGATCAGCTCCTCGGCGGACGCGGCCTCGTCGAACGCCCGATCCCACTCCGCGAGCTTGTCGGGATCGCCCAGGCCCCGGGAGGCCCAGAACTGCCGCCGGGCCTTGTAGTGCTCCTCGTCGGAGACCGGCAGGACGGGGCCTTGATCGAGGGCATCGGCCCACACGAGGATCTCGCCCGGCAAATCGGCAAGCGGACTGGTTGCCGCCGGTCGATTCGAGGGCGCGGCCGACGAGGCCTCGCTCGAACGCCTCGACTTGTTCCTTGAGCGACGGCCCGCCGCGCGCATCCGGGACGGGGTGGGAGTGCTCGTCTCCGGTGTCTCCGGTGTCGGCGCTGTCGGTGGCGAGCGGCAGCTCGGCCGAGCTCGCAGGCTCGGTTCCCGATGCAGCCTGGTAGTCCGCGAGCGTGATGGTGCCACCCGCCGACAGCGCCGCGAGCCGCGCGATCGTGTTCTCGAGCTGACGGACGTTGCCGGGCCAGTCGGCGCGGACGAGCGCGTCGATGAGCGCGGGATCCAGGGTGATCGTGCCAAGGCCGAACCGATCCCCGTAGCGCCGCCCGAACTCCTCCGCGAGCGCGGGAATGTCGTCCTTGCGATCGCGCAGCGGCGGCACCACGAGCTCGACGACGGCGAGCCGATAATACAGGTCCTCGCGGAACGTGCCGGCCTTCGCTTCGGCGGCGAGGTCGCGATTGGTGGACGCGACGACGCGGACGTTCACCTTCTCGATCCGCCCGCTCCCGACGGGCTGGATCTCGCCCTCCTGGAGCGCGCGGAGCAGCTTGGCCTGGATCGCGGGTGGCAGCTCGCCCACCTCATCGAGGATCAGCGTGCCGCCATCGGCCTGCGCGAAGAACCCGGGGCGCCCGGTGGTGGCGCCGGTGAACGCGCCGCGGACGTGGCCGAACAGCTCGGCATCGGCGAGCTCGGCGGGCAGGGCGGCACAGTTGAACCGGATCAGCGGGCGCTTGGCGCGCGCGGACTGGGCGTGCAGCAGCTCGGCGACGAACTCCTTGCCAGTGCCGGTCTCGCCGCGCACGAGGACGGTCACGTCGCGCGTGGCGATCCGCGAGGTGGCTTCGAGCAAGCGCCGCATCGGCTTGGAGTCACCGATGATGCGGCGGCCGAGCGTCTGCTCCGCGGACAGCCGGCGGTTGTCGATCCGCAGGTGACGCGCCTCGAGGGCTCGCTCGATGACGACCGCGAGCTCGTCGATATCGAACGGCTTGGCGATGTAGTCGTAGGCGCCCTGCTTCATCGCCGCGACCGCGACCCGCTCGCTTCCATGAGCGGTGAGCAGGATGACGGGCAGGGCGGCGTCGCGCTGCACGATCTGGCTCATCAGCTCGAGCCCGGTCATCCCGGGCATCGACAGGTCGGTGATCACCGCATCTGCCTCCTCGAGCTTGGCGAGCGCCTCGCTGCCCGAGCGCGCGGTGAGCGCGCGGTGGCCGCGTTCGACGAGCAGCTCGCTGAGGGTGAACAGGACGCCGGGCTCGTCGTCGACGAGCAGGACGGAGCTCACGCGCGGGCCTCGATCATGGCGGCGCGTGGCGCTGGCTCGCTGGCGACGATGGCCCGAGCCGGCAAGGTGATGGTGGCCGTGGTTCCCTTGCCGACCTTGGAGACGTACGTGAGCGAGCCGCCGTGCTGGGTGATGACGCCCTGCGCGAGCACGACGCCCAGCCCGGTGCCGTTCGGGCGCGTCGTGAAGAACGAGGTGCCGAGCTTGTCCATGTCCTCGGGTTTGATGCCCCGACCCGAGTCGTGGACCTCGAGCGAGCTGCCGTTCGCCGCATCGTGGATCCGGATCGCGACGGTGCCGCCGTGCGGTGTGGCCTCGATCGCGTTGGCGACGAGGTTGATGAGCGCCTCCTTGAGCCGGCGCGGATCGCCTTGGACCGCCGCCGCGGTTCCCTCGACCGACAGCGCGATGCCTGCCTGCTGGGCCCGACCATCGAGGACGTCCAGGACGTCGCGCGCGAGGGCCGCGAGCTCGATGCGTTCGGGATGGATGTCCTCGAGCGGACGCGAATACGACAGATACTCGCCGAGGATCGTCTCCATCCGGCTGATCTCGGAGGCGACGACGGAGAGCCGCTCCTGGGTTCGCTCGCTCTCGGGCGTGCGGGCGACCAGCTGGCACAGACCCTTGATCGCGGCGAGTGGGTTCTTGAGCTCGTGCGCGACCTTCGCGCCGACCGACTGCAAGCGACGGAGCTGCGCCTCGGCGTCCGACAGCCGCTCCTCACGCAGACATGCCATCGACTTGCCAGCGCGGCTCGCGACGACCGAGAGCTTGCCGACCAGCATGTGCAGCATGACCAGGTTCCACACGAGCGCGATGACGATGGTGATCGCGTAGTAGTTGGTCGACAGCGCCGGGCCGACGACGTTGGAGGGCAGCGACACCATCGCGATGATCAGCAGGCCGTTGCCGAGCGCCATCCAGCGCGACACCGCCTGCGGGCCGAAGAACAGCAGCGAGATGATCGCCGGTAGCGCTGCGCCCGGGAGAAACGGCGAATGGGGGCCACCGGTGAGCGCGGCCGAGCCGACGACGAACAGCTGCGCCGAGACGTTCATGAAGATGAACGAGCTCGCGGCCTTCTGCGGTTCGTTCGTGCACCCCATGATCGCCTTGTGGGCGATCATGAACGCGACGTAGAGGCCACCGAGCACGCCGATGCGCCAGGTCGGATAGTCCGCGACCCACAGCAGCCCGAGCACCAGGAGGTGGACGAGGATCCCCAGGCCCAGCGTGATGCGGGTGGTGGTCCGGGCCTCCGACAGGAAGAACCGATCGCGCTGACTGCGCCACACCGCATCCGCCGAAGGCGATCGGAAATCGGGAGCGGCCACGACGAGGACGTCTGCCAGCGACGTGCCAGGGCACGGTGGTTCCGGGCGGTCGGAGGGCGTCATGCTGCAACTCTAGCCCGAACGGCTGATTGCACCTGCCTCGCACGAACCATGGACCGCGATGGGGCAGGGTTCCTGACCGCCGGCTGTATGGCCGTCCGACACACGATGGCCCTCCCGCGCGATGTGTTTGCGGCGCTGGCTCTGGCGTCGTGGCACGGCGGGTGCTTTGGTCGTCCACATGAGGTTCGCCTGCTCGCTCGGTCTCACGGTGTTCGCGGTCCACGTCGCCGCCGGCTCTGCCATCGCGCAGCCGGCAAAGGAGGTGGCGGGATCCCAGGACATGGCGTCGTTCGACAAGGATCTCGATGCGCTGCTGGTCAAGGGCGGGCTCACCGCAGATCAAGCGTCCGCCCGCGCGGCCGGCGTGTCCCCGGCGGTTCGTCGTGCCGCCGCGCAGATCGACATCGCGGTCGAGCAGGCCCGGACCGCCGAGCTGGCGCGGGTGCCACACGTCGGCGTGACCGGGACGTATACCCGGCTGTCTCCGCTCGATCCGATCTCGTTTGGCCCCGGCGCGCCACCGTTCACGTTCGCCGAGAACAGCTACGCGGCCGCGGCATCGATCGGGGTCGCGCTTTCGGACTACGTCGTACGCTACCCAAAGCTCGTCGAGGGCGCACGCCTCGGTGTCGAGGCGGCGCGGACCGGTAAGCGGTCGAACGAGATCGATGCCGGGCAAGACGCGCGGCTCGCCTATTACGAGTGGGTGCGTGCGCGGCTGCAAGTGATGGTCGCGACCCGCCAGCTCACGCAGGTCCGAGCCACGCTCGGTCAGGTTCGCGCCCTCGCAGACGCGCAGCGGTTGTCGAAGGCAGATCTCATGCGCGTCGAGTCGCAGGAGGCCCAGGCCGAGCAGATCCTCGATCAGCTGAACAACCTCGCCGGGCTCCGCGAGGAGCAACTCCGGTTGCTGATCGGGGCCGGTAACGAGCCCCTCGTGATCGGCGAGGACATCCGGGCTGACCTCCAGGCTCCGGGTGCGCAGCCGCTCGATGATCTCCTGGGGACGGCGAAGCGGCAGCGGCTCGCGTTCCGTTCGCTCGACGTCGGGATCCGCGCCAAGGACAAGCAGCGCGAAGCCGAGAAGGTGGGGCGGTACCCGAAGCTGTCGGCGTTCGCGAGTGCGGACTACGCGCGGCCCAACCAGCGCGTGTTCCCGCAGGTCGACGAGTTCAGGTTCACCTGGCAGGCCGGCCTGCAGCTGTCGTGGACGCTGAACGAGACCCTGGTGACCCAGGCCAACGTCCGGCGCTACGAGGCCGAGGCTCGCTCGCTGCACGCCGATCGAGACGCCCTCGAGCGCGGGACCCGGATCGAGGTGCTCGCCTCGCAACAGGCGGTCTCGCTCGCCCAGCGCTCGCTGTCGACCTCGCAAAAGGGGCTCGCGGCCGCCGAGGAGAGCTATCGGGTCCGCCAGGCGTTGCTCGCTGCCCAGCGCGCGACCGCGGTGGAGCTCGTCGATGCCGAGACCGAGCTGACCCGCGCACGGATCACCGCGCTCAACGCCCGGATCGATCTCCGCGTCGCGATCGCGCAGCTCGCGCACGCCCTCGGCAACGACGCGAAGTAGGGGATCCTCGGCCACCGCACACGGGCCGGCTGGCCGACACCTGTCGGCTTCCCGTACAGCGAACCCCAGCTAACCGCACGCCCGCGCAACCACCCAAGTGGCAGGCAGCGTGCATTATGCGGTCCCCATGCTCGCTCCCCGACTCTCGATGCTGGCGATCTCCGGTCTGGTCTTTGCTGCCTGCGGCAAGCAGGACGCCGGCGAGTCTGCGAAGAAGCCACCCCCGGCCCCGGTCAAGGTCCCGCTCGTCAGCGCGGTAGAGGCCGCGACGCCGGAGCAACTGGTCCTGACCGGCATGATCGCGGCCGATCAGCGCGCCGAGGTGACGGCGGATACCCAGGGCAAGGTGCTCTCGGTGATGGTCGAGCGCGGCCAGCGCGTCAAGTTCGGTGCTCCGGTGGTCCAGCTCGATGTTCGCTCGGCGGCGCTCGGCGCCCGCGAGGCCCAGGCGAACCTCGCTTCGGCCCGGGCGCAGCGCGCACTCGCCGAGGAAGAGTGCAAGCGGGTCAAGTCGCTGCTCGAGAAGGGCGCGATCACGCGCAGCGAGTACGATCGCCAGATCGCGCAGTGCACGTCGGCCTTGCAGCAGGTGACCGCCGCCGAGGCTCGCACCGAGATGATGGTGAAGTCGGTCGCCGATGGCATCGTCCGCGCTCCGTTCGATGGCGTGGTCGCCGAGAAGAACGTGACGCCGGGCGAATGGGTGGCGCCGGGCCGTCCGCTGTTCACCCTGGTCGATGACGATCCGCTGCGCATCATGCTCTCGGTGCCCGAGGTGGCCGTCCGAGCGATCAAGCAGGGCGCCAAGGTCGACCTCACCGCCGTCGCGTACCCCGACAAGCAGTACAGCGCGACGATCACCCGCGTCGGCGTCGAGATCGGCAGGACCCGGTCGCTGATCGTCGAGGCCACGCTCGATCCCGGCTCGGATCTGGTCCCGGGCATGTTCGCCGAGGCCCACGTGACGATCGGTCAGGTCCCGCGGCCGGTCGTGCCTGCGGAGGCAGTCGTCAAGCGCGGCAAGCTGTCGCACGCGTTCGTGGTCGTGAAGGGCGAGGTCGAGGATCGGATCGTTCAACTCGGCCCCGATCCGGCTCCCGGCCAGCGCTCGATCATGCAGGGGCTCAGCAAGGGCGACAAGGTCGTCGCGAAGGTCACCGAGCAGATCGTCGATGGTCTGCGGGTCGTCGAGTAACCCCGAGCTCGACGGAGACTAACCATGCAATGGCTATCCAGAATCGCGGTACGGCGTCCGATCTTCGCGACGGTGCTCGTGCTCGTGCTCGTGGTCGTCGGCATCGTCGGCTATACCCGGCTCGGCGTCGACAAGTTCCCCAAGATCGACTTCCCGATCATCACGATCGTCACGCCGTATCCTGGCGCGTCGCCGGCCGCCGTCGAGACCGACGTCTCGCAGAAGATCGAGGAGGCGGTCAATACCGTCACCGGCCTCGACACGCTGACCTCGGTCTCCACCGAGGGTGTGTCGCTCGTGCTCGCGCAGTTCGAGCTCGAGGTCAACCCTGACACCGCCGCGCAGGACATCAACGAGCACATCGCCACGATCCTGCGAGAGCTGCCCCCGGGCACGCGTCCCGAGGTCCGCAAGGCGGATCCCGATGCGGCGCCGGTCATCGTGCTCTCGGTCAAAGGGCCGCCTGGCGTGAAGACGCGCGAGCTCACGCGGTTCGCCGACAAGCAGGTGAAGCAGCGGATCGAGCGCCTGAAGGGCGTTGGTCAGATCGTGATCCTCGGCGGGCAGGACCGTCAGATCAACGTCCACGTCGATCCGATCCGGCTCGCCGCGACCGGGGTCTCGGCGCTCGAGGTCCAGCGTGCGATCTCGGCCGGGAACATCTCCGTCCCCGGCGGTCGGATCGAGACCGGTCCGACGAACACCACCCTTCGCGTCGAGGGGAGGGCGCTGGATCCTCAGCAGATCGGCGAGATCGTCGTGCGACAGCTTGCCGAGCACCCGATCCGCGTCCGCGACGTCGCCGACATCGTCGACTCCGAGGAGGATGCCGACACGTCGGCCGCGCGCAATGGCATCCCGGCGATCGCCTTGTCGGTGCGCAAGCAGTCGGGGACGAACACCGTCGCGGTCGTCGAGCTCGTGAAGGACGCGGTCGGCGACCTGCAGACCAAGATGCCGCCTGGCTACTCGGTCGACATCGTCCGAGATAACTCGCTGCAGATCCAGACGTCGGCGTCGCAGGTGAAAGAACACCTCGTGATCGGGTCGCTGCTCGCAGCCCTCGTCGTGCTGTTCTTCCTCGGCAGTCTGCGCTCCACCGTGATCGCGGCGATCTCGATTCCTGTGTCGATCATCTCGACGTTCGGCCTGATGAAGGCCTTCGGGTTCACGCTGAACTTGATGACGCTGCTGGCCCTCGCGCTCGCGGTCGGCATCGTGATCGACGACGCGATCGTCGTGCTCGAGAACATCTATCGGCACATCGACGAGAAGAAGATGAAGCCGTTCCCGGCCGCCATCGCGGCGACCAAGGAGATCGGGCTCGCCGTGCTCGCGACGACCCTGTCGCTGATGGCGGTGTTCCTGCCGGTCGCGTTCATGAGCGGGATCGTCGGCCGTTTCCTGTTCAGCTTCGGCCTGACGATGGCATTCGCGATCGGCGTCTCGATGATCGTGGCGTTCACGCTGACGCCGCTGATGGCCTCGCGGATGCTCGCTCCGCCCCCGGCGAGCGGCGAGGAGCGCCGCAAGTCGTGGCTCGAGCGCGCGAGCGACTTCATGTATCGGCCGATCGCGCGCGTGTACTCGGGCATCCTCGCGTTCTGCCTTCGCCATCGCTGGGTGGTCGGGCTCGCGATCTTCGGCTCCTGCTCCTCGCTCGCGGTGACCTGCAAGCATGTCGGCGGCGACTTTCTGCCGCCCAACGACGAGGCCCAGTTCGAGGTCTATCTCCAGACCCCCGAGGGCACGACCCTGGAGGCCACGACGCTGGTGGCGGAGCGGCTCGCTCGCGAGATCGGTAACTACCCCGAGGTCGACTCGACGCTCGTCACGGTCGCCGATGGCGATCAGCGGCAGTCAAACGTTGGTCGCGTGTACGTCCGGCTCACCGAGCCGGAGCAGCGCTTGCGCCACCAGAACGACGTCATGGAGACCGCTCGCAAGGAGGTCCTGCCCCACGTGCCGCCGGGCACCCGCGTCGCTGCGCAGCAGGTCAACGACTTCTCCCTCGGTGGCCAGAACGCCGTCGTGTCGTACGTGATCAGCGGCCCCGACCTCGACAAGCTCGAGCTCTTCGGCAAGAGGGTGCTGTCCGAGATGAGCAAGGTTCCGGGCGTGGTCGATCTCGATTCGAGCCTCGTGGATCCCGTCGTCGAGGCAACCGTGAAGCCCGACCTCGATCGGGCGGCGCTGCTCGGGGTCGATCCCGGCGACATCACCGCCACGCTCGCGGTGTTGATCGGGGGCATGACCGCGTCGACATTCGAAGATCACGGCGACCAGTTCCCGGTGTTCCTCCGCGCCGCGGAACGGTTCCGCAACGATCCCTCCGCGCTGGGCCTCATCGGGGTGCCGTCGCGCACGCTCGGTCAGGTCCCGCTGGCCGACGTCATCACGGTCGGGAAGGGCATCGCCATCTCGAAGATCACGCGCCAGAGCCGCGAGCGCGCCGTGACGATCACCATGAACGTGTCGCCGGGCTACTCGGAGCAGGAGATCGTCGGTGCGCTCGAGACGACGATCAAGAGCCTCGACATGCCGCCGGGCTACACGGCCGAGCCGTTCGGACGCAGCAAGGAGATGAAGAAGATGCAGGGCGCGTTCGCGTTCGCCCTCATCCTCGCGTTCCTCTTCATGTACCTGGTGCTCGCAGCCCAGTTCGAGTCGTGGCTGTACCCGTTCATCATCATTCTATCGCTGCCGTTGACCCTGCCGTTCGCGATCATCTCGCTCCTGATCACGGGGGGGTCGCTCAACATCTTCTCGATGCTGGGCCTCATCGTGCTGTTCGCGATGGTCAAGAAGAACGCGATCCTTCAGGTCGATCACGCCAACGGGCTGCGCAGGCAGGGGCTGCCGCGGACCGAGGCAGTCCTCGCCGCGAGCCGCGATCGGCTGCGCCCGATCCTCATGACCACGTTCGCGTTCGTCGCTGGCATGCTGCCGCTCGTCACGAGTCAAGGTGTCGGTGCCGGCTTCTCGAAGGCGATGGCAAGTATCGTCGTCGGCGGTCAGGTGCTGTCTCTGCTTCTCACCCTCGTCGCCATCCCGGTCATCTACACGTGGTTCGATGATCTGTCGATCATCGTTGGCAGGGCCTGGCGCAACATCGTGCACGGCGGTCGGCCGCCGGTCGATCGTGGGGCCTCCGAGATCGGAGTCGTCGACATCCACGAGTGACCACGCGCGTGGTCACTCGTGCGACACCATCGTGCGACACCATCCGGATCCGCAGCTGTGACTTTGCAGCGATGAGGGGTTCCGATCGCGATGGGGTTTTGCTATGACCCGACTCCGTTTTCCGACGCTCGCGCTCGTGACCATGGCGAAGACGAATCGTAATGCTCCACACGGCCGCGATCTTCGCGCGCTGTTACACGTTCCTCAGCATGATCTGCAGGCGCAGCTGGCGAGCCGTCTGGAACGTCTGGGTTTTCCAGCGCTTCGGCCGGTCCAGATCCAGCTGCTCTCTGCGATCGGAGCGTTCAATCCGTCCGTCGCGACGGCGGCGCTCGGTGTCCGGCTTTCGGACCTCGTCGGCGAGGTGGGGCTTCCCAAGCAGACCGTCGGCGATCTGCTCGCCGAGCTCGAGCAGATGCGCATGGTCGAGCGGTTCCCCGATCCCGATCACGGCGTGATCAAGCGGGTCCGCCTCGGCCCCAAGGGCAAGGTGTGGGCCGCCGAGGTCAAGCGGGTCTCTGCCGCCACAGAGGCGAAGTGGGCCACCCGGCTCGGTTCGAAGAAGATGCGATCGCTCCGGGCGCTGCTCGAAGAGCTGGCGGCCACCGTCGAGGATCGCTCGAACGGCGTGCGCACCGCCAAGCGCGGCTGACGCGAAGCGGACGTGGTGCCCGAAGGGCACGGCGCTAGAAGAAGCTGTAGATCAGCGATGCCTTCATGATGGTGTCGAGCGACGACGCCTCGGGGACGAAGCCCATCGCGAGGTTCTTGATCGCGAGCGGTGCGGGACGGTGGTCGTACTTGAGCTCGATCGAGGTCTGGACTGCGAGCGTCTTGCCGATCTTCGCCGAGATCGCGAACTTGCCATTGAGACGGGTGTCTTCGCCGAAGTCGGCGCCCTCCGGGCGAGTCGCGAGGTCCTCGTGGTTGAGGTTCGTGAGCGCCTCGAACGACGTGTCGAGCGTGGTGCCCTCGGTCATCTCGGCCTTGTAGCCCAGAAAGCCGCGCGCGGAGTGGATCGAGATCGGGTCGCCAGTGACCAGATTCTCGTGCGAGTAGTCATAGCCGAGCTCGGCCACCGCCTCGGCCTTCTTGGTCTTGTAGAGCTGGCGGCTGTACCCGAGCTGAGCGCCGAGGACGGACTGCTTGCCCGCCGGGACGTCCCGACTCGCGAGCGCGGCCACGAACACCGAGTTGAGCTTCGTCAGGAACCGGTCGTAGCGGAGCTTCGAGGCGAAGGTTTCTGCCGTGAGCGAGGTCTGCGTCGTGATCTCTTCGGGGCCGTCGATCGTCCCGTTCCCGTTGCGGTCGTTGATCACCCGCAGAGCCGACTTTGCGTACAGCATGCTGCCCTCGAGCGAGAGCTTGTTCTTGCCGGTCTTGCGGGTGGCACGGAGACCGGCGCTGATCGAGGTGCTCTCGGAGTTGCCGGTCGTGAACACCACGCCGAGCTCGGCAGAGGCGGTCCACTCGGTCTCCTTCACCTTCTCGAGCTCTTCGGCCTTGCCGAACTCGAACTTCGGATCCGCGGCGGCGGCCGACGGGATACACAACGCCGCAACGGCACACAGGCTTCGCATGGTCACTCCGGGCGGGGGATGGCACGCAGGCGATAGCCGAAACGGTGGCGAGACTCGATCAGGTCGCCGATCTCGGACTTGATCAGCGCCCTCCTCACACGCCGGACGAGCTGCTTGACGTGGTTCTCGCTCGGCTCACGCGTGTCCCAGGACAGATCCGCGATCAGCTCCGAGGACCGCACGAAGCCGCGCACCAGCTCTGGCTGGTGGAGCTCGCCGGCCATCCTGTGGATCATCAGTGCCATCAACTCGAACTGCGTTGCGGTGAGCTGGACCTGCCTGCCGTCGACCTCGA
>JAGSPR010000226.1 GCA_018262455.1 Deltaproteobacteria bacterium | reverse complement strand
CGCACCGGGCGGCGTCCTGCGCGGCCGGATCGTGATCGCGGTCAGCGAGCCCGTCGACGCCAAGCGGGTGGTCGTGACCCTGCGGGCGCGCCAGAAGGTCGTGACGATCAGCAAGTCCTCCGAAGGCCGCGGCGTCGGCACCTCGCACGCCGACGTCTATCAGCTCGACCGCGAGGTCGGCGGGCCCAAGCCGTACGAGTCGATGACGATCCCGTTCGAGCTCGATGTCCCGCCCGACGCGCTCGAGCTGCGGCCGTCGGCGGGCAGCAATCCGGTTGCCGATGCGTTCCGCACCGTCGCCTCGGCGCTGTCGCCTACCGCGGGCCCGATCGAATGGCAGGTGACCGGGCGGCTCGACATCGCCTGGGGCCGAGATCTGACGAGCGAAGTCGATATCATCGTCTCGCGGTGACCGAGCCATGCCGTTGGAGCTCGACAGGAGCGGCGGGATGCTGGAGGTCGCGCGCCGCGTCCTCCTCGACAATGGCTTCGTGCCCGACATGCCGGACGGCATCGAGCGCACGATCCCGCGCGATCCCGATCCCTCGGCCGAGGAGCTTCACCACCTCGCGTGGTCCTCGATCGACAACGCCGAGTCGCGCGATCTCGATCAGATCGAGTACGCCGAGCAGCTCGATGATGGTGCGATCCGCCTGCTGATCGGGATCGCCGACGTCGATGCGTTCGCGCCACGCGGCTCGGCGGTGGACAACTTTGCCTGGAAGAACACGACGACGCTCTACACCGGGGTCCGGATGTTCCCGATGCTGCCCGAGCTGCTGTCGATCGATCGCACCTCGCTGCTCGAGGGCGGCGATCGGCTCGCGGTCATCACCGAGCTGGTGGTCCGGCGCGATGGCTCTCTCGACGATCGCGCGACCCGCGTGTATCCGGCACGGGTGACCAACCACGCCAAGCTCGCCTACGAGCACGTCGGGGCCTGGCTCGAAGGCGATCGCGCGGCCCAGCCCCGCGACCCTCGGATCGCCGACCAGCTGCGGCTCCAGGACGAGGCCGCGCAGCGCCTGCGTCGCCGCCGCCACGAGCATGGCGCGCTCGACTTCGAATCGATCGAGGCGCGCCCGATCACGAAGGACGGCCAGATCGTCGACCTCGAGGTGATCCACAAGAGCCGCGCGCGCGAGCTCATCGAGGATCTGATGATCGCCGCGAACGGCGCGACGGCGCGGTTCCTCGAGACGCGGGGCTCGTCCTCGATCCGGCGCGTCGTGCGGGCTCCCCGGCGCTGGGATCGCATCGTCGTGCTCGCGCACGAGCTCGGCCACGAGCTGCCGGCCACCGCGAGCGCACCCGCGCTGGCCGCGTTCCTCGTAGCGAGGCGCGCCGCGGACCCGACCCGGTTCGCCGATCTCTCGCTCGCGGTCGTCAAGCTGCTCGGACCCGGCGAGTACGTGCTCCAGCGAGCCACCGATCCCGATCAGGGCCACTTCGGGCTCGCGGTCGACGACTACACGCACTCGACCGCGCCGAACCGGCGCTACCCGGATCTGATCACGCAGCGCCTGCTGAAGGCCACGGCTGCCCGCGCCCCCGCCGCGTACACCGACGACGAGCTGATCGAGATCGCGGCGCATTGCACCGAGCGCGAGAACGCCGCGCGCAAGGTCGAGCGCACGCTGCGCAAGATCGCAGCCGCCGTCCTGCTCACGCCGCGGATCGGCGAGACGTTCGAGGCGATCGTCACCGGGGTCACCCGCAAGGGCACGTTCGCGCGCCTGCTCCGGCCACCCGCCGAGGGCCGCGTCGTCACCGGGGAGCAAGGGCTCGATGTCGGCGATGCGATCCGGGTCAAGCTCGTCGACACCGAGCCGTTGCGCGGTTTCGTCGACTTCGCGGCCCTCGGCCGCCGCTAACGATACCCTTTCCTGCCCGCGCTCGTGATAGCGTCCACGGCTGAATATGCTCGGCGCGGCTGTCGGAAGGTTCCGCATCCACACCCGTCTCGGACGCGGCGGTTTCGGCGAGACGTGGCTCGGCGTCCATGAAGAGACGCAGGGCAAGGTCGCGATCAAGATCCTGCATCCCGAGGTGGCCGCACACCCGGTGATGTCGCTCGTCTACGACGAGGTCCAGACGATGTCGCGGATGTCGACCGCGGGGATCGCCAAGATCTACGACGCGATGTCGCTGCCCAACACGCTCCCGAGGGGCACCGCGTACCTCATCACCGACTACGTCGAGGGCGAGCCGCTGCAACACCGGATCGCGCGTGGCCGGCATTCGACGACCCAGCTCGCCGACCTCATCGAGCAGGTCGCGAATGCGCTCGTCAGCGCGAGCTCGGCGGGTATCACGCACGGCAACCTCAAGCCGAGCAACATCTTCGTCGTCAAGGACTCGGATCGGCAGAGCGGAGAGCGCGTGGTCGTCGTCGACTTCGCTCACAGCAAGCTCGTCGCCGCGTTCGCCGATCACGCAGGCGCCGGCTACCTCGCGCCCGAGCAGTACGGCAACGGCAAGGTCGACTGGCGAGCCGACGCATACGCGCTCGGCTGCATCGCGTTCGAGCTCGGCTGTCAGCGCCCTCCGTTCATCGCCGACAGCTGGGACAAGCTGCGCAGCAAGCACGCGAAGGACGTCGCGCCGGCGCTGCGCTCGTTCGTGCCCGACGCCAGCGCCGCGCTCGATCGGCTCGTTGCGCGGATGCTCGAGAAGAATCCGATGGAGCGGCCCAAGACGATGAAGGACATCGCGAAGCTGTTCCAGCTGATGGTTGGCTTCGAAGCGCCGCTCGGCGAGACCGTCAAGGACTGACGGTCAGCCGCTCGGCTCGCGGACGTCGACCTCGACGCGTTGGACGTCGACCTTGACCCCAACCTTGACGCGTTTGACGGTGACGTTGAGGTTGCCCCCATCGTTGTCGTCGACCCTTCAAACCCGACATCCTGGCTATCCTGTCTGACCATGGCTGCCGTGACGTACTTCGCCCCCCAGCCGCACCCGAGCGAGCTGCCGGATCGATTCGCGAGCCCGTTCGCGCAGTCGCCACCCCACGCCCTGGCGCGCCGCGCGATCGATCTGCTGCGCACGCAGGTGCACCGCACCGAGCTCGGGCTCGACGCACCGGGTGGCGGCAAGATGTTCGGCGTCCTCGTCGTCGCCGACGGTGACCGCATCGGCTACCTGTGCGCGTTCTCGGGCATGCTCCGGGGCAGCTGGGCGCTGCGCGGCTTCGTGCCCGCCGTGTTCGACGCCGTCGCGCGGGACGCGGTGTGGCCGGCGGGAGAGGCCGAGCTGGCGCGCATCGATCGCCGGATCCACGAGCTCGAGCGCGAGGCCGCCCCGCTCCGCGTCGAGCTCGCGGAGCTGGACGCCGGCCACGAGCTCGCGACCCGCAGGCTCCGCGAGCTGCACGACGACAACCGGCGCGCTCGCCACGAGGCCCGGCTCGTCCCGCTCGAGGGAGCGGCCCGCCACGCGCTCGATCAGGCCAGCCGCCGCGACACCGCCGAGCGCAAGCGCCTGGTCGCGCTCGGCCACGAGGCCCGAGCAGCACTCGCCGCCCGGCTGCGCAACGTCGACGACGAGCGCCTCGCGCTCGAGCAGCACCGCACGGACAGGTCCCGCGTGCTGCTACGCCAGATCCACGACAGCTATGTGCTCGCGAGTGCGCGCGGCGAGCGCCGAGCGCTGCGCGACCTGTTCGCCCCCGAGGCCCCACCGGGTGGGGCAGGTGATTGCGCCGCCCCCAAGCTGCTCGCCCACGCATACGCCCACGGCCTGCGCCCGCTCGCGCTCGCCGAGGTGTGGTGGGGCGCGCCGCCGGCGACCGGCGGCCGTCACGACGGCGCGTTCTATCCGGCGTGCCGCGGCAAGTGCGGACCGATCCTCGCCCACATGCTCGACGGCCTGGCCGCCGAGCCGCCGCCGGTGTTCGGCGCACGCGCGATCGCGGTCGACCAACCCCGCGTCGTGTTCGAGGATCGCTGGCTCGTCGTCGTCGACAAGCCGTGCGGGCTGCTCTCGGTGCCCGGCCGCAGTGGCGCGCTCCGCGACTCGGTGGTCGTGCGACTCAAGCAGCGCTACCCGGACGCGACCGGTCCACTGCTCGTCCATCGGCTCGATCTCGACACCTCCGGCCTGCTGCTCGCGGCCAAGGATCGCGAGACCCACGCCGCCCTCCAGGCGATGTTCGCGCGCCGCGAGATCGAGAAGCGCTACGTCGCCTGGCTCGAAGCCCCGGTCGACGGAGACCATGGCGTGATCGAGCTCGCGCTCCGGGTCGACGTCGACGATCGGCCGCGCCAGATCCACGATCCGGTGCACGGCAAGGCCGCGATCACCGAGTGGCGGGTGCTCGAGCGGACCGCGAGCCGCACGCGCGTGGCCCTGGTCCCGCGCACCGGGCGGACCCACCAGCTCCGGGTCCATGCCGCGCACGCGCTCGGGCTCGGCGCGCCGATCGCCGGCGATCCGCTGTACGCCCGGGCCTCCGCCCCCGAGGAGCGCATGCTGCTCCACGCCGAGGCGATCGGCTTCGTGCATCCGCGCACCGGCGAGCGTCTCGAGCTCGAGCTCCCCGCGCCGTTCTGACGGCTCGCTCAGTGATGCGATTCGGCGCGCGGGGCCTCGCCGACGACCTTGGGCTCGCGCGGCGGATAGAAGAACTCGAACGGCTTGCGAACGAACCGGCGCAACACGGCAGCGGGCAGCGTCCGGCGCTCGCCGCGGGGCACGTCGCGGGCACGCAGGGCGACGACGAGTGCCAGCGTGAAGCTGACCCCGAAGTTGAGCAGGCCCATGCACGCGATGCCGAACGCTGCGGACACGAAGGGCCCGGTCTCGACGCCGTTCGCGCCGAGCGACGACATCGACAGGGTCAGTGAACCCGTCGACAGCGTGATGTGGCGGACCTCGAGCGGGAGCCCGAAGAACTTGCCGAACACGGGAACCATGCCGAGCAGCACGCCGAGCGCGACCGATCCGCCGAGCCCTGCAGCCTGGTGCTCGAGGAACCGCGCGCTCCTCGCCATCCGCGCCTTGCCGAGCCGCTTGCCGAACCGGTGGTGCTCGATCGCCTCGGGGAGCCGGCGATAGACGACCCAGTTCTCGAACCAGCCCGCGAACAAGCTCGAGATCCACAGCAGCACGCCGGTGAGCGCCGCAAAGAAGATGGTCCCCGAGCCGAGCGGATCGAACGACGCGATCACGTCCCTGGATGCATCCGCGTCGAGGAACGAATGCCCGACGGTCTGCTGGTACAAGAAATCGAACACCATCGCGGTCACGATCACGGCGCTGACGTTGCCGACCGCCGCCGCGAACTGGGACCGCGCGATCCGTGCGATCAGCGGGACCAGCTCGTCGAGCCGACCGGGCCCCGAGCGGTCGCGGATCGTGCCGGCGAGCGCGGCCGCGGTCATCGACGGCTGCTTGGTGGCGAGCGTGAAGCCGAGCAGCTGCATCACGATGAAGCTGCCGGCGTAGACCACCGAGGACAGTAGCCCGTCGAGAAAGGGCGCGAAATGGCCCCACTTGACGAGGTACTTCATCACCGCGGTGCCGAGCGTGAGCACGCCGCCACCGGCCGCTGATCCAAGCATCTTCCAGTACTCGCGCTTCGATGACGTCACGTAGTGCTCGCCGGTGCGCCCGGCGCGCTCGATGACCTTGCGTGCGAGCAGGCGGAGGCTGTCGCTCAGCAGCTGCGTGAAGCTGCGACCGCCGACGAGCCCGCGCCCGACCGCGGCGATCACCGCGCGGATCTCGTACGTCGGCTCGATCCCGTCGCTCGCGTCGACGAACGGCAACAGGAGCTCGATGCGCGACAGCCCGCGCTCGATCGAGTCGAGCGAGTAGACGACGTCGATCGAGACGCCGCGCTCCTCGAGCGCGACCTTGACGTGCTCGATGTGCCTGCGCGCAGCCTCGATCAGGCCCGGCATCTCGGCGGGTTGGGCACGCGTCAGCTGATAGAGCGGCGTGTCGCGGATCGTGTCGGAGATCGAGCGCGATCGAAATTGCTCGGACATCCCGAGCGCCGCGATCCGGGTGGTGATCAGGCTGATCGCGTCCATGATCGAGCTGCGGATCGGGTTCCAGGCCTCGCCACCCACCGCGGCGAGCCGGTGCAACAGTGGATCGGCGGCCGGACCGAGCCACTCCAGGTCGGAGACCTTGCGGACGATCCGGCCCGCCAGCATGAACAGCTCGTGGTCCGCGGGGGGCTCGGGCAACACCCGGCGCGCCAGCCGGTCCGTGGTTTCGGCGAGCAGGCCGCGGTTGTTCGGCAGCCCGATCTCGCCGAACAGCTTGATGCCGCGGGTCTGCGACAGCACGCTGAGCAGCGTGGCCTGGAACCGCCGCTTCGCCGCGGGGATCCGCTCGAGGGTCACCACCAGCATCTCGAGCCGGAACAGCGTCGCGTGACCGACCGTGCCGGGCACGGCTGGACCGGCGATGATGAACCGCCCGAGCTGCTCCATCGCCATGAGCTGCTCGACCAGCGGCGCATCGGCGCGACACTTCGTCAGCAACACGCGTAGCAGCGGGCTGGCCTTGGCGTCGACCGCGCCGATGATCCGGAGGAACTCCTCGCGCGCGGGGAGCTCGTCGCTCGGTGGCCCGATCAGCTCGGGGTCATCGATGAGGGCATCGTAGTGCGCCACGGCCTCGCGATGCTAACACCGTCGGCGCCGCGCACGCGCGCTACGCGGCGGTTGGTAGCGCATGGACGGCGAGCTGGTGGGCGACGCTGGCGAGCTGCGACGCGAAGCTCCCGGTGTTGTACATCTGCCCAAAGCGCGCACAGATCTCGCGCACCTTGGGCGCCAGCTCCGGGTAGCGCGCGGCCGGCAGGTCGGGGAACAGGTGATGTTCGATCTGGTGGCTCAGGTGGCCGGTCAGGACGTGAAGCGCGCGACCACCCTCGATGTTCGCCGAGCCGTTGAGCTGACGCACGTACCACTCACCCCGGCGCTCGGCGACGGTCTCCGCCACGTCGTAGACCCGAACGCCGGCGGGAAAGTGACCGCAGAAGATGACCCCGAACGTCCACAGGTTGCGCGCCGCGTTCGCGAGCAGGTTCCCCGCCGCGACGCGTGGCGCGTTCCCCAGGGCCAGCGCCGGGAACACGACGTAGTCCTTGCCGAGCTGCCAGGCTGCCTTGCGGAGGAACGGACGCGACCGCGACCACAGCGCGCGGAGGGTCTGGCGTCCGGTGACGACCTCGTCGATCCGGAGGTCGTGGAGCGCGACGCCCCACTGGAACAGCAACGCGAGCACGGCCGCCGTGACGGGCTGCGCCAGGTGATGGAGCTGCCACGGCTGACGCGCGTTGACCCGCAAGAAGCCATACCCGACATCCCGATCGCGCCCGAGCACGTTGGTGAACGTGTGGTGCTCGTAGTTGTGCGAGTGGCGCCAGTCGCCTCCGTCGCACGCGTTGTCCCACTCGTAGGTGCGCGAGTCGAGCGAGCGGTCGTGGGTCCAGTCGTACTGGCCGTGCATCACGTTGTGGCCGACCTCCATGTTCTCGAGGATCTTGGACAGCCCGAGCGCGGTGACGCCTGCCACGAACGTGAACGGGCCGACGCCTACGTGCAGCAGCACGCGGCCAGAGGCCTCGGTGTAGCGAACCAGCCGGATGATGCGCCGGATGTGATCGACATCGCGCTGGCCAAGGTCAGCGAGGGTCGCGCGTCGGAGCGCATCGAGCTCGGCGCCGAACGCCTCGGCCTCATCGGGAGTGAGGGTACGGGATTGCATGGGACAGCCTTTCCTTGGGGTCACAGCGTCACAGCGTCACAGCGCGAGCGCGAGGTCCGAGCGTGCGAGCGAGACGCACAGCCGGATGTCCTCGTCGGGCTCGCTCGAGATCGCGCCGGTCACGAGATCTTCGACCGTGCCCAGGCGCTTGCGACAGCGACACGAGTTGCAGATGCCCATCCGGCAGCCATGGGCCGGCTGCTCGCCCGCCCGCTCGAGCTGCTCGAGCAGCGAGCCACGTCCGTCGATCGTGAGCTGGTGGGTCGCGGTGGTCACCACCACCGGCTCACCGATGCTCGCGGCCCGCGGCTCGGCGACGAAGCGCTCGACGTGGACCCGGTGCGCCGCACCCACGTCCGCTGCCGCCCGCGTCACGACCTCGAGCAGCCCGCCGGGTCCACAGGCGAAGATCTCGCGCGCGGCGAGATCGGGGACGAGCGCGCACAGCCCGCCGGGCTCGAGCCGGCCGTTGCGATCATCGCGCAGCGCGATGACCCGCAGCCCGGGCTCCCGGGTCGCCAGCGCCGCGAGCTCGCGTCCAAAGATCGCGTCCTCCTCGCGCCGCGCGGCGTGGACCACCACGACATCCTCGAGCCCACCGTGGGCCTCGAGATCATGCGCGATCGCCATCACCGGCGTGATCCCGCTGCCACCGGCGACCATCAGCAGCGGGCCCGGCGCTGCGGCTCCTCCGGGCCTGGCTCGATCGAGCACGAAGTCACCCGCCGGCTCGCCGAGCCCGATCACGTCGCCGGCTCGCACCGTGTCGTGGAGCCAACCCGAGACGCGCCCGCCCGGCACGCGCTGCACCGTGATCGTGATCCGCCGCGCGCCCGGCGCCGAAGCCCCCGAGGAGATCGAGTAGCAGCGGCGGACGCGGACGCCGGCGATCTCGACCTCGATCGGCACGAACTGACCCGCGCGATGGCCAGGCCACCGCCGACCGGGGGCGAGCACGAAGCTGCGCGCCGCGGGTGTCTCGTCGATCACCTCGATCACCCGCGCCCGCATGGCCGAGAGTGACCACCGGGCATTCAGCTCGCCCAGCCAGAACTCGGCGTGGCGATCGAGGAACCACCGCCGCCAGGCCGTGGACGCGAACCGGGCGCCGGCATCGCGGAGCACCCGCGATCCGGAAGAGCGAGCTCGAGAGCTGGTCATGACATCTCCTTAACCTTACGCGTGCGTAACCTACGGTCGCGTAGGTTTGCTGTCAAGCCGCGAATTCGTGGCGCAATCGCCCAGCAACCGGATGGCGAATCGCTGCCGAAGGTTACGCGAGCGTAGTAACGTAGGAACATGAGTCGAACGAGGTTGTCCGGGAGCGCCCGCCGCGCCCAGCTCGTGGACGTCGGGCGCCAGGTGTTCGCGAAGCGCGGCTACGAGGCAACTTCGGTCGAGGAGATCGCCGAACGCGCGAAGGTCTCCAAGCCGATCATCTACGAGCACTTCGGCGGCAAGGAGGGCCTCTACGCGGTCGTGGTCGATCGCGAGATGGAGTACGTCGTGAGGCGGATCTCCGAAGCGATCGCCACCGGCACCCCGCGCGAACGCGTCGAGCAAGCCGCGCTGGCGTTCCTCACCTACGTCCGCGATCAGCCCGACGGCTTCGCGATCCTCGCGCAGGACCGCCCGCTTGCGACGAGCACCGGCATGGCGTCACTGCTCAACGACGTCGCCGAGCGCGTCGGTGATGTGTTCGCGGCCTCGTTCAAGACCGCAGGGTACGATCCGAAGACCGCGCCGATCTACGCGCACGCGCTGGTCGGCATGGTGACGTTCGTCGGCCGGTGGTGGACCGAGGTCCGCAAGCCGTCGGTCGAGGAGGTCGCGAACCACCTCGCCGCGCTCGCCTGGATGGGCCTCCGCCACCTGCCGAAGCGCCCGGCCCGCCGCAAGTAGGGCACGCGGCGGGGTCAGCGCGAGGTCGTGCCGACCAGGGCCCCGTCGGGCACCACGCAGCGGAACGCCGCTCGCGCCGAGGGCGATGGCGCCGGGTGCACGGCCTCCTCGGCGGTGAGCGCGCGACAGTCGAGCGCGTAGACCAGGTGGGCGGCAACTCTCCGGCTCGCGAGCACGCACGGGGGCGCGCCGCTCGTCGCGCCGAGCGGACACGGCTCGCCGTCGGGTTCGACGATCAGCGCGCCGGGGCTCGGTGCGGGCGTCGCGTTGCACGCCCGGAGCTGGGGCCACGCCACATCGACCACCCCGCCGGCTGGGAACTTCGCCGGCGAGCAGCCTGCGAGCGTGGACGGCCCGGTGCACGTGGTGGCCGTCGTCCACTCGGCGAGCGAGTTGAACCTCCGCGCGGCGGGGTGATCGGTTTCGGCGACGATCACGGTGGCGGCCCCGATCGCCTCGCGGGCCTGGGCGCGCTCGGCCGCGGTCGGCAACCGGCCTCCGAACCGCAGCATGCAGGTGCGGTGGGCGAATGAGGCCTCGACCACCTGCGCGGTGCGTGATGACACGGTGCCGGTGGGGGTCGGAGCGAGGGCGAGCACCGGTGGACACAGGACCGTCCCGTGTTCGCCGCCGGTGCAGCCGATCGGCGCGGCCGCGATCCAGAACGGCGCGGTCACGATGCCGGGGAGGTCGCCGGGGCACACGCGCACGAACGGCACGCCGAGCTTGTCGCCGAACTCGCGCGCGCACGGTTCGGTGGCCGGCTCGCGGGTCGTAGGATCGACCGGAGCGTCAGCGGTGCAGCCGATCGCGCAGATCGCGAACGATACGACGAGCCGGCGCATGACCTCCGACACACTCTGAGGATGGCGCATGTCATCGGTCTGCCAAGGGGGCGGATCGTCGCAGGTCTTGCACCAGAGGGTCAGCGATGTCCTGACTGTGCGGTCACTGACAGTGCGCGCGTGCGGTGCGCTATCGGATCGTCCACGCCGACGGGGGAACGTGGAACCGGGTCGTGCCGGCCTCGATCAGCGAGGCGGCCGCGTGCAGCTTGCCCGCGAGCGTCGGGATGACCTTGTAGCGGGCCGCGAAGGTCTGGCCGGGCTGGAGCGGCGCGACGTGGAGGGAGACCTTGCCGTCGGCGAGCTCGAACCGCTCGATCGTGCCAGCGGCGACGAGGGCTTCGAGGCTCGGCCGATCGACCTGGACGCCGGCGGGCAGCGCCTGCTGGATGTGGACCGCGATCCCCGACGGGGCGATCGCGGTGACCATGATCTCGGTCGGCTTGCCGACGCTGCCTTCGATCCTGGCGGGCAGCGCGAGCTCGAGGCCCGCCTGCGTCGCCTGGCGATCCCACGGCACCCACGCCTGCAGCGCGAGCGAGTAGCCGAGGCCGGGCACCGCGGGCTCGGCGCTGATGCCCCACACGTGCGAGCCGGCGAGGCCGGCGGC
>JAGSPR010000538.1 GCA_018262455.1 Deltaproteobacteria bacterium | reverse complement strand
TGCGACCTCGCCGTGGGAACGTGCGTCCCGGAGGCGTCCGTGGTCTACGCGTCCCCCGATGGCATGGGGACCTGTTCACTCGCCCAACCATGCGCACTCGCGAGTGCCATCACCCTGGCCACGAACGCCGTCGTCACTCCGACCGTACGTATGCTTCCGGGCACGTACGACTCGTCGCTGGAGGTTCGAACTCCCACAGCTGCACCGCTGGAGGTAGTTGCGACCCAAGCAGACATCCTCGTGGTCGGCAGCGTCCGAGCGGTGGTCGTCAAGGACGGCGCCAGTGTGAACATCCGCAACCTCAGCGCGACCGGGGAACTCCTCGTTCAGTGCGGCAATGCCAACGCTCCCTTCTCGTCCTTGTCGATTCGAGGAGCTTCCTTCAAGACGGCAGGTGCTGCGTCCGTTGTGGACATGACTCGCTGCAACCTGAACCTCACGGACTCCGAGGTATCAATGAACGCGAGCGGGAGCGCGATCACGACAAGTGACGATTCCTCGCTGCGTGCAGATCGGGTGCACATGCACGCCAACATTGTCGGGGCAACGATCATCGTTGCTGGTGCGCGCACGAGCGTCGAGATCACGAACTCGCTGCTCGAAAACGTCTTCCCGGCCGTGTTCACGTCGGACACGACATCCCCGGGAAGTCGCCTGACCTTCGCCTACGACACGTTCGTGCTCTCGCACTCACTGGACCAGGGAGCTCCCGGGGATATCTGCGAAGGATCCACCGTCGCCCTCCGCTCCGTCTTGTTCGAAAACAGCGTGTTGGCCTCTCAGGGCGCATTCGAGTCGGTCGGCAACCTGAATCCCCTGAAGTGCACGTTCACCAACACCATCCTGTCGCATCAGACGGGGGCGCCTCCGGGAACGATCGTCGTAGATCCGCAGTTCATCGACGTAGCGAACCGGGACTTTCACCTGAAGCCTTCCAGTCCGGCGATCGACATCGCCGTTTCCGGCACGATCAACGTTGGTCATGACCTCGATGGGACACTGCGCCCGCAGGGTTCATCCCCTGATCTTGGCGCCTACGAGCATCATCCCTGAGAGCACGTTCGCGACTTCGCTGCTCGCAGATCTCGATCACGATGGCTTCGGTTGTGAGTCCGTCGCTCTTCGACCCGCGAGCGCTCTACCCTCGTCACCCGCGGCGCGCCCGCCGGAGGACCCCCTCGCCGCGCGCAGTTCCGCAGCGGGCACGTCGGTCCCCCCGCGGGGCCCGCGTTCTCCACCAGCGTCCGCGCTGCGCCCAGCAACCAGCCACCGCGAACTGGCCCCCCGCTCCCGATTGCCCTCCGGACCGAGTTTGACGATGCTCGCCGCATGACGCAGACCGGCCGCCTTGTCTGGTACGAGCTGTTGACGACCGATCCGAAGGGCGCGATCGCGTTCTATTCGGAGGTCATCGGATGGAAGACCCAGCCGTTCGGCACCGACGACTACACGATGTGGGTCGGCAGTCAGGGCCCGCTCGGCGGGGTGACGCGGTTGCCGGACGCGGCGAAGCAGATGGGAACGCCGCCGTACTGGCAGGCGAACATCCAGGTCGCGAATGTCGACGAGACGGTCGCGAAGGTGAAACAGCTCGGCGGCAAGATCTACGTGGTGGAGGACGTCCCCACCGTCGGGCGGTTCGCGGTGATCGCGGATCCACAGGGGGCGGTGGTCGCCGTGTTCACCCCGACCGGCGACATGCAGGCGCACGACCCGACGAAGCCCGGAGAGTTCTCGTGGCACGAGCTCTACACGACCGACCACGAGGCCGCGTTCGAGTTCTATCGCCAGATCGCCGGCTGGGACAAGCTCGGCGCGCTCGACATGGGTCCGATGGGTACCTATCTGCTGTGGGGACGCGACGGCAAGCAGCTCGGCGGGATGATGACGAAGCCGGACGGCATGAAGACCCCCGACGGTCGCGAGGTGCCGCCGTCGTGGATGTTCTACGTGACGACGGAGGATCTCGAAGCCACGCTCGCGCGCGCGAAGGCCAAGGGCGCACGCGTGCTCAACGGGCCGATGGACGTCCCCGGCGGCCAGCGCATCGTGCAGCTCATGGATCCGCAGGGCGCCGCGTTCGCGCTCGTGACGCCTCCGAAGTCCTAGCCCTACTCGTCGTCGATCTCGATCACGATGTCTTCGGTCGTGATCACGTCGTTCGTCAGTGGCACCACGACGACCGTCGGCGCGGCAGCCGTCGTTGCCTCGGCAGGCTTCTCGGCCCTGGCCGCCGGCTTGTCTTCGACGATCTCGACCACGGCGGACTTCTCGATCGCCGCGATCGAGCTCGCCTGACGCGGCGCGAGGCTCTCGCCGCCATCGGTCTCGGCGACGTGCGACTTCGGCCACCGCGGTGTGCGCGACGAGCCGCCGGCGCAGGCGCTCGAGACAGGGAGGACGATGAGGCCAACCAGCAGTGCCGCGCGAAGCATCTCGCTAGCGTAGCAGCGGTTCAGCGGACCTGGTACCCAAGCGCGTCGATCGCCGGCTTGACCAGGCCACGGGCGTCGGTCGGGTCGATCGTGCTGGCGACGGCGACCTTGACCGAGCCGGTCGCGACGTCGATCTCGACGCCCACCACCCCGTCGACCTTGGCGAGCGCACGCTCGATCCGGCGCGCGCACCCGCCGCAGTGCATGCCGGTGACCTGGAGCTTCGCCCACCGGGCGCCCGCCGGGACCTCGGCCCACTGGACCGCACTTGCAGCGCCACCGCCACACGATCCCCCACACGAGCCGCCGCAGGTCGCGCCGCCACCGCAGCTCGAGTCGGGCTTGGCGGCGGTCAACGACAGCGCCGCCGGCATCGCCTGGGCGTGGATCTCGGCCTGCCGCGCCGCGACGACCTGGGCCGAGTGCTCCGCCGAGTCGGAGGTCTCACAGGCGAGGAGGATCGAACCCAGGAGGACGAGCAGCGAGATCCGCATGACCGATCGTGTACCACGGCGCCCCGGTCTGCAGCGCAGCGTGATACCTGGCGACATGGTCGAAGTTGGCAAGAAGGCCCCGGCGTTCACGCTGGCGTCGTCCGATGGCGGCAAGCTCAAGCTCTCCGATCACGCCGGCAAGATCGTGGTCTTGTATTTCTATCCGCGTGACAACACGCCGGGCTGCACCGTCGAGGCCCAGGAGTTCCGGGACGCGCTGCCGGCGCTGACCAAGCTCGGTGCGGTCGTGCTCGGCGTCAGCAAGGACTCGATCGACACGCACGGCAAGTTCCGCGACAAGCACGCGCTCACGTTCCCGCTGCTCACCGACGCCGACGGCAAGGTGATGGAGGCGTACGGGGCGTGGGGCGACAAGGTGCTCTACGGCAAGAAGTCCAAGGGCATCATCCGGTCGACGGTGCTGATCGGCAAGGACGGCAAGGTCGCCAGGCACTGGCCCAAGGTCAGCGTCAAGGGTCACGTCGCGGCGGTGGTCGAGGCCGTGAAGGCGCTCGGGTAGCACGCACGCGCGCCACGGCGCCGACGAGCGCTGCCGCACGGCGACGAGGGCATGACCCGGGTCAGGCAGCGCCGTCGTACGTGATCGATGGCCCGGCGACCGACGCCGCGATCGGCTCGTAGGCCAGGAACTGCACGCCGATCGCGCGAAGCTCGTTGGCACTGAGCGCGAGTGTCGCGATCGGAAACAGCACCCACTGCTCGGTGATCGCGTGCGCGACGACCTGCGAGTGCAAGCGCTTGACGGCCTCGTGCCAGTCGTCCGGGGTCAGCATCGCGAGCCGGATGTGGTTGATCGTGCGCTCCATCACGTCGTGCTCCCGGGAGGCCTCGGCGATCTCGGTCTCGAGCCGCGCGAGGTACGCAAACTGTGGATACACGACGGCATGCTCCGCCCGCAGGCACGCGATCAACTTGACCGAGAGCTCGCGGAACACCGCGTGGGCCAGCCGGTGCTTCGACGCGGCCACCGCATGGTCGACATCACGGAACAGCCGGGCGAGCTCCTGATGCTTGTGCTCCAGCAGCTCGAAGATCGTCATGCCGAAGCTCCGAGCACACCGCGGACCAAGCGCGTTCATCGTGCGTGAGCGCACGGCACACCGCTCCCGCGAGCCTCCCAGGTCCTGCGCGCGCGCGTGCCCCACCACTCCACGCGGGTTCGCGCGGCACGTCGGGGGTCGTACGTGTGACCCGCGAGCCCGAGAGAGCTTGGAGATGTTTCTCAGGGCATCCGGGCGGCGAGCCGGAACCCGACGCTGCGAACCGTCTCGATCAGCTCCGGGCGCGGCAGCTTGCGGCGCAACCGCAGGATGACGTTGTCCACCGCGCGCTCCGACACCTCGAGCTCGCCTTCCCCCCACGCCGCGTCGAGCAGCTCGGCGCGGGACAGCGGCCGCCCGCGCGCCTTCATCAGCTCGCGCAGCACCGCGAGCTCGATCGAGGTCAGCGCGATCGTCTTGCCCAGGACCCACAGCGCGCGGCCGTACAGATCGAGCGTGAGCTCGCCGAACCGCATCCGGCCGTTCGCGACACCTTTCCAGTGAACGCGGCGATGCACCGCGCGGACGCGACCTGCGAGCTCGCGCGCGCTGATCGGCGTGACGACGGCATCATCGAAGCCGGCGGCGAGCACCGCCTCGCAGTCCCGCACGGCCCCGTCCTCGATCAGCGCGATCAGCCCGGGGCGCAGCTCGCTCGCGAGCGCCCAGGCGACGATCTTGTCGGCGAGCACGCCCGCGATCGGCGGGTCGACGCTGATGACGTAGACCGGCATCGAGGGTGGTGAGTGCAGCACGTCCGCGGTGACCAGCTCGACCTGGATCGCGCCCCGGCGAAGCTCGGCCACGACCAGCTGGGTCGTCGCGGTCGTCACGAGGGTGACGACGCCGACCCGGACCGGCTCGATCGGCTGCAGATGGGCATCTCCGGCAGGCACGGCGTACACACCTCACGATAGAGAGGCCACGTGAATGCCCCGATTCGGGTCTGCATCCGGACGGTGACAGAACTGCCACCCTTTGTGACGGGTGCTGGTGCTGTCCCGTCGTCGGCACGATGCTGATGATTGTCTCCGCGAAGTTGCGCCGACGTTTCGCCCCCTTCGACGTCGCGCCACGCGCGGGGGCCACGCTGTCCTCAACACGACACGGGAGGAGACCATGACGACCACCGGCCGCCCTGCGAACCTCCCGCTGTCCTTCGTTCGCGATCGTGACCGCACGACGCCTGCGGCTCGTACGAAGTTTCAGCACACGTGCGTGACTTCCGCGCGACTCGCAGCTTGGGGTACTCGAACTTCGGCCCCCGGGACGACCAGAGCCTGTCGTGGACGTTTCCTGACTAATCGTCGCCGCCGGA
>JAGSPR010000225.1 GCA_018262455.1 Deltaproteobacteria bacterium | reverse complement strand
ACACGACGTACGCGACGAAACTGACAGGCATGTAGACAAAGAGGCAGAACTCGACACTGATGCTCAGCAGGACGATGCCGAAGACCACCATCGCGACACACTCGAGCAGAATCTGTCCAAGCTGCCCCCGGCTCTTGGCGAACGCGACCCACTCTCCCGGCTCGGGCTCGCCTGCGCTCTTGCGACGGCGCCATGACAGCACCGACCGCCGCTTCCTGGTAGCAGCCTCGGCGATCTTGGTCGTCGGATGTTCTTCCTCGAAGTAGGCCTTCCAAGGGATGCTGATCAGCCAGCGCAGGCTGAGGATGTCAAACAGCACGTAGAAGATGTGCCTGCCCGACGTCAGACCGACGTAGTCGACGATCCGGCGGAATCGGCTCATGTGGCCGCCGTGATAGGCCCCTTCCACAGTCGCCAGGTAGCCAGACGTATGGTGAATCTTGTGCTGATAGGTCTCACGAGAATGGGGAGTCCTCCAGCCGGCCGAGACGCAGATCTCGAACGCCCGGTTGAGCACGTTCGATCGAAAGAAGTTCAGGTGACCGTGATGGTGATGGCCCCAGGATCCAACAACCCACAAGAGGACCATCAGGTGGGCAAGACCGAGGAGCGCGTACCACGGGAGACGATCGTAGAAGACCGCTGTGAGGACAAGCAGGCACGGGTAGGCGAGACAGACGACGACGGGAATGATGTCGGCGCTGCTGTGCCGGAACAACCAGCGACGACGTTCTTCGCGATCGCCCCCAGGACCCTCATCGAGCAGGGCTACGTCCGCCATACACGGGCCAGTTTACGCCTGGGTTGATAGGCGTTCAAGCGGTCGGCGATCGTCCGGACGATCACCGACCCGCGCGGCGAAACGTGAACGGGTAATGCACCCGCGTGATCTCGCGAGTCCGCGCGCGCGGGAACTCGATCCCCTTGATCACGGCGACGACGCACGACGCGATCGCCGGATCGCCCTGCCCGCTCGCGACCGGGACGGCACCGTCGGCAGCGATCAGGAAGTCGATCGCTACCTCGCCCGAGGCGTCCGGTCGTGCGATCAGCTCCTTCTCGTAGCAGTAGGTGATCCGCTCGAGCTGGCGGCGGATGTAGCGCCGGATGATCTCCTTGTCCACGCCGTGATCGCTCACGAGGCAACCGGGACCGCACAGGATGACCGTGGGGGATTGCGTCACATGCGCGCGACTCCAGAGCTGCCCGCCCCAGCCTGTCCCGCGGGTCTGGCCGTTGCTGTGCGTGCCGTAGCGGCCAACGCCGATCGTCCCGCAGGGCCCGCCGTCGCAGCCGGCACCTGGCAAGACGCCGGTGCGGGCCAGCCCGAACCCGCCGCTCGCTTCCCCGGTTCCGCCGTAGAGCGGTGCGTGGACCTCGTGGTCGTCGAACCCGCTCGCGAGCTCCTTCGACCCGGCGAGCGCGGTGAAGGTCTCGGGGGTCATCGCGGTCGACTCCAGGATCCCCGCGTTCCGCGCACCCTCGATCGACGACCTCGCGGTCGGGTCCTCCACGGCCGATCTTCCGGACCCGGCTCGGTCGGTCTCCTGGGCGCGCGTGACCCGCGGCTCGTCGTGGCGTCGCTCGATCTGGATGTGGCCGGTCCGCTTCGACGACGTCGTGCTGCCCGCTGCGCCGGCGGCGTGCGCGAGCGGTGCACCGCTGCCATGCAACCGGTCATCCGGCGACCGATCGCGGTCCCACGAGGTCACCTCGACCCCGTAAAATGGGTCGCTGTTCACCCGCAAGTCCTCCGCCGACGCGAGCTCCAAGTGATCCGCGTCATCGTTGGCGACGAGGTTGACCACGAGCGACAGCAGCAGGTGCGCGGCCACCGAGACCGCGAGATAGCTCAGCACGCGTCGATCGCGGAACGGCGGTGCCAGCGCGAGCCGGGCAGCAGGTGCGCCGCGCCGGATCACGAAGTCGACGCGTCCGATCCGCGCCCGGATCAGGGCGTGGCGCGGAATCGCGATCTCGAATGCGGACGCGACCGTGCGCGAAGGCTCGCCGAGCTCCTCGAGCGGCGTCGCGCGACCATCGACGGTGAGCCAGCCGTGGATGCCGGCGGTCCGATGAAACACGAAGCCGCCGCCGCGGCTCTCGATCAACGGAAAGCTGGCGCCGAGCGCGTCACCGACGGCCAGCTCGACGCCGGGCGCGTTGCCGATCCGGTATCCTCGGTCGCCGCCGACATGGCTCGCGTCGATGATCGTGTCGCCGAACCGGGCCAAGACCTCGAGGACGTCTCCGGGTGGCTCCACGATCGTCTGACAACGCAGGTGGCCGCCGGTTCCGAGGATCAGGTCGCAGCGGGCGTGGCGCCCTCGCGATCGACCGCGATGCCCATCGCCTGATAGCCCTTGTCGACGTAGACCGTGCTGCCGGTGATGCCGCTCGCGAGCGGGCTACACAGGAACGCCGCGGTGGCGCCGACTTCCTCGGCCGTGATGGCATCGGTGAGCGGCGAGTTGCGCTTGGTGTAGTCGAGCATCTGATCGATGAAGCCGATCGCGCTCGCCGCGCGCGACGCGTAGGGGCCGGCCGAGATCACGTTGACGCGGTGGCCGTAGGCACGCCCGGCCTCGAACGCGAGCACGCGAGTGTCGGACTCGAGGGCCGCCTTCGCCGACGACATGCCACCGCCGTAGCCCGGCACGACGCGCTCGGCCGCCATGTACGACAGCGACAGGAACGCGCTGCCGCGCCGCGCGACCGGGGCGAGGTGCTGGACGAGCGACACCATCGAATACGCCGACGCCGAGAGCGCCGAGAGGTAGCCCTTGCGCGAGGTCTCGAGCAGCGGCTTCTTGACCTCCGAGCCGTTCGCCAGGCTGTGGACCACGATGTCGACGCCGCCGTCCGCGGCGACCGCCTTGGCGAGGCCGCCGATCGTGAAGTCCCCGAGGTCGCGGTAGCGCCGGTTGTCGCGGACCTCCGCGGGCACGTCCTCGAGCCGGTCGTACTCGGCGTCGAGCGGGTAGATCTTCGCGAACGTCAGCTTCGTGCCGTCGGGCTGCACGAGCGAGGCGTCGAACTTGCCGCGCTCGAGCATGGTCTTGAAGATGCCGAGCGCGGGTGGCCAGGTGGCGACCGAGACCGTGGCCCCGGCCTGGGCCAGCGCCTTGGCGATCGCAAACCCGAAACCGCCATCGTCCGCTACGCCGGCCACGAGCGCGTGCTTCCCCGCAAGGTCGATCTTCAACATGGGCGGGTGATCTCGCGAAACCCGTGTGGAATCAACCCATCTCGGGCGCCTGATGCTGCGCCGTCGTCGCGGGTAGCAGCCAGCTGACAGCGCCCGCTGGCGGTTTTCCCTCGCAGGGCGGCTGGCCATCGCCTAGCGTCGCGGCATGCGAGCAAGTCTCATCGCGGTCCTCGCGGTCGCGATCCCGTCGGTCGCTCATGCGGAGCCGCCGCTCGTCGTGTGGCAGAACCGCGTCCTCGCGCCGCCGACCGCCGGGGTCGCGCAGCTGACCCCGGTCTCGCACAAGCTCTACCTCAACGACTGCCAGCCCAACGGCTGTACGGTGAGCCCGGGATCGGACAACTCGCTGACCAACCGCTCGAGCATCCCGCAGAGCGCGGTGACGCTCGACGCCTACAGCCATGGCCAGGCTCACTGGGACGAGCTCGTCGCCTGCGTGCGGGAGACCTTCAAGCCGTTCGATATCGAGATCGTCACCGAGAACCCCGGCACCGAAGCGCACTTCGAGGTGATGATCGGCGGCACCTCGCGCCAGCTGAACCCGAACCTCGACGCCGGCGGGGTCGCCCCGTTCATCTCGTGCGGCGCGGCGCGCGACAACGCGATCAGCTTCGTGTTCGCCGGCACCAGCAGCAGCGTGAACTACCTGTGCGGCGCCGTGGCGCAGGAGGCCTGTCATGTCTGGGGTCTCGACCACGAGCTCGACGCCAAGGATCCGATGACGTACCTCGATCTCGGGAGCCTCAAGCGGTTCCAGAACAACGACGCCAGCTGCGGCGAGTCCGATCCGCGCGGCTGCCGGTGCGGCGGCGAGACCCAGAACAGCTTCCGCTACATGAACGAGACGTTCGGACTGTCGCCGGCGATCGCCGCACCCGCGCTCGTGGTCTCGCGGCCCACCGAGGGCCAGTGGGTCAAGCCGAACTTCCCGATCAACGCCACGCTGACCTCGGAGCTCGACATGATGGATGCTTCGCTCGCGATCGATGGTGACCCGGTGCAATCGGTGAGCGGCGTGATCGCGTTCAACGCGCCGGCGCTGTCGGCCGGTCACCACGAGATCGCGGTCGCGGCCACCGACACCGGCGATCGCACGGCCAGCGTCTCGGTGAACGTCAACGTCATGGGTACGTGCAGCGGCGCGTCGGCGTGTGCGGATTCGTTTCACTGCCTCGGCGGCTTCTGCCTCCCGGGCGCGAACCAGGCCGGCGGGCTCGGCGCGACGTGCGTGGACAATGCCGAATGCGCGACCGGTCGATGCGCCTCCGACGGCACCGACTCGCTGTGCACCGGGGAGTGCGATGGCGGCGCCACGTGCCCGGGCGGCTTCACCTGCGTCGACGGGGCGAACGTGTGCTGGCCGAGCCCGGACGATGGCGGCGGGTGCGCGACCACCGGTGGCAATCCGTGCAGCTTCCTGATCGTCGGGCTCGGTGCGCTCGGGTTCGTGGTCCGTCGTCGCCGGCGGTGAGATCGAGTATCGTCTGGCGGTGAGGAACCGCCTGCTCCGCGGAGTGACGCGGGTGGCGCTCAGCCAGCCGGTCGTCGGGTTGCTCGGGCGCAAGCGACGCGAGGGCGTCGATGCGGCGCTCGATCCGCAGATCGCGGCGGTGCTGGAGGTCCAGCGCCTGCTGCGGCTGCCCACGCTCGAGTCGATGGAGCCCGCGCGGGCGCGCAGGTTCGCCGAGCACGGGATGGCGCCGCTCGACGTCCCGACGCGGACGATGGCCGAGGTGATCGACACGACGGTGGGGGGCCCTGACGGCGAGATCCCGGTGCGGATCTTCGTGCCCGCCGACGCGGGGCCGCACTGGATCGTCTACTTCCACGGCGGCGGTGGAGTGATCGGCTCGATCCGCAGCTCCGAGCCCGTGACGCGGCTGCTGGCGCACCAGACCGGCTGCACGGTGGCGTCGGTCGAGTATCGCCTCGGCCCCGAGCACCACCACCCGGCCGCGATCGAGGATGCATGTGCCGCGTGGGATGCCTTGATGTCGCGCGTGCCACCGGATGGCCGCGTGGCAGTCGCCGGTGACAGCTTCGGCGGCTTCCTGTCCGCCCACGTGGTGCGGCACGCGCGGCGCAAGCCCGATCTGCAGGTGCTGATCTATCCGATGGTGGATCTGACGCACTCGCTGCCGTCGATCGACCGTCACGCGCACGGCTACCTGCTGACCCGATCGATGGTGCAGTGGTTCCGCAGCCACTACACGCGGCCCGGCGATGACCGCGAGGCCGCCTCGCCCCGGTTCTGGTCGCTGCACGGTTCGGCACCCGCGATCGTCGCGACCGCGGGGTATGACCCACTGGTCGACGAGGGGGACGATCATGCCGACCGCCTGCAGCGCGCGGGCGTCCCCGTCCGGCACCGGCGGTATCCATCCCTGATCCATGGTTTTCTGAGCCTGGCGGGAGGTGTGCGGGCCGCGCGGACAGCCACCGACGAGCTGTGTGCCGACATCCGAGAGCTTCTCGGCACTCGGTGATACGATCTCGTGGTGACCTCGGTGCTGATCGCGCTGGCTGATATCGGGCCGGCGATGCCACTCGAGGAGCAACTCGTCGCGGCCGGGCTGAAGGCCCACTGGGATCGCGCCCAGGCCGATGGCCCGCGCGGGCCGGCAGCCCCGACCGTCGTGCTGCTCGATGCGGACCACCTCGGGCGGCGGCTCCCCGAGGTCGCCGAGGCATGGCGCGCCCACCCGGCGGTGCCTGGCGTCGTCGCGCTCGGGGCGTCCGCCATCGCTCGCGACGAGGCGCCGCGTGCACGCGTGGCGCTGATCGCGTTGACCGCGCAGCCTGCCACGATCGTGACCGCGATCCGCGACGCCGCCAAGCTGCGCCTCGCGACCGGGATGCGATGGTCGGTGTTGCGCGCCGCGGTCGGGTTGCCTCCCATCGCCGATTCGCCCGTCGCATGGCAGCCCACGCTCGCCGCGGCGCGCAAGCTCGACATCGAGATCCCACGCGCCGCGCTGCGCTGGCACGCACAACACTTCGTGACCCCGACCGAGCGTCTCGACGAGCTGCGCGAGCAACGCCTGTTGACGGTGCCCGAGCTCGAGGCGACCGCCGGGATCAACGGGACGCGCACGGTGCAGACCCTCGTCAAGGCCGGGCCGCTCGATCCGATCCAGACCGCGCGGCTGCTGTGGACCCTGACCTCGATCGGCGCTCTCGAGCTGACGCCGGAGATCCGCGATGTCGCCACCGGACCCCGGCGCCTCCTGTCGGAGCTCCGCGCACAGCTTCGCGGGCGCGCGGTCCGGCTCGAACGCAGCACGTTCTACGACGTGCTCGAGGTGACCATCCTCGCCGAGTACCGCGACATCGAGGCGGCGTACCAGCTCGTGGCCTGGCGGTTCTCGCCGACCACCCTGGCCGCACACGATCTGGCGGAGCTCGCCGGGACCGTCAAGCCGATGTGGGACCTCGTCGAGAAGGCGCGCTCCGTGCTGATCGACGACGCGGCACGCGGTCGTTATCACGACTGGCTCCGCGCGCGGATCGGCGAGCTGCGCACCACCTGGGCCATCGAGCCGACCGCCATCGCGGCCGCCGCCGACGCGTTCGCCCGCGGGCAGCGTGCGCTCGGCGACGGCGACATTCACCGCGCGATGAGCGAGCTCGCCACGGCATGTCGTAACTTTCCCGGCCACCCCGACTACGAAGCCAACCTCGCCTGGGCGCGCTATCGGGTTCAGGTCGCGTCCGGCCGCGACCGCGTCCAGGCCGCGATCGCCGAGCGCAAGATGATCGAGGAGCTGCTGCTCGGCTGCCGTCCCTGGCCACGCGCGCTCGTCGCGCTCGCCCTGCTGTGCGCCGCGTCAGGCGATGCCGACTCGGCCCGCTGGCATCTCCACACCGCCCTCACGATCGATCCGAGCGTGCCCGCCGCTGCACAGCTGGCGCAGCGCCTCGGCATGCACAGGTAGTGGATTCGTGAGATCTCGCGGTGACGTATAGTCGCGCCGTGCGTGGTGACATCGAGGACCGGCTCCATGCCGCGCGGGCCGGAACGATCGAGGCCGAGCTCGTCGCGATCGCGCTCGAGGCGACCGGGGCCGACCACGGCGCGCTGTTCGTGTGGGACAAGGACGCCGAGGGCCTCGCGCTCGTCCACCACGTCGTCGGCGGCGTGACCGTGACGCTGCCCCGCCTGGTCAAGCAGAAGGGCCAGCAGCAAGCCGGCATCGCGATGCACGTGTTCCACGACGGTCAGCCCTACCTGTGCTCCGACAGCTCGCGAGATCCGCGGTACACGCGCTACCTGATCGACGTCGGCTCGATCGCCGCAGCGCCGATCCAGTACCAGCGCCGCGCGATCGGCGTGCTCACCGTCTCCAACCGCGACCCGCACACCCTCGGTGCCGAGGCCCTGCGCGGGCTCGCCGCGATCGCCGAGGTCGCCGCGCCGCTGCTGCGCCGTGTCCAGGTCGACAAGCTGTCGCGCGCCGCCACCGGCCGGCCGCTCATGATCAAGGGCCTGTCGCCCGCGTGGCACGAGGTCGAACGCAAGCTCGAGCTCGCGGCGCCTACCATCGCGCCGATCCTGATCCGAGGCGAGAGCGGGACCGGCAAGGACCTCGTCGCGCGCGCCATCCACTGGAACAGCCGGCGCGCCGAGAAGCCCTACGTCACCGTGAACTGTGCCGCGATCCCGGAGACGTTGCTCGAGTCGATCCTGTTCGGTCACGTCAAGGGCGCGTTCACCGGCGCGAGCTTCCACAAGGTCGGCGAGTTCCAGAAGGCCAACGGCGGGACGCTGTTTCTCGACGAGGTGGGCGAGCTGCCGGTCATGCTGCAGGCCAAGGTGCTGCGCGCGGTCGAGCAAGGCGAGGTCCAGCCGCTCGGCTCCAACGACCCGCCCGATCGTGTCGACGTCCGCCTGATCTGCGCGACCAACCGCGATCTCGAGGCCATGGCCAAGACCGGCGCGTTCCGCGACGACCTGTTCTACCGGCTCAGTGTCATGACCCTCGAGCTTCCCCCGCTGCGCACCTACAAGGACAACCTCGAGACCCTCGCGAACGTGTTCCTCGAGCAGTCCGCCGCCTCGCATGGCAAGCCAGCGCCCCGGCTCGGCACCGCCGTCCTCGCGCGGCTCTCTGCCTACAACTTTCCCGGCAACGTGCGCGAGCTCAAGAACACCATCGAACACGCCGTCATCCTGTGTACCGGCGCCGAGCTTGCCCCCGAGGATCTGCCCAGGCCCCTGCAGACCGGCACCGGCTCCGCCAGGCCAACCAAGCCACTCCAGCAGACCCTCGAACAGGCGCGCGAGGCCTGGCTCGATCCGCTCGAGCGTCAGTACCTCACCGACCTGCTCGCCAAGCACGGGGGCAACGTCAAGACCGCCGCGCGCGCCGCCGGCATCAACGCCGTGACCCTGTACCGCCTGCTCCGGCGACGCGGCCTGCACCTCGGTCGAACGGTGCGGAGCTCCGACAGCTAGGTCACCCCTGCCCCTATTTGCCAAACGAGCCGCCCGCGCGCCTCTGGTACGTTGTCCCAAAATTCAGGGGAGATCTTCATGAACAAGCTAGCTTGGCTCGTATTCGTTTGCGCCTGCACCAAGGTCGACTCGAGTGACATCCTGACCTCGGGCATGCACGCCGACATCGAGGCACAGGGGGCAGCCGATGACACCACCTCCGTCACCGCCACGCTCTACCTCGGTAACCCGATCAACCTCAACTTCATCGAGCTCACCGCCGACGACCAGCTCCTGGTCACCCTCGGTACCTCGTCCAAGGTGATGGAGAGGACCGAGCTGCTCAACATCGTCGGCTACCACGCCAGCTTTCCCACCAACGCGGAGGGCTCCCAGTTCGAGATCTCGCTCGAGCGCTCCGTCGATGACGGCGCCCCGAGCTCGCTCGCCACGCTGCCCGCTCCGTTCACCATCGTGCCACCCACCGCCACCTCGTTCTCGCGAGCCGCGGCCATGACCATCGACTGTGACCCCGCGGGCTCCGCTGGCGACCAGATGCGATGGCGAGCGTCGGGCAGCTGCATCGACACGAAGATCGACACCTTCCCCGGGGATTCAGGCTCCGTCACGATCCCTGCGAGCGCGCTCACCAAGCGGGTCGCGCAGCAAGGCGAGCAGGTCCCCGACTCGTGCAGCGCGACCCTCGAGATCACGCGCACACGCGAAGGCGAGCTCGACCTCCACTACGGTAAGGGCGGCAGTGTCGTCGGAACGCAGGTCCGGACGCTGAGCTTCACCACCACGCCCTGATTCACCTCCCCCACCGAAACTGCGACGGGGCAGCTTTGCAGGCTGCCCCATCGGTGACGCGAAGGACCGTTCAGAGCACGGTGATCGCGGGCAGCAGCTTCTGCAGCGCGGCGACGCCGGCCTGCGCGCCCTGCTTGGTCGTGTACTGCTGGCTCGTCCCGATCACCTGCCCGTTGAGCGCGGTGACGTTGAAGAAGAACCCGCCCGAGACGTTCTGCTTCACGGTGTAGGCCGCGGCGTTGACGCCTTCCTCACGGACCGCGAACGCGCCGTTGTACGCCGCCTCTTCGCTGTCGTACGACTGCGAGCTGAGGACGATCTCGCCGTTCTTGGCGAAGAAGTTGAAGTGGAACTTGCCGCTCTCGCCCTGGAACACGTCGGTGCGCGCGCCGGTGGTCGCGTTCTCACGCTTGACGAGGTAGCTCGTCACGGCCTTCACGCAGGAGGTCACCGCGCGCGTCGCGCTCGCCTTGGTGGAGTAGACCTCGGAGAAGCTGATCGTCGCGTGGTTCGCGGCGACCAGATGGACCACGTAGCCGTGCACCGCCGGCACCACCTGGTACTGCGCCTTGTCGACGCCGTTCTCGAGCACCGCGAGCGCGCCATTGATCGCGCCGGTCCGGGTCGTGTACGCCTCGGAGGTCAGCAGGATCGCGCCGTTGCCCGACTTGAGGTTGAAGTGATACTGGCCGTCCGAGGCCTGCCAGAACGTCAGCTTGCCAGCCGCCGAGGCTTCGTCGGCCGAATCGCTGAAGCCGTCGTCATCGCCCGTGGTGGCGCAGCCCGACAAGGTGGAGAGCGAGAGGACAAGGGTGGTGATAAGCGAGGTAGTGATGCGCATGTTGATGGCTTCCCGTATTACAAAGGGTGGGCCACTGTAGGTATTTGTATCCAGCTGAAATCACAGAGTGAAGATCCCCGTGTCGTTGCACCTGGACAACACTCGTTGCATGGATGCAACTCGGTTTGCTCTTTTGGACAAAGCTCTGAAGGTCGCTCGCCACCGACTCAGCCCTAGCTCGTGCTGCCTCATGTTCGATCGTCGCTGAGCTCGTGCGAACTTCGAGCAGAGCGCGCACCCGCGCGCTAGAGCGGCGGGTCGGCCTTCGTCTCGCGGGTGACAG
>JAGSPR010000045.1 GCA_018262455.1 Deltaproteobacteria bacterium | reverse complement strand
GGTATTGAGGAACCTGGGGTATCCGCGACCGACTGCTGTCTCGGCGGTCGCTAATAACCTGCTCGGCAAGACCAATGCGCCCGCGTCTGGTTCGACGTGGGGCTGGACGAGCAGTCAACTCGATGTAGAGGACTTCGCCGTGACCTCGATCCGTGTGGAGACAGGGGCCCTGATCTTGCTCAAGACTGCATGGATCATGCACATGGACGAGCTCGGAAGCGATCTCATGTATCTGGGCACCAAAGGCGGCGCGAAGGTCACGTCGAGCGGGCTGACGATCTTTCGGTGCGAGGCGGGTTTGTTGACCGATAGTCGACCGCCGCAACTCGACCAGGTGGAAGGGATCGAATTGTTCCGCCGAGAACATCTGGCCTTCGCGGATGCCATTCGGGAACGCAGACCTTCACCGGTGCCCGCCGATCGGTTCTTGCTGACGAACGTGATTGTCGACGCGGCGATGAGGTCGGTGGCTGCGGGTCGCGAGGTGGAGGTCTCGATCCCCGCCGAGTTCGCCTGAACACGGACTCCAGGAGCAGAGCTACTGCTTGGTGATCACGCCCGACTCGACGATGGCGCCCTGTACGCCGGTGGTCGACGTCCACGACGTCGAGATCTGGAAATCGTTGTCCGAGACATTGCCGCTCTCGATCAACCCGGTCTCGAGGGTGAATCGCTCGCCATCGAAGGTGCACTCGCCATCCACGATGACCTTGTTGAAGCACCCCTCCGAGCAGTCCCCCGTTTCGAGCGTCAACTGGCAGGTCACGCCATCGCGGTCACGCGTGAGGGTTGCTCCGCGCTCGTCGATGGTCCAGTTCTCCGACTTCGTGTTGCTCGTGTTGTTGCGGGTATCCGTGCGCTGGATCTCTCCAACGTAGCGGCCGCCGAAGCCGGTTCCGCCGCACCCCCCCAGGGCCACGGTCATCAGGATCGACAACATTCCATAGGCGGGTCGCTGCATGGCGCGCGGTTCAGCAATCGGCGCACCAGGCGAGGCGATGTCTTTTCGGTCAAGTACAAGCCGGGACTCGGTTCCCGAACGCCGCACCGCGACTCTGATGTCGCGGCTCCGTCGAGTGAAAACCAACTATCGGCCGAGTCGTGCTATGTCGCGGCATGCACCCCGCAAGCGCCCGGCTCATCGAGACGATCAGGGGGGCGATCATCGGCGACGATACGGCGCTCGATGGCCCATATGGCGCCCGCCGAGTCACCTACGCGGACTACACCGCGTCGGCCCGGTCGCTGACGTTCATCGAGGACTTCATCCGGAATGAGGTGATGCCGCTCTACGCGAACACCCATACCGAGACCAGCGGTACGGGCCGCCAGACCACCCAGTTCCGGCACGACGCCCGCGAGATCATCCACCGCGCGGCCAAGGGGGGACCCGACGATCTGGTGATCTTCTGCGGCGCGGGCGCGACTGGCGCGATCAACAAGCTGATCGAGGTCATGAACCTGCGGATCCCGGCGGACCTCGACGCCCGGTACAAGCTGTCCGAGCGGATTCCCGAGGCCTCCCGGCCGGTCGTGTTCATCGGGCCGTTCGAGCACCATTCGAATGAGCTGCCGTGGCGCGAGTCGATCGCGAACGTCGTCGTGATCGGCGAGGACGTGGACGGCCATGTCGATCTCGCGCAGCTCGCCCAGGAGCTCGAGCGCTATGCCGCGCGTCCGCTCAAGATCGGGAGCTTCTCGGCGGCGTCGAACGTGACCGGGATCGCGACCGATCAGCGCGCGGTCGCGAAGCTGCTCCACGCGCACGGGGCGCTCTCGTTCTGGGACTTCGCGGCGGCCGGCCCCTACGTCGAGATCCAGTTGAACGATCCCGAGGAGCCGAGCGCGTACAAGGACGCGGTGTTCATCTCGCCTCACAAGTTCATCGGTGGGCCGCAGACGCCTGGCGTGCTGCTCGTGAAGCGTCAGCTCGTCACCAACACCGTGCCGGGAAGCCCCGGCGGCGGCACGGTCGCCTACGTCAACGAGGAGGAGCACCGCTACCTCACCGATCCCGTGCTTCGCGAGGAGGGTGGCACACCCGCGATCATCGAGTCGATCCGAGCCGGCCTGGTGTTCCAGCTCAAGGAGGCAGTCGGCGCCGACGCGATCCGCGAGCGCGAGGTCGACTTCATCCAGCGCGCGATCGCGTCGTGGTCGGTCAATCCCAACCTGAACATCCTCGGCAACACGGCGGCCTGGCGGCTGTCGATCGTGTCGTTCGTCGTGCGCCACCGCCACGCGTACCTGCACCACAACTTCGTCGTCGCGCTGCTCAACGACCTGTTCGGCATCCAGTCGCGCGGCGGCTGTGGTTGTGCCGGACCGTATGGGCACCGCTTGCTCGGGATCGACATCGCGACGAGCAAGAACTTCGAGCGCGAGATCGTGCGCGGCTGCGAGGGCATCAAGCCGGGCTGGGTGCGCGTCAACTTCAACTACTTCCTGTCCGAGACCCAGTTCCAGTTCATCCTCGACGCGATCAACCTGATCGCGAATGAGGGCTGGAAGCTGTTGCCCCACTACGACTTCGACCCCGACACCGGGGAGTGGCGCCATCGCAACAAGAGCGGCGGCCAGGTGATGCGCCTCGACGAGGTCTCGTACCGCACGGGCAAGATGGAGTACCGGTCCCGCCACGGGACCGAGCCGGAGTGGGAGCTTCCGAACTACCTCGCCGAGGCACGCCGGATCATCGCCGCGGTCACCGAGGAATTCCGGACGCTGTCGATCGAAGAGCGAGCCCGCACGTCCGACTTCGAGCAGCTGCGCTGGTTTCCGTTGCCGAGCGAGGTGCTCGCCGAGCTCCGTGGCAGCTCCGCGACGGAGCACGCTGGCGCGATGCTCCGGCCCTGAGGTTCGAGCTCGGCCCCGTTGGGTTCCCTCCGCAGGCGGGTCGTGGCCGTCACGCGGTACTATGTCGCCATGGCTGACGAGCTGAAGATCAGGGTTCATGACCACCGCCAGGTGGAAGCCACGCTCCTGGCGCACGGCGCGACCTTCCGTGAAGAGCGGAAGATCGTGGACACGTACTTCAACCAACCGGTCCCGCAGGAGGTCCTCAAGATCCAGCAGGACGAACGCGGCCACTGGCTGGTCAACCTCAAGCCGCGTGACGGGAAGTTCGACATCGTCAAGTTCGAGCAGATCTCCGACGCCGCCAGCCTTCATGCGGAGCTGGAGCAGAAGTTCGGCATCATGAGCATTCTCACGAAGCGCTGTCGGTTCTTCGACTGGGGCGAGTACTTCCTCGACCTCAACCTCATCGAGGAATTCGGGGACTTCCTGGTGCTCACCGGCCCGGCCCCCACGATCGCCATGCTGCACCAGCTCGGGATCGAGACCTCCGCGCGCATCACCGTGCCGTTCAACGAGCTGCCCAGAATCCCGCACACCATCGGGTGACTCCCCGGGACGGGGAGCTACTCGGGTCGTCGAGCGGAGCGCCTGGACCTGCCCGGCGCGCGGATCACGAGCACGAGCGTGCCGAGCCCGAGCACGAGCACGAGCCCGCTCGCGTTGCCGCCGGCCGCGCACCCGCCGACATCGCCCTCGGCCGGCACGACCCGCACGGCGTCGAACATGATGCTGAGCTCGGCGTTGGGATCGTACGGCTCGCCCGTGTTGTCACCCAGCGTCACGCCGAACGGCATGCCGGCGACGAAGTCGAACTCGCCGAGGCTGTGAAAGCCTTCGCCTGCAGCTTGATCGATGACGACCTCGCTGGTGCCGCCGGCGTGCTTGACCACGTACCTCGCCTGGTGGCTCTGCCCGTGCTTGCCGCCGTCGGTGTAGACCTCCACGCGGTACCGGCCGTCCGCATCGAACTGGAGCTGCCACGTCGCCTGGTTGTCCGCGGTCGCGCGGTCGGTGGTGTGGGTGAACAAGCAGCCACCGCCGGTGCCGCCGTCGCCCATGAACCAGAAGCTCGCGTTGCCGCTCTTGTCGAAGCACAGATCGGTCTCGTCGATGGTGCGGCCGGCCGCCGGGATCGGCGCGCACGACACCGGCATCGGGTTCGGGTTCGTCGACTTCCAGAACTCGGGGCCGAACTCCTGGGCCAGCTTGTTGGTGCCGGTGCGGTACTTGTTGATGACCGACGTGCAGCCCATGCACCCGTTGTAGCGCCACGCCACGAAGTACAGCCACGCCTCGTACTGCGCGTCGCCGTCCTGGATGGTGATCGTGTTCATCCACGCGAGCGCCTCGGCGTCGCTGGTCACCCCCTCGACTGACTGGATCGCGCGCGTGACGAGGAACGGCACGACCGCGTGGACGTTGCCCTCGATCGTGACGATGTCGGCGCCGTACGCCGCGATCGTCTGATCGAACGTCCCGGAGTCGAACTGGAACATGCCGAGGCCGCCTTGCTGCGCCGAGCACGGCCCGTCGGAGGCCCCCGCGATCACCGGTCCGCCATCGCACGACGACGAGCTCGGCCCCTGACACGCCCAGGTCGCTTCGGACCAGCAATGCGCGAACCCGGTCTCCACCTCACCGATCCCGGCGAGCAGCGCAGCGTTCGTCATGCCTACGCTAGCGGCCGCGTCACGGATCAGCTCGGCGCGCGTGCGCCGCTCGGGGCCGGTGAGCGGCACCGACCCCGGGGGCGGCGGCTCGACGGTCGCCAGCGGGCCGCCGCGTTCCACGGGATCCGCGACCGCCGTCTCGGCCTGGGCCGTCAGGCACAGCGCGATCGCTACCACCGGGAGGGCGAAGGTGAAGCGCATCATCGTGGTGATGAGTTTCATGGATCGTGCCGAGCATACAGCGCACTTGTTCCGGGTAGTTGGCTGGAACCCGGTCCGGCTGGCAGGCGGTGCCGTGGCAACTCGAGTTGCCGGCGGCGATGGCGCTCGCCGAACGCCAGCCGGATCCAGTAGGCTGCGCCGATGATCCGAACCTTCGTCGCCTGCTTGATCGCGCTCTCCTTGGTTGCCGTCCCGGCGATCGCCGCCGCCGACATCGAGATCCGCCAGGGAGGTTCGAGCTGGGCGAAGATCGAGAGCGACGGGACGATCCGCATCAACGGCAGCTCGGTCGGCAAGGTCGAGTCCGATGGCACCGTACGCAAGAGCGGCAGCTCGATCGGCAAGGTCGAGTCCGACGGCACGATCCGCAAGAACGGCAGCTCGGTTGGCAAGGTCGAGTCGGACGGCACGGTCCGCAAGAACGGTAGCTCCATCGGAACGATCGAATCGGGTGGCACGATCCGGAAGGGTGGGTCGAGCTGGGGCAGCGCCTCGAGCTGTTGTGGCGACTTCGGCAGCAAGCGCAGCGTCGCCGCGGTGCTGGTGTTCTTCTCGGACTACTTCTAACCGGCAACGCCCGGCATCGAGCTGCCCGGGCTCGATCGGCGTTCCCACGAGGTGCGAGTCGCGTGTCATCCAGGCATGACCAGGATCAACACCCAGACGATCGTGCAGGCGGGCCTTGCATGTGCCATTGCCGTGTTCGCACCGGCCGCGAGCTGCGACGGTGGCGATCGCAACGTCGGCGGCGCGTGTCCGGACCAAGAAGTGTGCGCGGACGGCACCGAAGATGGCTTGCACTTCGTCGGCCCGATCATCGGCGACGGGTTCTTCGACTACGGTGAGCTCAAGACGATCGCGCACGGCGGCACCCAGACCGTGCGGCTCGAGGTCACTGCCGACCACGCGCGTGAGGCCTTCGATCTGCCCTACGACGCCGCGATCGACGGCGCCGCTGCGCACATCGAGACCCAGCAGGCCAACGTCCTCGTGCTGCGCGGCGATGCCTCCGAGGACGACTACCTCCGGATCACGGATCCGGCCGATGGCGCGCTCTACGATCGGATCCGGATCGCGACCCGGGAGGTCGGCCGGATCGGGCTGGCACGATCGCTCGCCGACCTCCTGGCGAAGACGCCCGACGACGACGCCGTGCTCTACGCGCCGGGCTCGCTCGCGATCATCGGCCTGAAGACGCCCGACGGCCTGCGCGTCGTCGATGACACGATGGTCATCACGGGCGCCGGCGTCACCCAGACCAAGTGGGACGAGCTCCAGCTCGGCAACCTGGGCGTCGGCTCGCATCCGATCACCGTCGTGGCGGCGGGCCGGACGTCGACGATCCAGATCCCGGTCGCGGCCGGGCCCGATCGGCTCGAGCTCGCGTTCGGCGACGGCGCCGACCTCGAGCTCGGCTCGCACCGCGTCGTCTGCTTCGCAGCGTTCCTCGGCGCTCGCTACATCCACGTCCCGTGGACGTTCGAGGCCGAAAACGCCGACGTCGAGGCCACCCGGTTCGAAGGCTGCGTCGACCTCGTCGCCCGGAGCACCGGCACCGTCACGATCCACGCCCAGGGCGGCGGCCTCGCGATCGACCGCACCTTGACCGCCGTCATGCCGCCCGGCAAGCCGCAGACGCGCCGCGCCGCCGCCGCCGCCGAGCTTCGCGCGTTCGTGGCCAGCCAGGCACCAGGCGAGCTTCACTTCGGAGACACCGCCGGCGAGCGGGCCGCGATGCGCCGCTAGCTCCGACGCGCTTGCGCCCAGCGCGGCGCCCTGCCTCTGCTAGAGTCCGCGGCAGTGATAGCCGACGAGATCCTCGATCGCGTGACGTTGTCCAACGGCAAGGAGATGGTGCTCCTGCGGTGGGATGCGCACTTCTCGATCCACGTCGGCGGCCGGCCCCTGATGAGCAGTCATGAGCACGGCTCCGAAGATGCGCTCGGCCGGATCGTCGCCGAGCGCCTCGCCGGCGTGGTCAGACCGAAGGTCCTGATCGGGGGCCTCGGGCTCGGGTTCACGCTGCGCGCGGCCCTCGACGCGTTACCGAAGACCGCCCGGGTCGTCGTGGTCGAGCTGGTGCCCGAGGTCGTGCGCTGGAACCGCGACGTGTGCGGTGCGCTCGCGGGACACCCGCTCGACGATCCTCGGGTCGAGGTGATCGTGGACGATGTCGCGAAGGTGATCGGCCGCGGCAAGGGGGACTACGACGCGATCGTGCTCGACGTCGACAATGGTCCGGTTGCGATCTCGGACCCCGGCAACGCCAAGCTGTACAGCCGCGCCGGGCTGGCGCGGGCGCGGGCGGCGTTGCGCAAGGGGACCGGCATCCTCGCGGTGTGGTCGGCGGTCTCATCGAAGACGTTCGAGGGGCTGGACACCGTCGGCAAGGTCGAGCGCGTGCGTGCGGAGGCGACGACGCCGGGCGGGCCCCGTTACTACATCTGGCTCGCCCAGCGCGGATAACGCGAATCCGAAATTTGATGAATCCGGATGGATCCCCGGCGGGGGCGGATCGACCCAGCTTCCTTCGGGACCGGATCCCTGCCACGGTGTCGAGCATGAGCGCATCGCGGACCCGGCCACCGTCGAGGTTCATGGCGTACCTCGTCGCGGTCCTGGCGGTGGCGAGCGCGCTCGGGATCAGGATGCTGCTCGAGCCGGTGACGGGAGTCGGCGCTCCCTGGGTGGTGTTCTTCACCGCGGTGGTCGTGGCTTCCCTGTTTGGAGGGCGGGGCCCCGGGATCTGCGCCACCCTGCTTTCCGCACCGCTCGCGGCCTACTTCTTCGTCTTGCCCGACCGGCACACCCCGTCGGAGGCGGTCGCGCAGGCGGTGTTGTTCACCGTCGACGGCCTGATCCTGGTCTACCTGACCGCGCTGATCTCCCGAGGGCGGAAGCAGGCCGAAGCCTCCGCGGCGGAGCACGCGCGAAGCGAAGAACGCCTGCGCCTGGCCAACGAGGCGGCGCAGATCGGCTCGTACGACTACGACGTGCGGACGAAGCTGACCGTCGCCTCGCCCGAGCTCTATGCGGTGCTCGGACTGCCGCCGGGTGCTTCGCTGCGCGAGCACGGGATGCGCATCGTCCACGCCGACGATCGGCCAGCGATCTGGGCCGGATATGAGCGCTCGCTCGATCCGTCAGGCGAAGGTCACGTGCGGCTCGAGGCCAGGATCGTCCGCCCCGACGGCACCAACCGCTGGCTCTCGTGGGTGGGGCGCACCTACTTCGAACACACGACGACGGGCCGGATCCCGGTGCGGCAGGTCGGCGTGGCGGTCGATGTCACCGAGCGCCGGCAGGCCGAGGCCGAGCTCCGCGAGCTGAATCGCAACAAGGACGAATTCCTGGCGATGCTGTCGCACGAGCTCCGCAACCCGCTCGCCGCGATCCGCAGCGGCGTCGACGTGCTCGACCGCGCCCCCGCCGGTGGCCAGGCGGCGCAGCGCGCGCACCGGGTCATCGATCGGCAGGTCGATCAGCTCACGCGTCTCGTCGACGATCTGCTCGACGTCACGCGCATCGCCCGGGGGAAGCTCGAGCTCCAGCGAGAGCGCATCGAGCTCGGCGATCTGGTGCGGCGCATGATCGACGACCAGCGAACGCTCGTGGAAGCGCGCCGGATCGAGCTCGGGCTCCACGCCCCGTCAGAACCGCTGTGGCTCGACGGTGACGCCACGCGCCTCGGCCAGGTCGTCGGCAATCTCCTCCACAACGCCGCCAAGTTCACGCCCGAGGGTGGGCGCATCGACGTCTCGCTCGGACGCGAGCAGGACGAGGTCGTGCTGCGCGTTCGAGACACCGGCGCGGGAATTCCCGCCGAGGAGATCTCGCGCGTGTTCGAACCGTTCGTGCAGCTCGGCACCACGATCAGTCGCGCCGATGGCGGGCTCGGGCTGGGTCTGGCGATGGTCAAAGGCACCGTCGAGCTCCACGGGGGCTCCGCGGTCGCCGCCAGCGCGGGACCTGGCCAGGGCGCGGAGTTCACGATCCGCCTGCCGCTCGCGGGTGCAGCCGAGCGCACCGTCGGCGCCACCGCACCGGAACTGTCACCCCACCGGCGGGTACTCGTGATCGAGGACAATCGAGACGTCGCGGAGTCGCTGCAGGACGTGCTGCAGCTGATGGGCCACGACGTCCGGGTCGCGTTCGACGGATCCTCGGGAATCGCTGCGGCGGTGGAGTTCCATCCCGACGTGGTGCTGTGCGATATCGGGCTTCCCGGCATGGACGGCTACGAGGTGGCGCGCCAGCTGCGTGCCGACGACGCGTTGAGCGGAGCCTTGCTGGTGGCGCTGAGTGGCTACGGGCAACCTGAGGATCGCAAGCGTGCCGCCGACGCGGGCTTTGCCCGGCACGTGGTCAAGCCCCCGACCCTCGAGGTCTTGCGGAGCGCGCTCGCCGCAGGTGCGTGAGCGTGGCCGGGCCAAGGTCGATCGGGCGACTGGGGCGGGAGCCGGGCGGAGTGGAGTCTCGGTCCCCAGCGCTGGCGGGGGCGGATCCGACTAAGTGCGCGGATAAGCGTAGGTGTCGTCGCCCCGACCACACCACCGGCGTGCGGTCTGGTCGTTGCAGGGTGCAACGGCATGCGAACCAGCTTGCTCTCCACCGTCGCGGCCCTGTGCCTGGCCACGGGCTGCAGCACCGACTCGAGCTCCCGTATCGAAAGCCCGGGGACGCGGGTGCACCCCGTCGAGAAGTGCGGGTGCAAGATCTCAGGCACGGGCATCGGCAAGGAAGGCATCTACTCGCATATCGGCACCACGGTTGCGACGTTCGGCAACTGGGTTGCGAAGCCCGGCTCTCCCGGGGAGTACATCGGTTTCACCCTGTACATCGACGGAGCACCGTCGGTGGGCTACGTGGTCACGGCGTCCGGCGAGACCTATCCAAGCCACTCGATCAACTACGTCGATCCGAACGGGGCCGACGGCGTGAACCAACCTGCGATCACCAGCGTGGACCTGTGCACGGACTGCCCGGGCGGGGATTGCGGCCCCGACCCCACGTGCCAGGATCCCGATGGCTGTCCCGACGGTGGTGGCGGCAGCGGCAGCGGCAGCGGCTCCGGCAGCGGCTCCGGTTGCGATAACCCCGACGGGTGCCCGGACCCGAACGGGGGCAGTGGTCCGCTGCTCTGAACACCCGTACTCCCTGACCACGCGGGCTAGTAATTCGACAAGGTTTTGATCGGTTGAACCTGTGCCGACCTGCACTTGCACTTCTCACTGATGACGTGCACCTGCACTTGCCGTTAAGACCTGCACTGCGCACTTGCCCACGAGGCTCATGTGCAAGTGCAGGTCTTAACTCGCAAGTGCAAGTGGAGGCCGCTGGTGCAACTGCACGTGCAGATCGCTGCGCGAACCGGTCAGATCTGTGGCGAGGTACTACGTCGGGTCGGCGAAGCGCGGCGTGGTGCCGCCGAGCACCGCCGCGATGCCCTGCTGGCACTCGCCGGTGGCGATCAGTCGCGCGGCAGCGTCGACCTCGGCGGCGACGGCGTCGCGCCACGGCAGGTCGGTCGCGCGGCGCAGGATCGCCAGTGCTGCTCGCACCGCGCGCGGACCGTTGCCCGCGATCAGCTCGGCGAGCGCGATCGCCTCGGCGCGCGTCGCACCAGGGGCGCTGACCCGGTTGGCGAAGCCGAGCGCGTAGGCCTCGCTCGCATCGAGCTTGCGCGCCGTCAGGATCAGATCGGCGGCGCGCCCGGGGCCGAGCAGGCGCGCCAGCGCGACGCCGCCGCCGAGATCGGGCATCAGACCAAGGCGCACCTCCGAGAAGCAGATCGTGGCGGCGGGATCGACGACGCGGAGATCGCAGCGGGTCGCGATCTCCGCGCCACCGCCATAGGCGAGGCCACCGATCGCCGCGATCAACGGCACCGGCAGCGCGAACAGGCGATCGAGCACCGCGTGGATCTCGTCGAGCATCGCGCGAGGCGGTGCCACGTCGCCGCGCGCCACCGCGGCGACGATCTCGGCCACCTGCGGGTTGTCGGGATTGACGTCCATGCCGGCGGAGAACGCGCTGCCGGCGCCGGTGAGGACGATCGCGCGCGGTAGCCGCGCGGCCAGCGCGTCGGCGGCCCGGCCCAGCGCCCCCCACATCGCCCGGTTGAGCGCGTTCTTGCGCGCCGGGCGATCGAGGGTGATCACCGCGATCGCGCCAGCATGCTCGACGTGAACTGTTGCTTCGGACATGGGTCGAACCTACGCGGGGTCGTCGCCCATGGCCATCTCATCCGTGAACGGGTGCGACACATGTGGAGACGGTTGGCGCGCCCACGTACCGCGTGTCAGCACCTCGAGATGCGTGCCACCGCCGTGCTCGTCTGTCTTGCGTGGTCGACTCCGGTCCTCGCGGCGCCCTCGACCGAGGATGCGTGGCTGACCGGCCTCACCGATCGTGTCGTCGACGATCTCGCGCACGGCAAGCCGCTGGTCGCCGAGGTTCACGTTCCTCTGTGCGACAACACGATCATCGCGTGCGGCAACGCCAGGCTCGGCGATGGCGACAACCCGGACACCAACCTCTACTGGGCCACCACGCCCGGGTTCGGCGCCTGGTTCACCCGCAAGGGTGGCGGCTGGAAGCACGTGCTCCACCAGCGCGGCGGCGACACCGGGAACGTCGACATCGTCGCGGTCGACGTGTTCCGGCGCACGGTGCAGACGCCGGCGAGCTGGCGCAAGCGGGGCCTCGGCTCGACGTTCGAGCTCGACATCGTCGTGCACGGCTGGCGCGGCAAGGCGATCGATCACGCGCTCGCCGCGTACGCAAGTGATGTCTCCGGAGGCGCCGCGCGGACGCTCGTGCTCGACGACCGATCCACGCTCGAGGCCGGCGGCGCAGCGCAGCTGGTGGCGTGGGTGGGCCACAACCGGCTGATGGACCTCGAACGGTTCGAATGGCCGAAGCCCGGTCGGGTGGTCACTGGAACGATCGCGATCGCCTGCCACACCGCCGCCTACATGGAGGCCGAGGTGTCGGCCGCGACGCGCGTTCCGCTGCTGATGACCCGCGATCTGCTGTTCGCGAATGCGGCGCCGCTCGAGGCCACGGTGCTCGCGTTCGCCGCCGGTGGCAGCTACGCGAAGATGCGCGGCGATGCGTCGGTCGCCTACGCCGCGATTCGCGAGCGCCCGGTCGCCAAGATCGCCGGCGCGTTCACCAACCCCTCCGACGCGCGGTGGAAGAAGCGTTAGCCGACGACGCGCTCGGTGCGGTGTGGGCAGAAGGGGCAGCCGAGCCGCGCGGAGATCGTTGTGTGTTTACAATCACATGCCGCGCAACGTGATCGGTCGGACAGTCGGCGGATCCCCGATAATCAGGACACCGCAGGCCGGTGGCGACCGAGATCGCGATACGATGGTCGTGATGCGCTTGTATCCGGCATTGGTGGTCATCCTCGCGGGATGCAATGTCGTGTTCCCGCTCGATGGCCCGGCGCGTTCCGATGCCGGCGATGATCCCGCGATGGGCGATGCCCTCCCCGCGAACTGCCGCGTGACTTCTCCGCTCGAGCCGTTCGCAGCGACGTACCTCGTCGACACGACACCGCGGCAGGATGCCGGATTCCGGACCGAGGTGATCACCGATGCCGGGCAGCCCGCGCTGTTCACGTTCGGGGTCGATGTCGATCCGCTGACCGAGCATGTCGCCGCCGCGATCCTGCTGGTCACGCCGATCACCAAGTGCGGTCAGGGCTGCGGTGCCTGCCCGACCGGCGCCACCTCCTATCAGGTGTTCTGGAATTTCGAGGACTGGGACGAGGTCGAGGCGACCAGCACCAACCTCGACGCCGCGACACCGTGGGGCGCTGACTTTGCGGCAGGGACCGCCGACCGCAGCGCCTTGATCATCGACGACGTGTTACCGACTGGCCCGCAGCTCGCTCTCAGGATCCCGATGACCAATGTCGCGAGAGTGCCAGCCGCGCCGTGGATCGGTAAGCATTCCTCCGTGCCCCAAACCCGGCTGTCGCTCCAGCTGCGGACGGACCATCCGGCGGCGTTCGCGTCGGATGATCACGACGAGTCCCCTTGCATGGAGGCCGCGGGCGTCCCCAGCCTCGTCCTGACGATCTGCCCGTAGCGCCGCCCGTGGGACCTAGTCTCGGTCCGACAGGATCTTGAGGGCGATGTTGCCCTTCGAGTCCGACGGGGCGGCCCACTTGATCGACTGAGCTGCGCCGGCCCTGCGGAGCCGGTCCAGGATGTTCTCGCCCTTGAGCTCGCTGAGGATCTTCATCGAGCCGGTGTACTGGGCCCACACGAACCGGGCGCCCTCGAGCTGCTGCTGCAGGGTGGCGTTGGTCGGATCGGCCTTCACCGCCGCGTCGAGCTCGCGCAGCCGCGCGACGTAGGCCGCTTCCATCCCGAGCTCGATCTGGAGCTCGTTGACCAGCGTGGTGTTGAACACCTTCGTGGCGGGGAGCGGCTTGGCGAACGTGCGGTTGGCCTCGGGGATCGACGTCCACTCCTCGTGGCTGAGCATCTCGGTCATGTCGGTGGTGTCGATCATGAAGTTCGAGAACGCACGGTTCGAGGCCGGCACCCAGAACTCACGCGCCTGGTCGAACCACAGCTGGCGGCCAGCGATCCCGGCGGTCTCGATCTGCCGCTCGCTGTTGGTGAGCGTCATCTTCTCGAGATAGTTTCCGAGCCGGTCCCAGCTCGCGTCGTCGAGCGGCACGAAGTCGTCGAACGGGTTGACGTTCGCGGCCCGCTGCGCGGCCCCGAAGGTGTTGAACTCGGCGATGGCGCTGGCCCGGTTCGCGGCGACCGACAGGCTGCGGTGGGAGGCGAGGAAGGAGTCGAACGTGGTCTTGCGCGCCTGCGTGGCGTCGAGGCTGACGCGCCAGGCGCGGAACATGTCGGTGAAGACGTCGAAGTTGTCGTCGACCGCATTGGTGATCACGCGGTCGGTGTCGTCGAGCGCGGCCGCGAACTCGTGGAACACGGTGCTCACGGTCTCGGAGATCACGCGGTTACGCTCGAGGTCCTCGGCGGTCGCTGGCGTGGTGAAGCCATCGGGCAGCTGCAGGCTGGCCACGGTCACGTTGAGCGCCGGATTTGCCGCGTTGATCCGCGCGACCAGCAGCGACTTGTCGACGATGCCCAGTCCCATCGCCTCCATGGCGTTGACCGCGGCGAGGTCGCCGGCGGGGATGATGCCGGCCGTGCGGGCGCGCGCCACCACGTTGAGCGCGTTCTGGACCCGCGTCGCGCCGTTCTGGTAGATCAGCCGAACGTTCGTGAGGTTCGCCTCGTTCATGTGGTAGCGGCTGCGGGTCGACCGCAGGTGGGCCTGGGGCTCGAGCAGCAGCACGCCCTTGTGGGTGCCGATTTCGAGCAGGAGGTTCTTGGCCATCAGCTGCTCGTAGACGCCGCGGATCGGGGTGGCGATCTGATCGCTGCCGTTCCAGTTGGTCTTGCCGCGGCGGACGTCATCGTCGAGCGTCAGCAGGTGGGAGCTGCCGTTGTCGGTGCGGATGTCGACCTTGGCGTTGACCTTGTTGCCGTCGGCGTCGATCTCGGTGCCGAACTTGGCGGCGATCAGGAGCCGGCGCACCGTCGTGGCGTTATCCCAGCGCGCCCGGCCGCGCAGCTCGATGTCGTTGCTGAGCAGCGAGTACGCGTGGGTGTCGTAATAGGTGTCGTCGTTGAGATCGGTGCCGAGCGACAGCTCGCGGACGCCCTCGTCGTTGGGCGCGAACCGATCGGGCTCGATCGTCAGGGAGACGAGCGGCATGCGCTCGCGGGCGGCCTGGCTGTCGGAGTCCCACGGGATCTCGTCGAGCGCGAAGTTGTACGTGAACGCCTCCATCAGCTTGCTGCGGCGGAGCCGGTCATAGAGCGTGCGGCCCTCGCTGTTCTTCTGGAGCAGCAGCGTGCGCAGGCGCTTGCCGCTGATCCCCTGGACGCCGAGCACGGACTCGACCTCCTGATTGTTGCGGGCGAATCCGCCGCCCGGGCCCGTGAACGTCTGGTCATCCATGAACGGGCGCGTGGCGAGGTCATTCTCGCAGCGCGGCAGGATCGCGAAGACCAGCTTGCCGAGCGCGAGCGCGCCGACGAAGTCGACGTTGTCGAGCTCGTCGAGGTCATCGAACACCTCATCATCCGCGGTCCCCGGATCGCCGTCGGGACCGTTGCGGTGGGCGACGATCGCCTTGGCCGCATCATCCGAGAGCCCGAACCCGGTCAGCGTGTCGACGGACGAGGTCGACTCGTTGACGACCTTGAGCACCTCGGCGAGCTGGCACGAGCTGAACGCGCCGTCCTCCTTGGCGCCCTTGCCGCCGAACGAATCGTCGCGGGCGTCGCCCGGGGTAGCGGTGCAGCCTGACGCGAGCACGAGGGCCATCGGAATGGAGAGGCGCATGATGCGTGGCGGCGTTTTCAAGTCGCGTGCCGGGCTTGAGGTAGTGCAACAACGCGGGGTTGCACTTGCGACCGGCTTGTCACGTAGCCGGCCAGCCGGCTGATCGAGGCGTCACCGGAGTGAGATCCTTGGAGAATTTGCTGGCTCGACTGTTGCTGTGCCCGGGCCCGATGACACGCTTGCGATCCGTCTGCGTCGCCCTCGTCACCCTGGTGACGGCCTGTGCGGCTGCCCCCGTGGACGAGATCGCTCCGTTCATCGATACGTCCACCTCGGATGGCAAGGCCGATGGCCACTCGATCAAGCTCCTGAAGCTCGATCGCCGCCGGCTCGATGTCGCCGAACCCTCGGACCTCACGATGGTCAATGGTGCGCTCTACACCATCAGTGACGCGCACTCTCAGATCTATGAGGTGTCCCCGGCCGGCGACCGGCTGTCGAGCCTCGACATCCAGGGCCGAGATCTCGAGGCGCTCGGGTTCGACCAGGACCGCGGCCAGTTCCTGGTCGCCGACGAGAGCCGCGCCCGGATCTGGCACATCGATCCGGACGGCTCACGCCACGATCCGATCGAGCTGCCCGACGCCGAGGACGGCAACAGCGGCATCGAGGGCCTCACCTTCGGGGCCAACGGCCACCTGTTCGTCGCCAAGGAGAAGGACCCCGCGCGCATCTTCGAGCTCGGCGCCGACGGCAGCGAGATCCAACGCACCAGGATCGACTTCGCCTCCGACCTCTCGGCGCTGACGTTCAACCCCGAGGACGGCCACCTCTACGCGCTCTCGGACGAGGAGCACACGCTCTACCGGCTCGAGCACGACCTCGACGTCGATCGCGCCTGGCGGCTGCCGATCGAGCATCCCGAAGGCATCGCGTTCGATGGCCCGATCCTCTACGTCGTCAGCGACAGCGAAGAACGCATCTACATGTTCGCGATGCTGTAGTCACAGGACGAACGGATCGTCGACGAGCTTGCTTCGCATCGACCCGGCACAGGTGGCGGAGCGCGACAGGCCCCCGCAGAAGGACTGGTCGAGCCAGGCGTCGTCGCCAGGGAAGCCGACCGGCGCGAGATCGGTGAGGCGAGGCAGCGCTTGCTCGCCCGCGTTCCACACGACAGGCACCTTCTCGAAGGCGCTCGCCTCCGGCACACCGTCCGGGGAACACGACTCCTTGAAGCACGGAATCACCGAGACTCCGTCACAGATGGCGTTCGTGGCGTAGGTCGCGTGTTTGTTCTCGGATGAGTACACGCGCCACCGCGGCTCACCCGTGGCCGCGTCCTGGGCGTACTCGAGGAGCGCCAGGTCGGCACCGGAGAACACCCTCGAGTGATCGTTCGGCGTGTTCTCGTGGGCCGCCGTGTAGACCTGGACGGCCCGGACATCGCCCGCGCCTCCGCCGGGCAGGGGCTCGAGGTCGAAGGCGATGCGCTCGGAGTCGCCGTTGTGGCTCGACAGACCGCAGTTTCCATAGTCCTTCGAGTAGCCGAGCGTGAGGAACGCGCGCAGGTGCTGTCCGGTCATTGCGGGCGCGACCCTTCCGACGATCGCCATCACGCTGCTCGGGTCGTCGAACAAGTCCTCGGCCTCGTCGAACCGGAGGACGGGGCGGAAGCGATCGAGGAACACATCCTCCCAGGCATCCACGAGGTCGTCGGCATCGGCATCGGCGCAGGGCGTGCCTTCGTCGGGCAGCGCGAGACAGTCGGCGGGTCGCAAGGGCAGGTTGGTGCGGAGGGCGAGCATCCCCTCGGACAGGTCCGTGTGAGCTGCGAGGACAAAGCGCGGCGCTGCGTCAGCAGCGACGCCGGAATCGATCGCACTTGCGGACGGGGTGGTGCCGCAGCCCGTCAGGCCGAATGCCCCCCCTACGACGACGCCGAGCCAGCCCCGAGCACGGATCATTGCGGGACTATACGCACGATGCGCAGGCCCTTACACCTGCGAAGGTCGGCACCCCACACCGAGTCGCGCCGCGTTACCAAGACCTTACGTGGCGCGTGCGCCATCGTGTTACCGGTACCCCCATGCGATCGAACACTCTCGTGCCGCTCCTGCTCGTGTGCGTCGCGCTTGGCTGCGCCAGCTCGACCCGTCAGACGACGCTGTCCCGCGCCAACATCGGGACCAAGTACGCGCGCCAGACCGGCTACTTCGCCTCGTGCGGCACCCGCTGCGACGAGGAACAGACGCGCGGCGGCATCCGCCATGACGTGATCCTCGACGAGATCGTGCTCGCCAAGGTCACCCCGCAGGAGACCTGCTTCGACGTCACGCTGCGGACCGAGGAAAGCAAGGACGAGCCGTTCACCGAGCTCCACGCCGAGTGCGAGATGGACGGCAGCGGCCAGCAGGTCGCGATCGAGGACGAGCTCGTGTCGGCGTACGACTTCGCGTACACCGGCCAGCGCGAGGTCGCCGTCGTCGAGGGCATCGCGGCAGCGCAGTACATCGGCATGTCCCTGTCCGCGCCGGCCGAGCAGGTGTTCCGCGTGATCCATCGCAAGGGCACGCTGTGCTGCCCGAAGCCAGCGACCACCAAGGCGGTGCTGAGGTTTCGCAACCCGCACTTCGACTTCGGCGTCAGCAAGGGCCGGCTCGAGATGATCTGGAACCTCGGCGCCTGAGCGCGGTCCGCCTCGCGTCGACGAAGCGCGAGAGAACATCACATCTCAGCAGATGTTCTCGCAGACATGTTGGCAAGTTGCGTCGTGCGGGGTATCCGTCCCGGTATGGGCGGGCTTCGAGAGGGTGACCAGGCGGATCCGGAACGCGCGGGCGGCGGCGACGGCGAGGCACCGCGCGCTGGCAAGCCGTACGCCGAGCTCGGGCACAAGGTGCTCGCAGCCGCGCCGGTGATGATCCTCGTGCTCGACGTGCACGGCGTCATCCTCTACGTGAACCCGTTCTTCGAGCGGCTGACCGGCTACCGGCTCGACGAGGTTCTTGGCAAGGACTGGTTCGACACGTTCGTGCCGGAGCGCGAGCGCGAGCGCAGGCGTGCGTCGTTGCGCCAGGCCTACCTGGGCGAGCGACCGACCGACCGGAGGGGCTCGATCCTCACCCGGTCGGGCGAAGCGCGCATGGTCGAGTGGACCGGTGAGCTCCTGCGCGACGAGGGGGCCCCGAGCGGACTGCTGGTCATCGGCCACGACGTGACCGAGCGCGAGCGCGCCGAGGAGGCCGCGCGACGCTCGTCGGAGCTCCTGCGCAACGTCGTCGCCGGGGCGCCGATCGTGCTGTTTGCGCTCGACCGCGAGGGCACCTTTCAGGTCTCGGAGGGCCGTGCGCTCGCCAAGCTCGGTGTGCCCCCTGGCCAGCTGGTCGGCCGATCGGCGCTCGAGCTCTACGGGCACGTGCCTGGCTTCCGGGAGGCATTCCAGCGGGTGCTGTCGGGAGACCAGGTCATCCATGCATCCAGCGAAGTCGACCTCGAGTTCGAGGCGGTCTATACGCCGAGCTTCGATGCGCACGGTGTCATCGACGGTGTCATCGGCGTGGTGTTCGACGTGACCGAGCGAAAACGGGCCGAGGCCGGGCTGCGCACCAGCGCCGCAGCGCAGGAGCAGCTCGTCGAGGAGCTGCGCGAGGCCGACCGCCGCAAGAACGACTTCATCGCGATGCTGTCGCACGAGCTGAGGAACCCGCTGTCGGCGATCCGCAGTGGCCTGTACCTGATCGACCGCGCCGTGCCCGGGGGCGAGCAGGCGCGGCGCGCGAGCACCATCGTCGACCGCCAGGTCGACCAGCTCGCGCGCCTGGTCGACGATCTGCTCGACGTCAGCCGGATCACCCAGCACAAGGTGAATCTGAAGACCGTGCCGCTCGACCTCGGAGAGCTCGTGCGCAGCGTCGTGGAAGATCATCAGGCGTTGTTCACGAGCCATGGGGTTCGGCTCGAGACCCGACTCGCCGGCGAGCCGGTGTTCGTCGAGGGTGATGCCGCACGCCTCACGCAGGTGATCGGCAACCTGATCCACAACGCGATCAAGTTCACGCCCGCGGGCGGGCTCACCACGGTCACGGTCGTCCGCGATCTCGCGGGCGAGCGCGCGGTGCTGCACGTCGCCGATACCGGCGCGGGCATCGACCCGACGTTGATCGAGCGCCTGTTCGAGCCGTTCACCCAGGCGGATCGCACCCTGGCGCGTAGCGGCGGCGGGCTCGGGCTCGGGTTGGCGCTCGTCAAGGGGCTCGTCCAGCTGCACGGCGGCGATGTGAGCGTGCGTAGCGAGGGCGAAGGCCGCGGAGCCGAGTTCGTCGTGCGCCTTCCGCTCGCTCGGCGGACCGAGCGGGAAGCCATGCTGCCGACCTGCACCACCGATCCGCGCACGGCTCGGCGGGTGCTCGTGATCGAGGACAACGTCGACGCAGCCGAGGTGCTCTCCGCGATCCTCGAGCTCGATGGCCACACCGTCGACATCGCGCATGACGGGTTGACCGGGATCCGGATGGCGCGCGACCTGCTGCCCGACATCGTGTTGTGCGACCTCGGGCTTCCCGGCGCGAGCGGCTATGACGTCGCACGCGAGCTCAGGCGCGACGACGCGCTGCGCGCGACGCCGCTCATTGCGCTGTCGGGCTACGCGGCGACCGAGGACGTCGAGCGCGCGCGCGCCGCGGGCTTCGACCAGCACCTCCCCAAGCCGGTCGAGCTCGACCTCCTGCGCAGCGTGGTCGAGCGCTCGCGTTGAGCTCCCGGATCGGTGTAGATCAGGTGCGTGAAGCAGGCCAACCCTGTCGTCGGCCTCTGGGCCTACGCCGAATTCGGCGCGGTGATCGGAGCGTTCTTGCCGGTCATGGCGCTGTCGTCGTGGCGCCATCGCGGCGATCCCACGCAGCGTGTCCCCGGCCAGTGGATGCGGCGACTCGGCCGCACGGCGACGCGGCTCTCGACGCTGTGGAAGTTCGACATCGAGGGCGAGCGACCGCCCGACATCGACCAGACCGGGTATGTCGTCGTGGCGAACCACGAATCGCAGGCCGACCCGTTCCTGCTGTCGTTCCTGCCGTGGGACATGCGCTGGGTCGCCAAGGAGGACCTGTTCAAGCAGCCGCTCAGCGGCTGGGCGATGCGGTTCGGCGGCGACATCCCGTTGCGACGCGGTGAAGGCGACAGCGTGCGCGCCTGCCTGCTCGAATGCGAGCGCGCGATCCGTGCGGGCATCTCGGTGATGATGTTCCCCGAAGGAACGCGATCGCAGACTGGCGACCTGCTGCCGTTCAAGGACGGCGCGTTCGACCTCGCGATTCGCACCGGCGTTCCGATCCTGCCGATCGCTCTCGCGGGCACGCGCGAGATGCGCCCCAAGCACTCGCGCTGGTTCGGCAAGGCGCATGCGTGCGCGAAGATCCTGTCGCCGATCGCCACCGCCGGCATGACCGCGGCGGATGTCGGGAGGCTGCGAGATCAAGCGCACGCGGCGATCTCCGCGGCGCTGCCGGATCTGCGGTCGCGCTACGGCAGCGGCGCGATCGAGTGACGGATCCCGACCTGGCCGCTCTTCAGGGCGTGTGGCGACAAGTCGGCCTCGAGGCGGATGGCGTCGTCGATCCGCCGGACATGGAAGGCGCGGAGGGGGCCCTCACGACCTTCGCTGGCGAGACGTTCACGGTGCGCACGCCGGACGGTCACGTGGTGCTGGCAGGGTCGTTCATCCTCGACGCGACGACCACACCCAGGTCCGTCACCTGGATCGATTCGATGGGACCGGATGCCGGCAAGCAGCTACCGGCAAGCTACGTCCTCGACAGCGATCGCTTGCTGTTCATCGCGGCCAACGAGGGCGATCCTCGGCCCACGGTGTTCCGCACCGGGCCTGGCCAGACGATGCGCACGTTCGTGCGCGTGCGCTAGGTCCTGTCACTGAAAGTCCGGCACCATCGGCGTAGGCGTAGGCGTGGGCGTGGGCGTGGGCGTAGGCGTAGGCGTGGGCGTGGGCGTCAACCCCCACGTCCACGTCCTCGCCCACGGCTACGCCGATGGCGCCGGACTTTTCAGGCCCTGGTCTCCTACTCGCGGGCCGCGACGACCCGGTTGCGACCGGCGTGCTTGGCGGCGTAGACCGCCTGGTCGGCCAGCTTCAGCAGCTTGCTGATCAGGCTCTCCATCCCGTCGCGGTCGAGCACCTTGTCGACCTCCGCCGCGTTCAGCGACACCGCGCCGATGCTGATCGTCACCGGCGCGCACAGCTCGGCGACCACCGCGCGGAGCTTCTCACCGAGGATCACCGCGCCGTCGAGTCCGGTGTGCGGCAGCAGCACCACGAACTCCTCGCCGCCGAACCGCGCGACCAGATCGGTCTCGCGCACGTGGTCGGTCATCACGCGGGCGATGTGGCGCAGCACGCGGTCGCCCTCGAGGTGACCGCGGGTGTCGTTGATCGCCTTGAAGTGGTCGACGTCGGCCAGCAGGCACCCGATCTCGCCGGTGGCCCGCGACTGTGCCTTGATGGTCCGGCGCAGCGAGTCCATCATGAACCGGCGCGAGTACACCCCGGTGAGCTCGTCGGAGATCGCCTGGTGGCGCAGCTGGGCATGGGCGCGCGCGATCGCGATCTGGCTGCCGACCCGGGCGATCAGGATCGGGTGCGAGTACGGCTTGGTCAGGAAGTCGTTGCCGCCGGCGCGGAGCGCCGCCACCGTGACCGCGTCGTCCGCCCGCTCGGCGGTGAGGAACAGCACGGGGATGTGCGCGGTGTTGACGTCGTCCTTGAGCCGACGACAGGTCTCGATCCCGTCCATCCCGGCCATCCGGATATCGAGCAGGATCACGTCGGGGCGGTGGGCCGCGGCGAGGGTCAGGCACTCCGGCCCGCTGGCCGCGAGCACCACCTCGAACCCCTCCTCCTCGAGCCCCTGGCGGAGCAGCTCGCGGTTGGTGAGGAGGTCGTCGACCACCAGCACCTTGCCGCGCCCCATGGGGGTTGGCGTTCGGGGACGCGGGTAGAGGCTCATCGTGGCGACACTCTACCTCAGGCGTCGCCGCGCTTCTCCACGAGCTCGATCCCGACCGATCGCAAGAGCTCGCTGGGCGGCTGCCCGCCGATCTGCACGATCACGTCGTCGTTGGCGACCTGCTCGATCCCGGTGGACGACCTCAGCATCACGGTGCGCTCGGCGATCGACACCACCTCGGTGCCGAGCATCGGCTTGATCGTGCCGGCGGCGAAGCAGCGGTCGATCTCGGTGCGCACGGACTGGCGCAGCCGCGGTAGCTCGTGGCGGCGGTAACTGATCGACACGCTCGCGCACACGCCCGCGTTGGCGAGCGCGATCGCGCAGTCGGCCGCGGCGTTGCCGCCACCGACGATCATGACGTGCTTGCCGGCGAACGGCTCCGGCTCGAGCAGCCGGTAGGCGACCTTCGGGAGGTCCTCGCCGGGGACGCCGAGCTGCTTGGGTGCGCCGCGGCGGCCGAGCGCGAGCACCACGGTCGCGGCGCGGTCGTTGTAAGTCGCGCCGCGGACCCGCCACGCCTTGCCCTCGGCCTGGATCGTCTCGACGCGGACGCCCTCGGTGACCGCGAGCTGCGTGCGTTCGCGGATGTCGTTCCACAGCTCGACGAGCTGCTCCTTGTTCATCGTCTTGCGGCGCACGGTGCCGAACCCGGGGAGCTCGAACGAGCCGGTCATCACGACCTTGGCCCGGGGGTAGTGGGCGATCGTCCCGCCGTAGCGCGACTGCTCGACGATGTGGACGGTGAGCCCCTGCGCCTTGAGCCCGAGCGCGACGGAGATCCCGGCCGGGCCCGCGCCGACCACGATCACGTCGAGGTCACCCGCGCCGCCGCGCCGCCCCGACTTCGCGATCGCCAGGGCGGCCTGCCGACCTTGCTCGACCGCGTTGCGGATCAGTCCCATGCCGCCGAGCTCGCCGATCACGTAGATCCCCGGCTGGCTGGTCTCGAACGTCGGGCTGATCTTCGGCAGCTCGATCCCGCGGGTCGCGGTGCCGAACACCAGCTTGATCGCGCCGACCGGGCACGCCCCCATGCACGCGCCGTGGCCGATACACGACAGCGGGTTGATGAGGCGCGCGCGGCCGTCGGTGATCGCGAGGATGTCGTCCTCGGGGCACGCCCGGACGCAGGCTCCCGAGCCGATGCAGGCATCGAGATCGATCTCGGGGTGGATCGAGACCGGTACGACCTCGTCGCCGAGCGCGCGACGCGCGCTTGTGCTTGCGCGCCTCGAGCCGGGTCCACAGGATGTAAGGCACGCCGGCCACGGCGATCAGGCCGAGCAGCACCAGGTACGTCGTCATTGTGAGCAGTTTTCGTCCGTGGTCCCGGACGTGTGGCACTGCACGCAGAAGTTCAGCGGGGTGATGGGGAGTGTCGGGTTGGTCTTCGCGGCGACGTAGGCCTCGTGGCAGTCCTCCCTGTGCTCCTCGTCGAACTCGCGCGACGGGTGGCACGTGGTTGTCATTCGTGATGGAGAACTTGTCCTCGGGGTGTGGCATGAGGCCGGTGGGATGGCAGGTCAGGCAGAAGTTCTTCGTCGTCGTCGAGTACTCGTACGGCACCCCGGTCGGCGACACCGTCCCATCAGGGTGCGCCGTCTGCTGATCGTCGTCATCCGGGTGGCACTGCGTGCAGTTGGTGTTGGAGCCACGCGTGGCCGTCGGCACGAGGTACGGGAGGCTCGCGTGGCACTCCGTGCACGCGAAGGCGGCGTGGGGCCCGGAGTCGATGATGAACGTGTCGGGAAACGCGGCGGGCTGGGGATGGAGCGCGTCCCCCCAGCTCGTGGTGTTGTGACAGTACACGCAGGACGACGGCGGATAGAACGGGTCGTGCGTGGGTGCGGTGAGATACGGGGCCGTCGTGCCGGCCTGGTCGTACTGCGCTCGGTGGCAGAGGACGCAGTCGTCGGTGCGGACCGCTTGCTGACCGTCGTGCGATTGGAAGCACGCGCCGACGAGCACCAGCGACACCGTGGCGAGCAAGGATCGGATCATGGCAGCGGCCTCCACGCCACGATCGCGAGCACCGCGAGCGCTTCGCGCTCGGCACCCACGGTGCCGACCATCGAGACCCCGAGATCTAACATCGTGGACATCGCGTAGCGCCCGTCCGCCACGATCGAGTGTAGTTGGATCGGACCGGTGCCGGCGTTGAAATTGAACAGCTCGGGTCGATACCGGATCGCGCCGTCGAGGCGACGAGTGGGTGCGTACCCCACGCCGAGCTCGCCCGCCATCCACTGGGCGAAGCTTGCATAGCCGCCGGACGCGCCGGCCTCGAGCCTCGTCGTCGTGCCCAGCCGCAGCTCGCCGCGCACGTAGCCGGAGCTGTCGACGCCGCGATAGACGCCGTGGGAATCCCCGATCGAGCCGACGGCATCGACCGCCCAGCGTGACGTCCGGACGCCCGCCGAGCCGGTGGCGGAGGCCCACCAGTCGCCGGCACTCCCACACGTCTCCATCGCGGCGCCAGGTTGCGGCGCGAGCGTGCACAACCACTCGGGAGGCAGCGCCGCGGCGAGCCGGAGCGATCGCTCGGGACGCAGGAACGTGAGATCGACCCCGAGGTGCCGGCCGCGCTTGCGCCACTCGGCGGTCGCGCCCGCGCCGGTCAGCTCGACGGCGGCCGCGCCCCACGGGTTTCCCGACGGGAACGACTGCGCCTCGGCCCAGCCGTCGAACCACGCGTGGTCGCGGTTCGCCGAGGCGTTGACGGAGAGCCTGCGCTCGTCGAGCGTGCCGTCCCACGTCGAGGCGTGTGCGGTGACCGCGACGCGCGGCTGCCACGCCACCTGCGCGAGATCGTAGACCAGCTCTCCGCCGAACCGCGACGCGCCGGTGTCGGGCTTGCCGCTCAGCGGATCCGGCACGATCGGTCCGCACGAACAGCGGCGTCCGCGTCTGCTTGTTGGCGCCCTCGCTGAAGCCCCGGACCGCCACGTCGACGTCGGCCGCGAGCGGGCGCTCGTTCAACAGCCCGACCGATCCGATCACCCGCGCTTCCGCGCTGGCCGCCTGGCTCGAACGATCGATCGCGCCGAACGCGTGTCCGATCACGGTGACGTGGACCCGGCCCGGCGTCCGCCCGCTGCCAAGCGGCACCGCGGCCACGTCCTGGACCGTCGACGGCATCACTGGCTCGGGCCACTGGCCGGCGAAGGCCTCGGCGGGGCGCGGCCTGGCCAGCGTCCTGGTCGCCGTCACCGCGCCCGGCGTGACCTCGGCGGTCCCGGCGTCCCCGGCGGCGAGCCGGGCGGTGTCGAGCCGCACCGAGGCGGTCTGCTCGGTGACCTCCGCGACGACGAAGTCGACGCCGCGGATCTTCAGCTTGGTCCCGGGGACGAGCCCCGCGGCGCGACCGGGCGACAGGTACGCGACGTCGCCGGCGACCTCCGTCACCTTGACCGCGACCGGGTCAGCGGCCGCGAGCCGGAGCCCGCCGACCACCACCAGCGCGAGCGCGCTCGCGAGCCGCCTCATCGCGCGGCTCCTCGCGGATGGCACCGCAAGCACGCGCTGGGGGTCCGCGCGATCGCGGTCTTGTGCTGGCGGCGAACCGCGACATCCTGGTGGCAGCCGTCGCACCGCACGAGCTTGGTGCGCCGGGCATCGGTATGGCAGGCGCTGCACTCGGTGGTGCGATGGCTCCCGCTGGTCAGCACGAAGTACGCGTCGTGCTCGCCGGTCCGCGCCATCGCCGTGCGCACGAGCGTGTTCGGATCGGTGAACGCGGTGGTCCAGTTCGTCGTCGTGTGGCAGCCGCCGCAGAGCCGGGAGCTGGCCCCCGCGGTGGCATGGATCTTCTGGGTATGCGGGTCCTGAAACGCCGCGCGGTGGCACGCGAAGCAGTCGGACGGCACGTCGCTGAACCCGCGCTCGCCCTGACGCGTGTGACACGCGGTGCAATCGAGCGTGGCGTGGCGTCCGGTGAGCGGCATCCGGGTGCGCCGGTGCTGCTCGAGCGTGTTGGTGTCCGCCCACGCCGTCGCGGTGTGGCACTCGGCGCACGTGCCGTCGTTGCGACCCTGGTGAGGATCGCGATGGCAGCCCTCGCAGGTCGTCGCCGGCGCGCCCTTGCTGGTGTGGCACTTGCCGCACGAGCTCTGGTTGTGCGCGCCGCGCAGCGGGAACCCGGTGCGATCGTGATCGAACCCGCTCGAGCCGGCGGTGGAGGCGAGCTGCCAGCCGGCCGGGGTGTGGCACGCCGAGCAGTCCATGTCGTCGACGAAGCCGCCGTGCGCGGCCTTGCGCGGGCGCATCGCGAGCTTGGCCGGCGCGGGCGCCGCTTCGGCCGCCGGGGCCGCCGGCCGCGGGCTCGTGCGCGGAGCCGGGCCTGCGCCCGCCGGTTGCGCGGGCGAGGGCGACGCGGCGAGCGCGCCGTAGAGCGTCGCCAGCGCGAGCAAGATCGCGGCGCGCGCGGTCATGGTCCCTCCCGGTGCGGGCTGGCGTGGCAGTCCTTGCACTGCTGGTACCCGAGGCGCCAGCGGACCGCGGTCTCGCCGTTGCGCAGCGCCTGGGCCGGGTGGCACGCGCTGCACGGCAGCGGCGTGTGCTTGCCGGCGAGCGGGAACCGCGTCGTGCCGTGATCGAACGCCTTGGCGATCGCGAACGTCGTCGCGTCGTGGCAGGTCTTGCAGCCCTTGATCGGCGCCGTCTGCCGGAACTGGCCGGCGTGGAGGTCGTCGTGGCAGCCCTCGCAGTCGCGCGGGACGCCGCGGAAGGTCGCGGGCTCGGCGCCCTGCTGCTGCGCGCCGTGACACGCGGCGCACGGCGTCCGCGCGTGCGCGCCGACCAGCGGCCAGGTCTTGTGATCGATGCTCGGCTGGTGCCAGTCGACGGTGCCGTGGCAGGTCGCGCAGCCGTTCCTGGCCATCTCGGCCGCGAACTGCGCGCCGTGCGGGTCGTCGTGACAGTCGGCGCACCGCTGCCCGGGGACCCGGAAGTCGAGCCGCGGCCGGCTCGCCTTGTGGCACTCGCCGCAGGGCGTGGCGACGTGCCTGCCGTCGAGCGGCA
>JAGSPR010000537.1 GCA_018262455.1 Deltaproteobacteria bacterium | reverse complement strand
CCTCGCGACGAGCTGGATCGAGGTGCCCGCGATGGGCTCGTTGCCGGCGCGCCGGCTCGCCGCGCGGATCCTCGCGCACGGCGCCCGCGAGGCGGTCCGTCGCTACGACGCCGGCGATCGCGGCGGCGTCGGCGTCCTCGCGCGCAGTGGGATCCGCGCCGCCCTCGATCGGCTGCTCGGCGACCGCGAGGCGCTGGTGTGGCGGTTCGCCTGCATCGCGCGCGGGATCCTCGCGCACGTCGATCATGATCTCGCCGCGGCGATCGATCGCGAGCTGCGGCCCAGTGCGACCTCGACCGAGCTACGGCGCGGGGCCGCGTCGGCGGCCGCGGCCCTCGAGCGCGGCGGAGCGGCCTCGCGCTGGGAGGCCGTGCTCGTCGAGCGTGCGGCGAAGGATCCCGGCGTCGCGCGCGGCACGATCCTCGGCCTCGCGGGCCTGGCGATCAGCGCCCCCGAGCAAGCGGACCAGCTCGCGAACCGCCTCGTCCTTCGCGCACCACTCGACAGCGTCGAGGCGCTGACCGACCTCCGCCGCGAGGAGGGTGCCGCACTGTTGCCCGAGGCGACCGCCTCCGCCCTCGCGTGGATCAAGCAGCAGATGTCCGCACCCGAGGCCGCGGACGACGGGCGCTGGGCCCTGCTCCACGCCCTCGAGGCCGAGCTCGGCGGCGCGGCGAGCATGGATGCCCTCGCGAGCTCGCTGTGCGAGGCGAGGACCGCGCTCGACGCCGGCGACGTGACCACGGCGCTGCGGGCCGCCCGGCTCGCGGTCGACGAGGTCGTCGAGGCGGCGGACTGGCTCGAGCGCGCGACCGACGACGACCCGATCGATCGCCGGCACTCCATGCGCCTGCTCCGCGAGCTCGATCGCGAGCTGCTCGCAGACAACGCGTTGACCGCGGTGCTTGCCCTCGCGCCGGATCGCGATCCCGCGCGCGCGTTGTACTCGCGCGCGCTCGCCCGGATCGAGAACGCGCTGCTCGCGAGCGAGGCGCGCCCCGAGACAGGCACGGTCGTGCACGGAGGGCTCCGCGTCGCCCGGCTGCGCGCACTGGTCCGGCTCCTCGACGGCGTGCGGCGCATCAGCGACGGTAGTGCCGACACGGACCTCGGTCCGCGGCTCGCGGCCGTCGGCCTCCTGATGGCGCGCGCCGGAACCGATCACTCGTCGCTGCGCCGTGCCGTGTGGGCCGCGCTGACCCGCGCCGGAGACGCGCTGCTCCGCGACGACCACGCGGAGGTCACCGACCTGTTGCTCGTGTGGACGATGGCGTTCCCCGACGACGACTTCGCGATCGTCCGCGAGGCGTCGATGATCCCCGAGGTCGGCGCGGTGTTCGAAGCGTACGCGCGCCTGCAGCAGGCGACGTGGGCCGCCGCCGACCCCGACGACGAGGAGGCGATCCAGACGGTCGCCGAGCGTGTCGGCGAGCTCGCGGACGCGATGCCCCCGGAGCAATCACCTCGCGTCGAGTCAGTCCGGCTCGCGCTCGCGCGGATCGGCAACCAGCTCCGGCGGATCACCACCGCGACGAGCCATGCATCGGTGCCCGCCGCCGTGCCCGCTGACGTGATCGATGCGCTCGGCTTCGAGCTCGCCGCCCTCGCCCGCCGTGTGTTCGGTGCGCATCAGCGGCTCGGCGTCGCCGCCGAGGATCACGGCCATGCCGTCGAGCACGCCTTCCTCGGCCTCGCCGCCGGGTTCGGCCGCGAGGCGCGCGTGCTCGACGAGGCGATCGCCGTCGCGAGCGACGCCGGGCGCAGCGCGCTACCACCGGCGCTCGCGGGCGCCATCGAGCGCGTGCTGCTGTGGCTCGCACACCGCCCGCACTCCGACCGGGCTCAGGCCACCGGCGTGATCGAGGTCATGCTCCCGAGCTGGGTCCCGCTGTCGCGAATGCTCGGCGGCTTCCACGTCGTGCGCCCGATCGGCCGCGGCGCCGGCGGCTCCGTGCTGCTCGCGGTCCGCGCCGAGGAGCGCAACCGCCCTGATCGCGAGCTCGTCGCGCTCAAGGTGCCCGACTACTCCGGCGGTGCTGCGCGCAACCTGTCCGAGCAGGAGTTCGAGCAGCTGTTCCGCGAGGAGGCCGGTGCCCTGCTCGCGCTGCCGGCGCACAAGAACCTCGCCGGCTTCATCACCTTCGATGCGAGCGCGCAGCCCAAGCCGCTCCTCGCGATGGAGTTCGTCCGCGGCACGAACCTCGAGCAGACGCTGCAGCAGACCGACCTCGAGATGGCCCGCGCGCTGCGGATCATCGACGACCTGCTCGCGGGGCTCGAGGCGATGCACAAGGCCCAGATCGCGCACCTCGACGTCAAGCCGGCGAACGTCGTGCTCCGCGAGGGCACCGGCGATGCGGTGCTCGTCGATTTCGGGCTCGCCGGCCGCCGGCTGCGCGCGGGCTGCGGCAGCGTCCACTACGCCGCCGCCGAGGTGTGGACCGAGGGCTCGACCGAGGAGCCGTTCGGCACCGACGTCTATGCCGCCGCGTGCGTCGCGTTCGAGGTGTTGACCGACACCGTGCTCGTGCGCGGAGAGACGATCAAGGAGGTGATCGACGCGCACTTCGCGAAGCAGCCCGCGGCAGCCATCCTGGCGGCGCTCGAGCGGATCCCTCGGAGCGGGCCGCTCGCGGAGCTGTTGCGCGCGGCCCTCGCCCGCGAAGCGAAGCGCCGCCCGAGCGCCGCTCGCTTGCGCGCCGGGTTTGCGGCGATCGCTCCGGATCTTAGGAACCTCGCCTGGCCGATCAAGCTGTAGACGAAACGCGTCGGTGAGGCTCGGGTGTTACCCTCGAGCCCCCTCTCCGCTCGTGATCCGTTTCCCGCACCGTGCGAGGGGAGGACCCGTCTCATGGCAAATCCATTCGCGATCGCCGCGGCCCTGCGCCGTGGCACCGCAACGATCGTCTGCCCCCACTGTGGTCTCAAGAAGGTCGTCGCCCGCGCGCCCGCGCACCACCGCGTGTGCCCGCGCTGCAAGAAGCACTTCCCCGATCCGTTGACGCCGAAGGCGCCCCGCAAGAAATGACCGGCTCGCACGTCCTGCTCGAGCTGGTCGTCGTCCTCGGTACAGCCGCCGTCGTCACCGTCGTGTTCCAGGCGCTGCGCCTCCCGGTCGTGCTCGGCTACGTCCTCGCGGGCCTCCTGATCGGCCCCCACGTCCCTGTCCCGCTGGTCGCGAACCCGAAGCTGATCCACATCCTGTCCGAGCTCGGCGTGATCTTGCTGATGTTCACCGTCGGGACCGAGCTCCGGCTGTCGGCGATCGCGCGCGTCGGCATGCCCGCCGCGCTGACCGCCGTGTTCGAGGTGGCCCTCGCGATCGTCGCGGGGACGCTGGTCGCGACGGCGCTCGGCTGGGAGCCCGTCGAGGCGCTGTTCGCCGGCGCCTGCCTCGGCATCTCGAGCACGATGCTCGTCGCCAAGGCGTTCGAGGATCACGGCTGGAAAGGTGGGTTCACCGAGATCGTGTTCGGCATCCTCGTGTTCGAGGATCTGATCGCGATCGTCCTGCTCGCGATCCTCGCCGGTGTGTCGTCGGGCACCGGCCTCGACGCCCCGGATGTCGTGCGTCTGATCGCGCGGCTCGGCGGCTTCCTCCTGCTCCTGCTCGTCGGTGGCTTGCTCGTGGTGCCGCGGTTCGTGCGCTGGGTCGCGGAGCGTGCGCGCCGCGAGACGCTGCTGATCGTCTCGCTCGCGATCTGCTTCGGGGCCTCCGCACTCGCGTCTCACGCCGGGTACTCGGTCGCGCTCGGCGCGTTCATCGCCGGCGTGCTGATCGCCGAATCGAATCACGGCGAGACCGTGTTCCACCTCGTGCTGCCGATCCGCGACGTGTTCGCGATGGTGTTCTTCGTCTCCGTCGGGATGACGATCGATCCGGCCGTCCTCGCCTCCGCCGCGCCGACGATCGGCGTGTTCACGCTCGTCGTCGTCCTGACCAAGCCGCTCGGCGTCTTGATCGGCGTGTTCCTCGGCGGGCATGGCGTGCGCCCTGCCGTGCGCGCCGGGCTCAGCCTGTCGCAGATCGGCGAGCTGTCGTTCGTGATCGCCGGCATCGGCGTGACCACGGGCGTCGCGCGCCCCGACCTCCTCGCGATCGCCGTCGGG
>JAGSPR010000536.1 GCA_018262455.1 Deltaproteobacteria bacterium | reverse complement strand
GTACCGCCCACCAGTTGCCTGGTATCCACCCGTCCCGGACCCGCCCCAGATGATCATCTCCGTGCCGCTCCACACCGCGGTGTGAGACGCACGGGTGGACGGTGCGCCCTGATCGGGCACGGCGGTCCAGGCGTCGGTGTCAGGCCGGTAGCGTGCACCGGTGCTCAGCGACGGAAATCCGCCACCCCAGACGATCATTTCCGTGCCGGTCCAGATCGCGGTGTGGTGTGTGCGGCCGCTCGGCGCGTCGGCGGTTGGCAAGGCGGTCCAGGTGTTGATCGGAAGCGCGGCGTCGAGCGGCGGCGCGGTGTCCGGAGCTCCGGCTTCAGCGTCGGCGCTGCCGGTCGCCGCATCGGAATCCTGCTGCGTCATCGGCGACCCGCACGCAGCTACGATCCCGGCGAGCAGGCAGGTGGCAGCGCCGAGTGACTGGTTCTCGATCGTCTTCCGCATCGAGCACGGACGCTCGCATGCAGCGTCACGGCTGTCACGCGAGGAAGCACCATGTGATGGCGGCTCAGTCGTCGGCCTTGAACCGGCCGTGCAGGTGATCGGCCTGGTGCGGCCGGTGCCGCACGATGCCAGCCAGCGCGTCCTTGCCGCGCGCGACGCGATTTCCTCGGATCACGTCCTCGGCGCAGCGGGCGGAAGCAGCACACGGCAGCGATCACACCCCCACGCATTCGACTCGCGCAGCCAGCGACCGGGCCCATGGCACGTGGAGCAGGCGAGCGGGCGCAGCACCGGCAGATTGCATCGCTCGCAGTGCCAGTGGTTGTCGGGCAACATCCACTTCGTCTCCGTGCCGCACGCGCAGGGTGGAGCGCCGGGTCGCACGACCATCCCCTTCGGCGAACCACGGATCGCTCTCGTCACGAGGGCCACCACGACGGCGAGCACGAGCACGACGAGCGCACCGAGCAGCCGCTCGGGGATGTCGATGTGAGCGAGCAGGACCTGACCGGGTCGCATCATCGCCAGGGTAATGCATCCATGCCCGGAACTGGCGGATCACTTGCGTTCGCGAAGCTGCGCGAGCCGGTTGTCGATCTTGGCCGCGAGCGCGGGCGCAGGATCGAGGCTCTTCGCGTGCGTGCACGCGGCGATCGCGTTGTCCCACTGTTCGAGCTGGTTCAGCACGATGCACGCGTTGAACGCGAACCGCGCGTCGGGCGCGAGCTGGTTCGCACGCTGGAACGCGGAGAGCGCGCCCTGCAGATCGGCGGCGTACAGCTTCTCCCTGCCCTGATCGTTGAGGGCCTCGGCCTGCGCGAGGCGGTTGTCGTCGGGCGGCGGCGTCGTCGCGCTGCCCGATCCGGATCCGCTCCCCGCCCCGTCGTCGATCCGAGGGGGCGGCTCCGCCGCACGCGCGATGCGCGGGCCGCTGCATCCGGACTTCGCGAGCAGGTCGGCGACGGAGTTCGCGATCGCCTCGATCGCCTCGTTCTCCGGGCTCGCGTTATTGACGACGATTCCGCCCGACTTGCCGCGGATCGTCGCGGTGCCGAGGAGTTGCCCGTCCTGCGAGTCGGTGAGGACGAGCAACGTCTCGACCGTGGCAACGTTCGTATTCGACAGGAAGCCACCACCGCGCGCGGTCTTCGTGATGTTGAGATCGATGATGACGTCGGCGGGTTGCCCGCTCGCGCGATCGACCTGCTCGAAGCCGCACGTCTTGCGCAGCTTCTGGAGCACTTGCTGCTCGAGCGCGATGGTCTGGCCCTGCGACGCGAACGTGCTGTTGCGAACACGCAGTGCGACGGTGCGGAACGCCTGGAGGCTCGCGACCGGCATCGTGCGCTCGACGGTGGCCGACGCGCGGCAGCCTGCGGCGAGGACCACGAACACCGCGACGGCACGAGCAGAGCGACCGAGGGCCACGACCATGCCCCTAGTCTACCCTCACCGCCTGGCGGGCAGCAGGAATCGGCGTGCGCGGGAGCCGGGCGCGGGACGCGGCCCACGCGCGGCCCAAGCACGGGCGCCACGCTTGGCACGTAGCGGTGCCGACCGGGTAGCGCACCACGACACGCATCGCGACGGTCCGGTGGTGCATCACGGGGTCATCGCCGTCGTCGAGCCGTCGTCGAGCATCAGTAGCCGCTCGGGCCAGCGCACCGCGGCCAGCCGCGTCTTGTACCGGGTGTCGCCGCGGGACCGCTCGCGATACCGACCCCCGATCGAGAAGTCGACGCAGTACACGTTGCGCCGGGCGCCGACCCAGTCGTGCGGCTCGCTGCCCTCGAACAGGTTGGGCTTCCCTCCGCTCAGGGTGCCGTCGTCGTTCTCGTCGTCGCCGTCGGCGCTCCGCCAGTAGTGCCCGACGATCACCGGCGTGTCGTCCGTGTACTCGTCCCACCACCGCACCCGATCGGACATCCGCCACTTGCCGTTGGCGAAGAACGGCCGGTCGGCCAGGCGCTCGGGTCCCGAGGTGAGGACCCGCACCGGGTTGCTCATCTGTAGCAGCTCGTCCTTCTTTCCGAGGTTCGTCAGCAGCGGGACGGGCGCCGACTCGTCGGTGAGTGCGACCGCGTGCGCCTGCTTCTCGGCGCTGGCTGCCTGCCCGATCCCGGACGACTCGAGCAGCGCGAGCACCTCGCGCTCGTGGTGCTCGAACACCTCGACGCTCGTCTGCTGCGCGGCGCGCACCCGCTCGATCGACGGGCCGTGCCACGCCGCGTGCACGACGCGCAGATCCGTTCGCTCGAGGGCGAGCGGCAACGACAGGAAGAAGTCGTGCCACGTGTGATCCGCGGGGGCCGGCTTGCTGTGCTTGAACTCGCCCTCCTGCTCCGCGTGCGACGGGTCCAGGTACCAGTGGTTGCCGTGCTTCGCGTCGCGTCGCAGCAGGTTGAGCTCGTGGTTCCCCAGGATGCACTGCGCGGTGCCGCGCTCCACGCAGCCGCGAACGAGGTCGATGACCCCGGGGCTGTCATGGCCGCGGTCGCACAGATCTCCGACGAACACGAGTCGCCGACCGTCGCGGTGCGCCCCGGTCGCGTCGTAGCCGAGCTCCTCGAGCAACGCGCGCAGGACGTCGAGCTCGCCGTGCACGTCGCCGAGGATATCGAGGGGGCCGTCGAACAGCGGCGCGACCAGCGGGGGCGAGAGCATCCATTCCAGGGTCTCATTGCCCGCCGGGCGGGAACAAGCGACGTGACGGGATCGGCCGAGCTCCGCGCGCCACGGACGGGCACGCGCACGGTTCTGATGTCGGGGTGATGTCGCGGGAGCGGTGAATCCGGGCGATGATGGGCCGTCCAAGCTCGTCAAGGAGGATCCCCATGAAGCTCGTCATCAGCCTGCTGTTCGCCCTCGCCCCGGCCGTCGCGCTCGCCGACGTGTCCTACAACTCCGAGACCAACGTCACCCACGACTGCACCAAGGACCCGGACGTCTCGGTCAACTCGAGCGACGGCACGTTCGTGTTCACCGGCACGTGCGACAAGATCTCGATCAACGGCAGCACGATCAAGGCGACGATCGAGTCGATCAGCAAGCTGTCGATCAACGGCTCGAGCAACACCGTCGACGTCATCGCGGTCGACAAGCTCTCGGTCAACGGCTCGAGCAACACGGTGACCTACAAGAAGGCGCTCACCGGCAAGAAGCCGAAGATCTCGAAGCTCGGCACCGGCAACAAGATCTCCAAGATCAAGTGAGCCGAGGCGGCGTCACAGACGCCGTCCCGTCGTTCAGTCCAGGTACTTCACCATCGCAACGTCGGCGTTGCCGATCGCCGTGCGCGACACGCCATCGCCGAAGTCGAGGGTGCCTTCGAGCCGAGCGGCGACATACACGTCGGTGACACCATCGGATGCGGCGTCGATGTAGAGGCCCGTGTTCGCGTGCGACCAGCGATGGTTGCCGCTCGAGCTGAAGCTCGCGATGAACGTACCGCTGTACCCGACGCCACCGAGATCGCTGCCGCCGAAGTTGATGGACTCGCTGAGCGACCCCACGACGTAGACGTGCTTGCCCGCGCTGACCGCCGCGAGGTTTGCGGTGTTGGCGCCGAGCCCGAAGCTCTGCGACCAGCCCGGTGTGCCGGTGTTCGCGAAGCCCCAGATCCGCAGGCTGCCATCACTCACGAAGCCCGCCGTGTACCGCCCG
>JAGSPR010000224.1 GCA_018262455.1 Deltaproteobacteria bacterium | reverse complement strand
ACCCCGAAGTTTCTCGAACGGCTCGACGAGCTCGGGGTCCCGGCCACGTTCTTCCTGGTCGGCGAGTTCGCCGATCGGCACCCGGATCTCGTGCGCGAGTACGTGCGCCACGGCCATCAGGTCGCGGGGCACGGCTACGACCACACCCGATTCACCAAGCTGTCCCGGCGCGAGCTGCTCGATCAGTGCACACGCACCGAGCAAGCGCTGAACGGTCAGATCACCGGGCGACCGTGGGTTCGTCCGCCCCACGGCACGCTCGACCCGAGCTCGCTGTTCACGCTGCTGACCGCCGGCTACACCGTGGCGATGTGGACGATCGACTCGGGCGATTACCACGACAAGGATCCCGACTCGCTCGCCGCGCGCTGCTCGCCTCCGAACGTCAGCCCGGGTGAGGTGCTGCTGCTCCACGAGTCCCAGCAGTGGACGCTGGATGCCCTGCCCCAGATCGTGGCCAACCTGCAAGGCGCCGGTTACGAGTGCGTGACGATGTACGATCTGTTCGCGGCGTAGTTAGTTGGTGCGTGCCCGGAAATTCGGGCCGTGGACTTGAGCGTGGTACGGCGACGGCGACGTTTCACGTTGACTTCGACGGCGACGTGAGGCGCGGGCGTGGTGACGCTACGGTCGGTGCCGTCAAGGTGACACGTCGCCGTCGAAGTCGCCGATCACCTCCACGACGACGTACGATGACGCCCACGTCAACGGCCCGAATTTCCGGGCAAGCTCCAGTTGGTGCTCCTGCGACGGCGGACCTGGGAGATAGTCGCCCCCGATGACCGCGTTCTTCGGCATGGGCAAGCTCGGGTCCGGATTCGTTCGTGCACTGCGGCGTCGTGGGAAGGAGGTGCGGGTCTGGAATCGCACGCACGCGAGGGCGCAGGCCCTGGAAGCATGGGGGGCGGCAGCCTTCCAGGATCCGGCCGAGGCGGCGCGTGGGGCCACGCGGCTTCACCTGGCGCTGTCGGATGATGCCTCGGTGGACGAGGTGCTCGAGCAGGCACGTGCGGGGTTTGCGGCAGGGGTGACGATCGTTGATCACACCACCACGTCTGCGACCGGGACGGCGGCTCGAGTGGCCCGCTGGGCGGACCGCGGGATCACGTTTGTTCATGCGCCCGTGTTCATGGGCCCTCAGAACGCGCTGGACTCAACGGGAATCATGCTGGTGTCCGGGGATCCGGCGCGGGTCGAGGCCTTGCGGCCGGCGCTCGAGGCGATGACGGGGAAGCTGTCCTACCTCGGGCCGCGCACGGATGCCGCCGCGGCGTTCAAGCTGATGGGGAATCTGCTCTTGATGTTCCTCACGACCGGGCTCGCGGATCTCCTCGCGCTGGCGAAGGCGACCGGCGTTCTGCCCGAGGATGCGGCAAAGCTGCTCGACGTGTTCAACCCCGGGGTCACCGTGGCAGCGCGGATGAACCGCATGGTGGAGGGCAAGTTCTCCGAGCCGTCGTGGGAGCTGGCGATGGCGCGCAAGGATGCGCGCCTCATGCTCGAGGAGGCGGCGCGCGCGCACGTCCCGCTGGCGGTGCTGCCGGCGATCGCGGCGCGGATGGACACGGTGATCGCGGAGGGCCACGGCAGCGCGGACTGGACGGTCCTGGCGAAGGACGCATTGACGCGCTGACCGCGGTACGCTCGACGTCGTTTGATCGTCGCGCTCGTCCTGGTGTCGGCCTTCCTCCACGCGTTGTGGAATGCGCTGCTGCGAGTGGAGCCTGACAAGGATCGCGGGCTGGTCGGAGCGATCACGGTCGGGACGCTGCTGGCCGCGATGATCTCGGTGGCGCGGTGGATGGCCGGGGAGGTGCCGTTCGAGACCTCTGCGGCACTCGGGTACACCATCGTCGCCGGGCTGTTCGAGGCGGTGTACTTCGCGACGCTCGCGCGCGCCCTCGAGCGCGGCAGGCTCGGCCCGGTGTACACGGTGTCGCGCGGCGGAGCGGTGCTCGTCGTGTGGCCGCTGTCGATCGTGCTGTTCCACGAGGTAGCCACGTGGACGTCGTCGACCGGGAGCGTGGTCGTATTGCTCGGGCTCGTGCTGTCCGGGCTCGGGGCACACGGAGCGGATCGCGGCGGCAAGGGACGCAGCGGGGTGGCGTGGGCCGCGGCATGTGCAGGCTCGATCGCGGGGTATCACCTCGCGTACAAGGCGGCGCTGCTGGCAGGTGGCAGCCCATCCGCGACGTTCGCGCTCTCCCTCGGGCTGTCCGCAGCGCTCAGCAGCGCACGGCTGGGTAGCGTCGGGCGCGGTGTCCTCGTGGAGTCGTTTCGGCGCCGCGGGTTTCGGATCGCGCTGATGGGGATCGTGTGCGGCGGTTCGTTCTTGATCCTGATGGAGGCGCTCGCTCGCGGTGGCTCGGGCTACGTCCTGACGTTGCGCAACACGTCGGTGCTGTTCGCAGCTGGGCTGGCCTTCACGATTGGCGAGCGCCCCGCCCGCGTGGAGATGGTGGGCGCGGCCCTGGTCGCCGCGGGGGCCGTGCTGATGTCCTGGTAGCACTGCGATTGCAGGCCGTCCGGCGACGCGTCATGGCATGCTCGTGGCTGCCATGACGTCCACCGTGGACTGGTTGCCCGCACTCGGCCACCTCGTCAGCGCCGATCCGCGGCTGAGCCCGCTGATCGAGCGCCACGGCGCCCCCACCATGATGCCGAGCCGCAACGCGGTGCAGTCGCTGGCCCGCGCGATCGTCAGCCAGCAACTCTCCGGTGCGGCCGCCGACACGATCTGGGGACGTGTGCTGGCCCTCTATCCCCGCCGCAGGTTTCCGCCAGCCGCGACGATCCTGGCGACCGCGGACGACCGGCTGCGCGCCGCGGGGCTCTCGGGCGCGAAGACCGCCGCGCTCAAGGACCTCGCCCGCCACGTGCTGGACGGCAAGCTGGTCCCGGCCCGGCTGACCGCTGCCACCGACGACGAGGTGGCTGCGATGCTGTTGCCGGTGCGAGGCATCGGCCCGTGGTCCGTCGACATGTTCTTGATGTTCGCGCTCGTACGTCCTGACGTGCTCCCCGTCGGCGACCTCGGGATCCGCAAGGGCATGCAGCGCCACTTCCAGCTCCGCAAGCTCCCCGAGGCCGCTCGGATGATGAAGCTCGCCGAGCCCTGGCGGCCTTATCGAACGGCGGCGTCCTGGTATATGTGGCGGCTGCTCGAAACTTGATACGCTGCTGCGTGGGCATGCATGGGTGAGACGACGCCACTCCCGAGCGGGAGCCGCTGATGGGTTCCGCAAGCTTTCAGGTCCCCCCCGGGTACCGCGACAGCTCGCTGCGACCGCTCAAACAGGGCGAGGTGATCGCGTCGACCTACGTGATTCACGGCGAGATCGCGCGCACCGATAGCGGGCTCGTGTTCGAAGCGCAGGACATGATGCTGGACCGGCTGGTCGCCTTCAAGCTGGCCTGGCGCGACCCTGGGACCCCGTCGCTCATCCTCGAAGCCCGTCGTTGCGCGGCGGTGGCGAACCCCTGTGCGGTCTCGATCCACGGCATGGGCAACCACAATGGCGTCGAGTTCGTCGTCGGTGAACGCGTGACCGGCCGGCTCGTCCGCGAGCTGCTGGTCACGCAGCTCGCTCCCGAGGTCTATCTCAGGAAGCTCCGTACGCTGATCGCGGCGGTCGCCCACGCCCACGAATGCGGGATCGCCATCGGCGACATCTCGGGATCCACCGTGCTCATCGACGGCGACGGCCGGATGGTGCTCGGCCGGCTCTCGCTCTCGCAGGTACCCGCGTTTGGCCCGCTCGGGCAGATCCTCGCACCCGAGGTGGTGCGGGGCGAGGTCGAAGCCTCGGATCCCGCCGCTGCCGAGGCGATCGATCTCTACGGCCTCGGTTGCATCGCCATCGAGCTGGCCTGCGGCCATCCTCCGTTCTCCGATGCTGCCCACGAGGTCCAGCTGCGCGGTCATGGCTACGAACGCCCCCCACGGCTCGTCGACCTCCGGCCCGATCTGCCGGGCGAGGTCTCGGACCTGGTCGAATGGCTGCTCGAGAAGCTGCCCGCCGCGCGACCGCGCTCGGCGCGGGACGTGCTCGCCCAGCTCGACGCCGTCACCGCCCGGCTCGGGACCCAGGCACGATCGGTCCGCGTCCTCGTGGTCGATGATGACACCGCTCGCGCACGCTGGCTGTGGAGCCTCGCGAGGCGAGCGCATGCATCCGCGGTCGTCGAGATCGCCAGCGAAGGCACCGAGGCCGCGCACAAGCTGAATCGCGATCACCCCGATCTGGTGTTCGTCGACGCCTCGCTCCGCGGCGTGATGAATGCCCTCGAGCTCTGCATGTATGCGCGGGGGCTGGAGCTCGAGCAACGCGCGCAGCTCGTCTTGATCGGCGAGGTGTCCGACCGGGACCGTGCGCTGTTCGCCGGCGCGCAAGTTGCGTTCATCGCCGATGACGCCCAGCTCGCCGAGTCGGTGCTCGAACGCGTGCGCTCGATCGTTGCCGAGCCACCCCGCCGCCGCAAGCGCTCGACGATCTCCGGATAAGGACCCGTAGGCGTAAGGGGGAAGCGTAGGCGTAAGCGAATCTGGGCAGCTGATCCGCCTACGCCGACGCTTACGCCGACGCTTACGCCGGATCAACCGAGCCGGTCTCCAGGGTTACCGGCGGTGGTCGCGGACCTGAACGCCACCACTGACCCGGCCGCGGGTCCGATAGTGGTTCCACGCCGGGCGACCATCGTCCTGGGTCCATCCGGCACGGCGCCAGGTGCGGCGGCCGTTGTCGGTCGTCCAGCTGCCGCCGACATAGACGTAGCCGGGGCGCTCGGCTTCCCAGTTCCCGGCGATCCAGACATAACCGGTGTCGCGGTAGTCCCAGTAGCCATCGACATAGGTGTAGCCAACGCGCGGCTCGGCCCAGTAACCGTCGACCCACACGTACTGGTTGCCCTGTGCGGTCCACGCGCCCTGGACCCAGTAGTAGCCCTGACGATCGGGCTGCCACCGCCCAGCCTGCCAGACCCAGTTGTTGTTGACGTACGCGTACCGCCCGTTGACCCAGACGTTGCCGGGGTTGGTGCCGTAGTCGTAGTACTCGACGTTCATCGCGACCGGTGGCGCGCTCGCGACCGCGTTGACCACGGCGGCGACGGTGACCGCCGTCGCGACCGCGGCGATCGGGTTCGCGTGGATGCGCATGTTGCCGTGGAACCCGACTCCCGCGTAGCACCCAGTCATCGACACACCGGCCAGGACGAGACCCACCACGAGCTTGCGCATCTCGACATGATATCGCGACTGTCGCGACGCCGTGGGGGGCGCGCTCGTGATATCCGCTCGCGCGGCGCGCGCCGACGACCACCGCCGCCGGCAACAGCGTATGCTGTGGCGCGATGTCGGCCGTCGTCGTACGTGGGCTGCGCAAGCAGTACGGCGAGATCGAGGCGGTCCAGGGCATCGACCTCGACGTCGAGTCCGGCGAGGTGTTTGGCTTCCTCGGGCCCAACGGCGCCGGCAAGTCGACCACGATCAAGATCCTCTGCACGCTCGCCAAGCCGACCTCCGGACAGGCGACGGTCGCGGGATATGACGTCGTCACACAGCGCGACGAGGTGCGCCGCCACATCGGGCTCGTGTTCCAGGACACCACCCTCGACGACTTCCTGACCGCCGAGATGAACCTGCGGTTCCATGCCGAGCTCTACGGCATCCCGCGCGCGCAAGTGGCCCCGCGACTCGAGCAGGTGATGAACATGGTGGGGCTGTGGGATCGCAGGGCGCACCTCGTCCAGACCTTCTCCGGCGGCATGAAGCGCCGGCTCGAGATCGCCCGTGGGCTCATGCACTCGCCCCGCGTGTTGTTTCTCGACGAGCCAACCGTCGGGCTCGATCCGCAGACCCGGGTATCGATCTGGCGCTATATCCAGGAGCTCAAGACGCGCGAGCGGATCACGATCTTCCTCACCACGCACTACATGGACGAGGCCGAGTTCTGCGATCGAATCGCGATCATCGATGGGGGCAAGATCGTCGCGCAGGACACCCCCGCCAACTTGAAGGCGCAGGTCGGCAAGGACCGCGTCTCGATCACGACCGCGGACGATGCCGCGGCCATGGCGAGGTTGCACGAGCTGTTCGGGGTCGAGCCCGCGCTGCGCGAAGGCCACGTGATGTTCGCGGTCGAGGACGGCGCGCAGTTCGTGCCGCGCTTGTTCGCAGAGCTCGCCGTGCCGATCCTCTCGGTGTCGATCGCGCGGCCCTCGCTCGATGACGTGTTCCTCGCACATACCGGGGCCACGATCCGGGACAAGGAACAGCAAGCCGAGGATCCGATGGCGCGGATGAAGCGAGCCAGGCGATGAGCGCCGGCGGGACCATGGAGCCGATCGCGGTCAGCGTGCCTCCCCGTACGTTGATGACCGATCTGCGCGCGATCCGGATCGTGTGGCTTCGCGACATGATCCGGTTCTGGCACGACAAGCCGCGGATCATCGCGTCGGCCTTGCAGCCGATGCTGTACCTGTTCGTGTTCGGGACCGGGATGGGCGCCGGGATGCGGCCGACCGCGGAGATCGACCTCCGCGTGTTCCTGTTCCCGGGGGTCATGGCGATGGCCACCCTGTTCACCTGCTTCTTCTCGGCCGGATCGATCGTCTGGGATCGCGAGTTCGGCTTCATGCGCGAGATGCTGGTCGCACCGGTCCGACGCAGCGCGATCGTGATCGGCAAGGCACTCGGCGGCGCGACGACGGGTATGTTCCAGGGCGTCACCGTGCTCGCGGTCGGCGCGCTCGTCGGGGTGCCGTACTCGATCTCGATGGTCCTGATCCTGCTGGGCGAGCTCGCGATCCTGTCGTTCGCGATCACCTCGATCGGCGTGCTGGTGGCCGTGAAGATCAAGTCGTTCCAGGCCTTCATGGCCATGGTCCAGATCATCATCATGCCGATGTTCTTCCTGTCGGGCGCGCTGTTCCCGCTGCGCGGGCTGCCGACCTGGCTTGCGGTGCTGACCCGCTTCGATCCGCTGACCTACGCGGTGGATCCGATGCGCCGCCAGGTGCTCTCGCAGGTCGCGGGCACCGATAGCGCGAGCTTCGGCGTCAGCTGGTCGGGATGGACCGTGCCGATCGCGCTCGAGCTCGGCATCGTGCTCGCGACGGGTGTGATCGCCCTCGCGCTGGCTTCGCGCGCGTTCTCGAAGATCGAGTGACTCGGGCCAGGCTACGCGCGGCGCCCCTGAGGGGGACCCTTGCCGCAGGGTGACGCCGATCCTTGCTACGCTGCGGACCGACGTCGATCGATCCGGCGCGGGCCTCTTCGACGCAGCACCAGCATGCCGACCAGCCCGCCGAGTGCGAGGGCCCCCTGCGCGTTGCCGCTCGACGAGCAGCACCCGCCGGTGTCCGGCACCGGCTCGCAGATCGCGCTGCACTCGCTGCTGCCGTTCGGGCCGGGGTCGCAGATCTCGAGATCATCCACGATGCCGTCGCCACACGTCGGGACCCCGCAGTAGGTCCGGCACGTGTTCGGAAGATCGGCGTTGGCCGCACCGTCATCGCACTGCTCGGTCGAGCTCTTCACGCCGTCGCCGCAGATCGAGTGGATGTTGGCGACCACGCACACGTCATCGATGTGCCAGCCGCCGAGCTGCAGGCCTTCGTCGGTGTTGAGATCCCAGCCGAGGTCCAGCGTGTGACCGAACGTGTAACCGGACACGCTGACGTCGTTGAAGCGCCACTCGCGATCGATGTGATGGGTCGAGCTCGAGTTGCCGTTCGCGGCGCTGAAGTTCACCCACGCCTGCTTGTTGTTCACGATGACCCGCGCCTTGTCGAACTCGCTGTCCTCGACGGCGAGCCAGCGCCGGTACTGCAGCCGGACGTCGCTGAAGTGGCCGATGTCGATCGGGGGGAGCTTGACGAACGAGTACTGGCTGGCCCCGTAGTCGCCTCCGAGCTTCATCCCGAGGATGTTGGTCCCCGAGAACGCGAACGCCGGATCGGTGGCCCCCGGCGTCGCGGCGCCCCACTCCCAGGGCGATGGCTGCGCATCGGCGGTGCCGGTGGTCCAGCCCTCGGAGAACGGGTCGACCGACTCGAAGTCCGTGCAGTACAGCGGCACCGTGGTGCCCTGATAGATCGTGTAGAACGGGTCGGCGAGGTTGTCGGCCAGGGTCAGGACGGAGCCGTCCTTGAACTTCACCTTCGCCGAGTAATAGATGTCTCCTTCGACCGCGAGCGGCATCTGCGCCCAGTAGCGCGTGTTGTTGACCGCCTCCATCGGCGCGGAGCCCGCCTTCGGGACGCCGGTGAAGCTGGGCTTCCAGTGCAGCGTGACCGAGTCGATCCCGTCGCCGTTGCAGTGGTCGGACAGCCCCGACAGATCGACACGGACCACCGTCGCGAGCGCGTTCTGCTGGAGCGCGCCGGGCGCGAGGATGGTGCCGGTGGCGGTGCGCAGGCCGTGACGCCCGAACGCATCGCGGATCGCGCATTCGTTCGGCGTGCCGTTCGCGAGGTTGCCGTCATCGTCGTCGGCGGCGAGCGTCTCGATCATGCTCGTCGGGATCGAGACCGAGCGCCGCAGCGCGGCGAGGTAGAGCTTCTGGGTCCTGGCAGCGCCGGCGATCTGGCCGTACTGCTCGATCAACGTCTTGCGGAGATCCCAGAACGTGCCGCCGAAGATGATCCCGGTCTTGTGGATCTCGCCGATGTCGTCGGGCCACGTGGCCTCCGAGCCGTCGGCCGGGTCGAGCTCGCGCAGCGGCTCGTCGTTGAAGAAGAACCCGCGGCCCATCCCGGAGTCGTTGGTGATGAACCCTGCCAGCAGATCCGCGGCGCCCTCGCTCATCGCGCCGTCGAACGAGCCAACACCCTCGATGATCTCCGACGCGTGGACGTGGTGGCCGAACTCGTGGAACACGACGTCTTCGAGCCGTCCGGTGTTCGCGCACATCGCGGTCGCGTGGAAGAAGTTGATCGCCTTGCCGTCGTAGAACGCGTTGCAGTTCTGCGGGATGTTGACGTTGGCGGTGAACTGCTCCTCGAGCTTGGGCATGTTCGCGTCGAGGTTCGCGCGGACGAAGTCCTTGACGGTGTTGACCGAGAGGTAGGTGACGACCTGGGCATCGTCCTCTTCGGCGGCGGTCGCGTCCCAGATCGTGTTGCCGCTGGGCGACAGCGAGAGCTGCGTGGTGGCGAGCGTGCCGGCCGTGCTCAGGTTCACGATCGCGACGAGCTCGCCGACGACCGCGGTGGTCACGGTCTCGGCGAGCTCCGACGACCACGAGACCGAGCCGTCGACCGTGGTGGTCTGAGGGGTCCCGCCCACCACGACGTGGGCGCGCTTCGCCGGACGATCGATGCGTGGCTTGCCGGGATGACGATCGACGCCGCGATACTGGACCGTCCCGGTCGCGAACGAATTCTGCTGGTGGACGGCGAGCACCGCACCGTTCGATGGATCGACGTAGGCGAGGTACCGACCCTCGGTCCCCCCGTCGATCTCGAGCCGCGTCGCGAGCCGGTAGCCCAGCACGGCGTCGTCGCCGACGAGCGGAAGCACGACCTCGTCGACGCCGGGGCTCCCGCCCGGGGACAGGGTCCGTACCGGGGCGGTCGGGAGCGCGAGCTCGATCCGGAGGTTATCGGTGGCGCGGGCGGCGAGCTGCGCCGGCTGGAGCCGCGCCCGCGGCTGCTGCACGGTCACGTTCGGCAACGCCTCGCTGCCGATCACGAACAGCCGGTCGTGCTTGAACCGGAAGCTGACCTGACCGCCGACCACCCGGCGTCCGCCGGTGCGCTGGACGAAGCCGATCGAGCGCTGGTCCCCGTCGTAGTGGTTCGAGACCAGCTCGAAGTCGGACGCGGTCGAGCCCGGCGCGAGCAGGTCGAGATGGTCGGCGAGGAGCTGGCGCGCGACGCGCTCGGCGACCGCGGGTGACGCCATCGCTCCCGGCACGGCGATCCCGGCGCCCCAGATCCGGCTCGGCACGCCGGTCGCGGGATCCCACGCGACGCGCCACGAACCGCCTGCGATGGTCGTGAACCGCTTCCACGCGGGCGTGGGGTTCGGGGTGAATCGGAGCCCGCGCTGCACGCGCAAAGCCTTGCCGACCTTCGCCGCCGGCATGACGGTGAGCGTGTCGGCCACGACGCGGCGCCCGGCCTGGCTCCCGGTCTGGCCCCCGGTCTGGCGAGGGACCACCGCCACCGCGGTCGCGGAGGCCAACAGGACGCACCCAGCCGCACCGACGAGTCCACGGAGACGCATTGACCAATTAGACCGCATCCCGGGACGCTGGCGAAGCCATTCCGGCTGTCCGCGACTCGCGGAGTGAGGCCCCGAGGCCCTCGCGATTTCGACCTTGCGAAGGGATCCCGAGGCCTAGCCGATCGTATCCTCCCGCGTCAGGTCCCGGTGAGGACGATTTCGAGCGCATCCCCTCGCGCGGCCCGGACCGCCAGTCCGAGCGCGAGCTGGCCGCGCGAGCGTACGAGGTTGTGCGCGCGTCGCGACGGAAACCGGGAGGGATCCCAGCCAAAGTAGTCGTCACGGAACACGTCGACCGCGAACCTCGCGGCGAGCTCGATGCACACGGTCTCGAGCCCGGCGACGATCGAGATTCGCTCGTCGCGCGTGATGATCGGATCGGCAACCGCGCGAAACCCGC
>JAGSPR010000535.1 GCA_018262455.1 Deltaproteobacteria bacterium | reverse complement strand
TCGGTTCGCGATCGCGAATGCCAGGACGGTGTCGCGCCGTCCCTCGCCGCCATCGACGAGCTGGTTGTTGGCGACGAGTTGCGCCTGGTAGGCAACCGCATCGTACGGGAACGACAGTCCGCCCGAGAACCGGTTGTCGAGCACGAGCGCCTCGGGCACCTCGGGCGCGGTCACGTGCTGCGCGGTGATGTTGAGCTCGGGAGAGCAGAACAGCGGGCGGAGCAGGCCGCGGACGTCGCCGGAAGCCTTCCGCAACTTGACCGCGAGCTTGTTGACCGTCTCCGCGCTGGCCTTGACCTCGTTCTCGAGGCTGGTCGCCGAGAACGACGAGCCGAGGATCGGGTGGGCCTTGATGAGGTCGTCCGCGCCGGGCAGATCGTTGCTGATGTTCCAGTGGAGCCAGGGCGACTCGAGCTCCTTCATCACCAGGCCACCGCCGACGTGGCAGTTCGCGCAGCGCCGGTCTTCGCCATCGGAGCCCTTCAACAGGTCCGTGGAGTTGCCGAAGAACTGGAGCGACTTGCCGTCGCTCGTGTAGTAGTTGAACACCCCGGAGGTCTCGTCGAACGCGATGATCTCTTGGTCGTTGGGCAGCTCGGGGGTCACGGCCGGCACGCCGAAGGTCGAGAAGAAGATCTGGGACTGGTCGAATCCACACGACTCGGTCGTCACCAGGCGGTAGTCGGTGGGCCGGCCGAGCAGCTTGGCGGTCTCGGAGACCGCGCGCGTCGACGTGCTGAGCTTGTCACCTGCGCACGCCGGATCGGTGCGGGCGATCTTCGCGATCATGTCGTCGAGGGTCGTCGGGCAGTCGTCGCCTGCCTGGAATGCCAGGGTCGCGAGCCGGTCGTGCAACCGGCCGGCGACCTTGTGGTGGCCGCGCCCCGATCGATCGGTGATGAGGCCATCGCAGGGCGAGTCGGCGATCGCCGAATCGGGCAGATCGGCCTCATCGCACTTGCCCTCGCTGCACGAATCCGATCCGGGATCGGTGGTGACGCAGCCATTGGTCGCGAGCGCGGCGAGGGCGGCGGCGAGCGCAGCGGTGGGGCCATGGAACCCAATGCGAGACATCATCCCGCAACCCTTGCGGACTTCGTGCCATGCGTAACTTGGCGGGATCACGATCCAAGTGCTGGCAAGTCGAGCTGCGACTGGCCGGTTCCCATGTGGTCTATTGGGGACAGCCGCGCACATGGCGCGATCGCGAGCAAGCGGGGCCCCGACGACGGGGCGGCACGGGCCCGATGATATTCTGGGGAGCATGGTCCGTACGACGACCGGTTCGATGAGCGGCGATCTCGGATCCGCCGCCACATCCGGATCTGCCAGTACCGTCGGCTCGAAGCTGGCGAATCGCTATGAGCTTCGGTCCGAGGTCGGTCGAGGAGGGATGGGCGTGGTCTATCTGGCCTACGACCCGCTGCTCGACCGCAGCGTGGCCCTCAAGCTGATCGCGCCCGCCAAGCTCACCCCGGAGCTCGAGCAGCGGTTCGCCCGCGAAGCGCGCGTCGTGGCCAAGCTGGATCACCCTTCCATCGTGAGCGTGTACGATTTCGGTGCCCACGAAGGGCAGCTGTTCTTCGTGATGCCGCTGGTCGCCGGCGAGAACTTGCGGAGCTGGCTCAAGGCTCGACACCTGCGCGTCGAGGAGGTCCTCGAGATCGGGATCCAGACGGCCGCTGCCCTGGACTACAGCCATGCGCTTGGCGTCGTCCACCGGGACATCAAGCCCGAGAACCTCATGCTGGAGCAGCAGGGGGAGGTGCTGCGCGTACGGGTGACCGACTTCGGCATCGCCTTCGCGGAGCGCGAAGAGCGGATCACGGACTCCGGAGCGCTGCTCGGGACGGTGTCGTATCTGAGCCCGGAGCAGGTCAAGGGCGGCAAGGGCGACGCTCGTTCGGATGTCTACGCCCTCGGGGTGGTGCTCTACGAGTGCCTCGTCGGAGAGCCTCCGTTCACCGGCGAGGCGTACAGCGTGCTGTATCGCACCGCCAACGAGCTCGTCGCGTCGATGCGGATCCGGGTCCCGAGCATCGACCCCGAGCTCGATGCCATCGTGCTCCGTTGTCTCGAGAGCGATCCATCGCGACGGCCCGCGAGCGCACGCATCCTGGCGGAGGAGCTGGCCCGATACGCTGCTCGGATGGACGACGCGACCCGCCGCGCCGTCTACGACACGATCAAGGCGCACTCCTTCCTGGCACCGAACGCGCCCGCGCCGCTCCGCATCGGCAGGGACAAGGAGCTCGCGGAGCTCCAGAAGCTGCTGGTCGCGGCCACCGCGGGAGAGTGCCAGCTGGCGCTCGTGGCGGGCGAGGCGGGCATCGGCAAGACCCACCTGCTCGACGAGATCGAGTCGCTCGCGCAAGCTCGCAACGTCAGGGTCCTCCGGGCGAGCTTCGTCGAGCAGCACCAGGCGCTTCCGCTCCAGGGGCTCTGCGACCTGCTCACCGTGTACTTCAGGACGGCGACGCCTTCGACCACAGGCCTGTCGCCGGACTTCTCGGATCTCGCCGCAGATCTGCTGGCGCTGTTCCCCGCGCTGACCGAGATCGAGGTTCTTCGAGGCGGGATCGAGCCCGGCGTGCACGACGCCCGGCCCGCGGAGACCGACGCGACGCGATCGTTCGAGGTCCTGGCTCGCGCCTTCGCCCGCATTGGCGGTGGCAAGCCACTGGTCCTCCTCGTCGATGACCTGCACCTCGGCGCTGCGTCGGTCGACGCGCTTCGCTACATCGGCATGCGCCTCGGGGCCTCGCCCATGCTCATCGTCGGGGCCTACACCGAGGGTGAGGTCGACCGGGTCCATCCGGTGGCCAAGCTCGTGGACGCGATGAAGGGGAGCCGGCGCTTCTCGTCGATCCACCTCGCTCGGCTGTCGTCGACCGAGACGCGCGCGCTCATCGCCGGCCTCGTGGGCAGTGCGCAGCTCGACCCCAATCTGATCACGCGCATCTACGACGCGGGCGAGGGCAATCCCTACGTCACGCGAGAGATGGTCCGCGCGCTGCTCGAGTCGGGTGCAGGTGTCGGTGAAACGGGCTTCCGGTCGTTCTCGACCGCGCCCGACGCGGAGGTGCGCGAGCTGCCGGCGACCCTCCGCGAGACGGTCGGCAAGCGGCTCGAACGGCTGGAGGAGGGGCCCCGGCACGTGCTCTCCCTGGCAGCCGTGCTCGGTCGATCGTTCAACCTGATGGATCTGGAAGCGCTCGCGGCGGATGAGGTGGACCTCGACGCCATCCTCGACCAGCTGGTGCGACGCGGCTTCATCCAGGAAGCGCGCGGCTCGCGCGATGAGCGCATGGCCTTCACGAGCGCGCTCACCTGGGAAGTCCTCTCCGCCGCGATCCCCCGTCGCCGGAGGCGCGCTCTCCACGCGCGCGCGGCCGAGGCGATCGTGGTTCGCTCGAAGGGCCGCCTCGAGCGCGTGTACCCCGAGCTGCTCCATCACTACGCGGGCGCGGACATGGCCGAGGAGGTCATCGACTACGGCCTGCGCCTGACGCGCCACGCACTGGCCAGCGCCTCCGTCGATGAAGCAGTCCAGGCCGCGCGTACCGTCCTCACGTTTCTCGAGGACGATGACGGCGAGAATGTCGTGGTCGAGAAGGAGGCGCGGCTGCTGCTCGCCCGCGCTCACCGGATCAAGGGCCAGCTCGATCTCGCCCTCAAGGAGCTCGACCTTGCCGCGCGCGCTGCCGAAGCAGGCGGCAGCGACGAGGAGCTCCTCTCGGTGCTGGTCCTCGTCGCGGAGGTTGCCTGGGAGGCGCGCCGCGTCGGGGTCGCGGCGCGCGCGGTCGAGCGCGGCCTCGAGCTCGCGCGCAGGAGTGCAAGAAGCGAGAGCCTGAGGCGCCTCTTGGTCCTCGGCGCGACGATCTCCAACCTGCGAGCAGACTTCGAACGGGCACGCGAGTACGGCGATGAGGTCGCCGCCCTCGATAGCCGCGCTGCCGCCAGGACCACCGAGCTGCCGCGCGGCGGCGAGGTGGTCGCGGCGTACGCCGGTGAGCTCGGTGCGCTGCGACCTTCCCGGATCGAGCTCGACATCGACGCGCAGATCCTCTCGAACGTGTTCGAGACCCTCGTCGGGAGCGACGCCCACGGCCAGCCTTCGCCGAACCTGGCCAC
>JAGSPR010000223.1 GCA_018262455.1 Deltaproteobacteria bacterium | reverse complement strand
TGGCAGGGGCAGGGCCTGGTCCGCGTCGAAGGCTCCCGCGAGATGAACGGAAAGTCCTTTTGGGTCATGAAGTCCGTCGAGGTTGGCACGACGATGATGATTCCCACCGACACGGTGGAGAACGTCGTCCGGAGACCAGTGAGCCGTCCAGACGCCGAGAGGCTTGCGGGAGCCTTGCGGCAGCAGACGGGTGCGTCTGACGATCGACCGTGGGCGGCCCGCTTCCATGAATACATGGTGACGTTGATCAACCGGCCCCTCGAAGCGCAGGTGAACGCGCTGCACACGCTCTATCGGACGACCTATGCGCCGACGTTGGGCGAGCGGAAGCTCATCGATACGTTTGAGCGGGTGGTCGTTGGGGAGCTCGCTCACGTTCTCGGCAAGAACGTCGATGCCCTGGTCGCGGAACTGAGATCGGGCCAGCCCGCGTTCGCCACGAATTCCCCCAGACGCCCGCCTGATCCGGAGCTCGCCGAACCGAAGGCCCCGATCGTCCTGAAGGTCCACACCTATCTCGGCAAGATTTCGAGCCCGAGCGGGAGCATCGTCGTGGGGGAAGCCACGGCCCCGGCCAAGGACACGTTCTTGGCGCAGGGTAAGCCGGGCGAGTGGCACGCCTACATGAGGGACCCCAGCGACCACGACGAGGGGGGCCTCCTGCTGATCCACGCCGATGCGCTTGGCCAGCAGGACAAGTTGCTCAAGGATCTAGTCACGATTGCGGATCTCAACGTCGAGGGCGGGACGATGGCCATGATCAGCGCCGAGGTTCGCGACAACGAGAAATTCTAAGAAGCCACGATGTTCCCAGTCAGTCCCATCGTGCAAGGCAGCGGCTGCGTCGTGCGCACTGGAGGCGATGGCGCCCACCGGCTGCGAGGGACCAAGGTGGGCAGCAAAGTCGAGTCACGCACGACGAGCACGGGTCGGGCGGTGGACGTTGCAGGCTGCTGGCACCTCCGATGACCTCACTGCCCTCGTGGCGCTTGCAGCTTGCACGACTCCACATCGCCAGCCTTGCACCCGCGCTCCAGCAGGTCCGCGGTGAGCTGTGTGCTGTCCACCGTGGCGGCTACCTGCTTCCATTCCGGCGTGTCCTTGTTGAGGAACTTCGCCCCATGCCGGCACGCCATCCCGACGCCGCGTCCGCATGCCTTCATGTACAGGTCGAGGGACTCGCTCATCTGGCCTTCGACAGTCTTGTCGGCGATCATCACCGCCGCGAACGCGCACCCCGGGCCGGAGCCCAGCTCGCACGCCCGTCGGTAGTAGACGTTCGCTCGTCGAGATGCGGCAAGGTGGTCATCGACCTTGTGGCCGTCCGCGCCTGCCTCGATCCCACCAAGGCTCTCGCACGACAGCGGGTCCCCTCGCGAACACCCCTTCTCGAACATCGGTCGCGCCCGTGCGAAGTCCTTCTCGACCGCGCCGTAGAGCGAACCGAGTCCGCCGCAGCCAACCGCCACGTCCGCCGCACACGCACGCTCCAACAGGGCCTTGGCCTTCGGGTAGTCGGTCTTCATCACGTCGCCGCGCAGGTACATGAGACCGAGGACGGCGCAGCTCTCGTTCGACCCGCGGTCGCACTTCAACGTGCACGCCTCCCGCCCCTCCTCGTACGTGCATGGCGTCACGACTGCCGGGGGCTCCGGCTTGGTCGCTTCAACTTTCGCCGTGTCACTGGTGCGCCCACAACCCCAGAGCGCAGACACGAGGACGAGGACGAGCGACATCTTCTGCGGGTCCATAGGCGAGTCGTATCAGAAATCGACAACCTGGGATTCACGCGCTTGTGGTCAGCGCGGTGTGGGTGTGTGCGCCGTCGGTGATGCGCGTCGCGATGGAGCGCTCGATCTGCGCGGGCATGAGGTGGTCGAGCTGCTTCGTGCCGAGCAGTCGTCCGAGGTGCCTGGCTTTCTGGCCGCACGAGTCTCGCGTCGCTTGCGGCTTGCTCACGCACGCGAGGTCAGTGAAGTAGCCGAGCGCCGCGCTCAACGACTCGGACGTGTACGCGGCCGAATCGATTCCAGCCGGTCCCCTGCCACGTGCTGGGGCGTGCGCGGTTGATGAAACATGATCACGGCATGCTGGTCTCGGGATAGGGTCGCGCGCGTGCAGTGGACCGCAGAACGAGTGGAGCTCGTGTGGCGTGATCTCGAGCAGCCGCGCGGCAACTGCGTGAAGGTGTTGCGGGCACGGTTCCGCAAGGGGCTCGACGTTTCCGAGATCCCACCGGAGCTGACAAATTCGATCGGGGAGCTGTTCTTGCTGTGGGGCCGGCTCGAGGTCGCAACGGGTTGGCTCGAACCGGAGTTCGAACGACGCGGGCGCCTGCTCGAGGCCCGCTCGATCTACGAGGATGCACGGCGCGCCGCGACCACGAGCGCCGTGCGCGAGCTCGCGGTCATGGGGCGTGGGCTCGTCGAGCTGCTGCTCGCGCTGGCACCCTATCCGGGCGAGGCGCACGGCTCGCTGGCGATCCACCACGTCGAAGGTCTCATCATGATCAGCGATCCCACCCCTCGTTCGATCCGGCACGGTCTCGCGCGTGATCATTACGTCGAAGCGCTGTGCGACGCGTGCGCGACGTTCGCAGCGGCGGGCGAGCGCGGACGTCGCCCGCACACGGCAGCCGCCGCCTTGCTCGGATGCGCTGGGCGGACGTTGCCGGTACGGCGTCGCCTCTCGTACCTCGAGCTCGCTCGCGAGGCAGCGGACCCGGTGGGTGCAGCTGCCCGTCGCGAGCATGCGCGGCTGTCCGCCCTGTCGTGGTGGCAGCGACGCTTCGGGCACGATCACCAGGCGCCGGAGCTCGCGTCGCTGCTACCGGTGGTTGTCGCGCTCGAGGACTTCGAGATCACCGAGCGAGCGCATCGAATCGTCGACGGCGCTCCGTTGGACCCGGACCCCGAGACGTCACCATTCCGCGCACCGCCGAATTGACCGTGACTACCGCCCAAGTGGATCAATCTTGCGGCGCCGGAATCATCTTTATGTCCATGGGAGCGAGCGCGTGGTCCTACTTCGTAGCCTACGATCGCGACGTGATCACCGAGCGCGGCATCGATCAGAGGCTGCAGCTCTCTGTTGCGTGCCGAACCGCATCGGCGACGACGTCTTGGTTCAGAGCGTTCGCCAGCTCAGCGGTAGGTCTCTCCCGAAATCGCTGCACTGGTCCTTCGGCATGAATTCATGGTCGTCGTTTCGCGTTCGCGGCGGAGGATCCCTGGGTCCGTTGCATCTGGTGGGCCACGAACCTCGCGAAGGGTTGGACATCGCTCTCCGCGCTCGCGGTCTCGAGTGCGCCGAGGTACTCCGTTCGATCCTCCACCCTGATGACAGTCCAAGGATATCCACCCGCCGCGAGTAACGTGTTCATGAGGAAGCGGGCGATGCGGCCGTTTCCGTCTGGGAACGGGTGCACGTATCCGAAAAGCCAATGTCCCAGGACGGCGCGCACGGCGGGTTCGGGCTCTTTCTCGATCAGATCGAACAGAGCGGGCATCGCGTCCGCAAGCAGCTCCCAACGTGGTGGTACGTGCCTGGAGCCACGGAGGTACACGGGCGCATTCCGATAACCGGCAAGCATCGAGGTGCTGAGCAGCCTGGCGGCGACGTGGGGACCAAACATCTCGCGGTACCAATCGCGGTGCGCCGTACGCACGACCTGGCCGCTTGCCTCCGACAGGAGGATCCGTTTCACCGTCTCGCGGACGCGTTGGAACGCGAGCCAGTAGCCGCGGGCGGCGAGCGCGTTCTGGTTGTCACGATCGGAGGAGATCTGATCCGGATCCCAGGCTCCCGTTGCGACACGCTGAATGAGCTCGGGCGTTACTTGATAGCCCTCGATCGAGAGCGAGTGGTAGGCGTCGATCTTGTAGACATCGTCGATGGCCTGCAGGTACGCGTCACGGTCCTCGGGAAGTCCCTCGGCCTTGGGGAACTCGGCAATCACGGTGTCGCGCGCCGCAGCCCAGAGCGTTTGCAGTCGCGCGACGATCGGTGACGTCGATGGCGCCGGGGGAGAGATCACGCAATCGGCGTCGAGAGGATCTGCCTCGCGGACGTCATGATCCGCGGCTTTCATCGTTGCGAGGATCTCGTCGGCGATCGCCGGTTGTCCCAGGCGACGGAACAAGCCAGCCAGCCTACCGGCGATCGTCGCGTGTCCTCCTTCCAGGAGCCTTGAGAGCAGTTGAGACGGTTCTCGGACGCTTGCTGCGACGACTTGAGTCTCGATCGGATAGCGCGCGAAGAAGTCCTCTGGCACTCGCGTCAGTGCTGCTGCGATGCCGTACACGCGCAGGCCGTTCTTGATCTCGAGGTCACGAGCGGGCGGCGTTGCCTTCGACCTGAGCGCGAAGAAGGACGTGCCGAACAGAAGGTCGATGCGGTTATTGCCCGCGACGGGGCTGTGGATGATGACTTGCTTCGGGATGGTGGTGTTCTCGGCGTGCAAGAGCAGGGATTGCTCGGGCGAGAGGTTCCATGCGGTCCCGAATCGCTCGTCGCAGTAGCGCCGACAGAACTCCCAGAACGAAGCGAACCATGGCGTCGTATCGCCCGGCATCGCCGCCGGGCTTGCGGACATGAGCCAGCCCCTCATCACCTCCTGCAAGAAGCCATGCTTCAGGAGTCGCTCTCGTGACGTTCGGGTAAGCTGCTTCGACGCAAACACACGCGAGCTGTCGTGCTGGAGACCGGACAGCTCCTTCAGTGCGGCTGCGAGCTTTTCGTTGGGCGTCGACATGGGCGAGGACACGTTACTCGTGTCGTGCTATGATACGTAAAAGACGACGTATTAGTGCACGTAAAAGACGTCGGGCAATGACAATTGGAAGCTGTCGTGCGAAGTCACGTCGATACGGCGACTATATTAGTCGCAATTTCAGTTGGTTGGAGGATTACTCCAAGGCCGAGCGGCTTCAGGACTTCGTGGTTGAAGTCGCCGCTACCACGCCACCTGGACGCGAGCCCGGCCGGCCGACCGAGGACGGCAGCCTGTCATGACGCGGCCAGGCAGCATCGTTCGTTGTGCCGGTCGAGCCGTTGGGTCGCGTTCGCGTGCAAGGCCTCACAGGTTCGGACGCAGCGGATGGGACCGCGTGTCCTGCTCCCCCACGGTGACCACCACCGGACCGAGTCGATGACCATCCGCGAACGAGACCTCGAGCCGATGCTTACCGGTGGCGAGCTCGAGCAGGCGTGGCGCGGTGCCGACCTTCGTACCGTCGACAAGGATCTCCCCGAGGTGCACGGCAGTGCCGCCGATCGCGACGAAGCCGCGCGTGGTCGTGGGGGAGGGTCTCGCCGCGGGCTTCCTGCCTCGACGATCGCCGGACGGAGGAGGAGGTGCAGGCACGCTCGGCGTGATCGCCGCGACCGGCATGGCCGCATCCGGAACGGGCACCACCCGCGGTGGCTCGGTCGTCGCGTCGCGGGGCACGGTCGCGACGCGTGATCCGGCACCCGGGGCCGAGCTCGCGACGACACCACCGACGATCGCGGCCGAGAGCGCGACGGCGCCGGCCCCGATCATCCAGGCCGACCGTCGCGCGCGCGGCATGCTCGGACGAGCCGAGGCGACCGTCGTGGTCGTCGGAGTCGTCGGCAGGACTCCCTTCTCCATGCGGAAATTGCGGCTACCTTCGTCGTCGCCGGCGAGCACCATCTGGAGCCCGAGCGCCTGCAGGTCGTCGAGCAGGTCGGTCCGCGACCGGCCCGGTGTCCGCGCGCGGCGAAGCCAGTCGATCAACGCGCGCCGACCGTCCGGCAGCCGGAGCTCGCGGATCGCGTCCTCGAGCGCGGTCTCGAACGCTCGTGCACTCGCGAATCGATCGCGCGAGCTCGGCGCGATCGCGCGGCCGATCACTTCGCGCAGCTGCGCGGGCAGGGTGTCCTCGATCTTCGTCGCTCGCCCGAGCTCGTGGTCCATCGGGGCGGCCGCCGGATCGACCGGACTGTGACCCGCGAGCAACGCGTGCAACGTGCAGCCGAGCGCGAACACGTCGGCCCGCGCGTCGACGATCGAACCGATGCGCTGCTCGGGCGCCATGTACAGCGCGGTCCCCTTCGCGATCCCGGTCTGGGTCCGTGCCGCACCGCGCTCGCGCGCCATCGCGATCCCGAAGTCGGCGAGCTTGACGTGCCCGAGCCACGACACCATCACGTTCGACGGTTTGACGTCGCGGTGCACGATGCCGAGCGTTCGACCACCGGCGTCCGTGGCGGTGTGTGCGTAGTCGAGCGCGCGTGCGACCTCGAGCGCGATGTGGCACGCAGCCTCGACCGGAAGCTCACCCGCGGTCGTCGCGAGCTCGCCCAGCTTCGCGGCATCGATCCCGTCGATCCATTCGAGCACCTGGACGGGACTGCCATCGACGATGCCGTAGTCGACGATCGCGACGATTCCCGGATGGTGCAGCGAGCCCGCGATGCGTGCCTCGTCGATGAAGCTCTGTCGCGCCGTCGCCTCATCGACGCGATCGAGCGCGAGTCGCTTGATCGCGACCTTGCGGTGGAACCCGGCATCGCCGTCCACGGTGGCCTCGTAGACGTCGGCCATTCCACCCGCGCCGATCCGACGCTCGATGTGGTAACGCACGCGCTGGCGATAGTAGCGCAGGTCCCCGCAACGCAACTAGCTCGAGAGTAGCATCGGAGTCGCTCATGCGAAGCTCCAGCTTGCTCCTCGCCATCGCCGCGTGTGGCACGACCGCAACGCGGACGGCACCGCTGACCGCGGTGGTCCTGGGCGCCCATGCCGGCGACGTGCGTGCCGCGCTGTCGCGGCCGATCGAAGGCGTCGCGTTCGCCGTGGTGACCCTGCCGGAGTCGCTAGGAGCTGCGCCGATCACCGACGAGCACGGCGATGAGATCGCGCGCGCGCGCCGCGCGTACATCAACGCCGATTTTCCGTCGTGTCGAGCGCTGCTCGATCCGATCGACACGCTGGCGTTGCTCGATGGCCATCGCGAGATCGCGGCTCGAGTGCTCGTGTGGAGAGTCGCGTGCCGCGTCGGTGAAGGCGACAAGACCGGTGCGCGCCGCGACGCGATGTCGATCGCGGTGGCGGGGCTGGCGTTGCCGGCGGACATCGCGTCGGTGACACCGGATGTCGAGCTGCTGATCGGTGATGTCACGGCGAAGCTCGCGGCCAACGCGCCCGTGCCACTCCGCGTGACCGCTCGTCCGGCCGGCGCCCGCGTGTCGGTCGACGGCCGCGACGACAGCTGCGTCACGCCATGCACGGTGAGGCTCGCGCCGGGTGCGCACGCGCTGACGATCGCCGCCGATGGCTTCACGCCGATGGCGCGCCGCATCCTGACGCCGGATGATCGGGAGCTCGCGATCGAGCTCGTCGAGGCCGCGCCTCCGATCATCGCGGCGCAGCTCCAGCTCCGGGTGGCCCGCGGTGCACCTGTCGACGATCCGAGCACCCTCGCCCTGGCGGCTCGTGCGGTTCGCGCGCGCCAGCTGATCGTCCTCGGTGTCGCGGGCACGCATCTCGTCGGGGCGCTCTACGCGGACGGCCAGGTCGGCGCACGGGGCGAGCGCGTGTTTGGTCGCGGCGGCGTGTCGCGAGCGACCGCCGAGGTGACGCGCGAGTTGCTCGGCACCGGTGGCATCGTCCCCGCGACGCCACTGTGGCGCAGGCCGCGGTTCTGGATCAGCGTCGTCGTCGCATCGGCGATCACCGCCGGGATCACGGGCTATCTCGTGTTCCGCCCCGACCCGCAAAGCAAGGTGGTGTTCCCGTGAAGCTCGGAAGCCTCGCGCTCGTGTCCGCGTTCGCCGCGTGCTCGCCCGCGCACCCGGTCACCCTTGATCTCGGAGTGACCGCCGATCGCGATCGCCTCCCAGCGGGATTCTCGTGCAAGCGCGCGAATGGCAATCTGATGGTCGAGGACGCGTTGTCCGGGAGCCAGTTCGCGATGAGCCTCGTCGTCGACTTCCTCGACATGGACGGCGGCTTGCCGCTGTGTCGCGGCGATGCGATCTCGACGTGGTGCGACGATCACGGCGGCTGCTTGCCGATCGAGGTCCCGGGGGGCGTGAGGTTCTGTACCGAGATGCGCCTCACGATCGACCCGAGTGATCCGGTCTCGGCGGCGGCCGCGTTCAACGCCGCGCTCTCGGGCACGGTGGTGATCGAGGACGCGCCGGATCGCGCCGTGATGGTGCGCGTCGTCGGCACGGTGCAGCCGTGCTCGGAGGTCGAGGCCTGGACCGGCACCAGCTATCCGACCTACGTTCCGGCGAAGGTCGTCGGCTGCGAGTACTCGTGTCCGGTCTTGCTCGACGAGGTCGAGCACCTCACGGTCAGCCTCGACACGTTCGACCAGAACTGCGAGCAGCAGGTGCTGTCGTGCGCCGCCGGCCCGTGACGCGGAGCTGCATGGTCCCCCAGACAGGGTGTAGGATCGACCCGACAGGGCTAGTACCGAACCGCCTGAAATCACTGGATCGCCCCCGGGATCGGCGGTTGCAGCACCCTCGGCGATGACGACACGCATCGCGATCTGGCTGGTCTTGGGTACGGCATGTGGGACCTCGGCCATCGACGGTGGCGGTGACGACGTCGCCGGCCCCGATGCGAACCCGAACCTCCCCCCCGGCGGCGACGGCAGCGTCGATGGATTCACCGAGCTGATCGCAGGCAGCTGGAGCCTGCCCGCCGGGGACGAAGGCTACCGGTGTGTCACGCGCACGCTGACCGAGGACGTGCTCATCACCGGCTTTCATACGACCGCGCCATCCGGCACGCATCACACCGCCCTCAGCGTCGGCTCGCCGATCGGCCCCGACGGCAGCGCGATCTGTGGGGCGAGCGACAACCGCCCGACCATCATCTTCGGCGCTGGGGTCGGCACGCCGGATCTCGCGATGCCGGCGGGGCTCGCGGTTCGCGTCCATGCCGGCGACCAGTTGATGCTGAACCTCCACGTCTTCAACGCCACCGATCAGACGCTCACCGGTCACTCCGGCGTCTCGATCACGAGCACGACCAGCCCGGTCGCCGAGGCCGGGATCGCGAATACCGGAAAGACCTCCGACCTCGTCGTGCCGCCCGGGAGCAGCACGCAGGTCGGAACGTGCACCGTGCCCGAGGGTGCGAAGGCGTTCAGCGTGTTCCCGCACATGCACAAGCTCGGCGTCCACATGCGCGCGATCGCGACCACGGCTTCGGGGCCGCACACCCTGATCGACATGCCCTATACGTTCGAGAATCAGCGCTACTATGGGCTCGCGCCCGAGCTCCCGCTCACGGCCGGCGATCAGATCCGTATCGAGTGTAGCTACCAGAACGATACCGGCGCGACCGTCCAGTTCGGTCAGAGCTCGCTCCAGGAGATGTGCGGCCTCGGCATCTACATCACGCCGCCGTGGGCCGATCCGAGCTGCGGCTTCTAGCCTCGCAGGTTGTGGCGCTGCAGGAGATGAAGCAGGTGCGACCGGGTCAGGCATGCTCGACGAGCTGCCTCCGACGCGTTGTTCGCGGTGCGCTCCATCAACCGGCGCAGATACTCGCGCTCGAACTCTTCGACGATGGCCGCGCGGGCGTCCTTGTAAGGCACCTCGTACCGCGTGGCTTCGGGTGCCGCTGCGAGCTCGCCAGCCGCGGGCGCCACGCCGAGCGCGATCGCGGCTTCGACGAGGTTGCGCAGCTCGCGCACGTTGCCTGGAAAGTAGTGCTGCTCGAGCGCCCGCAAGGCCTCCACCGAGAACAGCTCGGTCATCGGCCGCTGCCACTGCGCGTCGGCGAGGAAGTGCTCGATGAGCAGCGGCACGTCCTCGGGGCGCTCGCGCAACGGCGGCAGCTGCAAGGTGACCACGGCGAGGCGGTGATAGAGGTCGAGGCGAAACCGTCGCGCGTTGACCTCGGCGCGTAGATCACGGTTCGTGGCGGTGACCAGCCGGACGTCGACGGTGATGTCACGCTTGCCTCCGAGCTTGCGGAACCGGCGACGTTCGAGGACGCCGAGCAGCACGGCCTGAAGTGCCTCGGGGAGCTCGCCGATCTCGTCGAGGAACAGCGTTCCTCCGTGCGCCTGCTCGATCGCTCCGACCCGCGTCTGATCGGCGCCGGTGAACGACCCGCGCTCGTGACCGAACAGCTCGCTGGCGACGAGCGTCGGTGCGAGCGATCCACAGTCGACGGTGACCATCGGTCCGGCGGCGCGTGGTCCGTGGTCGTGCAGTGCACGTGCGACGAGCTCCTTGCCCGTGCCGGACTCGCCGACGACGAGCACGGACGCGTCGGTCCTCGCGAGCCTGCCGACCTGGGCCATCACGCGCCGCATCGCGGCCGACTTGCCGACCATGCCTCCGAATCGATCGCCGGCGTAGAGCTCGCCTCGCGGCGATGCGTCTGCCGACTCGCCGATTCTCACGTTCGAGCTGCCGATCCGTAACACCGTGCCTGGTGGCACCACGGCGTTGACGAGCCTGACCGCGCCGAGCCAGGTGCCGTTCGTCGAGCCGTGATCGACCACTGCGACTCCGTGCTTGGCGTGGGCGAGCTCGATGTGAAACCGACTCACCGCAGGGTCGGTGAGCACGAGGCGATTGCCCGGGGAGGTGCCGATCGCGAGGGTGTCGTCGTCGCTCGCCGCCGTGGACCCGGCGTCCGGTCCTCCGACGACCTCGGCCGTCAGCGCCGTCAACGTCGGCCCGACGATGGTCTGGGTCACGGTCTCGGTCATGGTTCGTTGTATCGTGATGACGCGTCGCAGACGAGGACGTCGACGGCGAACACGGCGCCAGTGGTTCGACACCCAGCTACTCATGCGTCGTGGCTCGCGCATGACGGCCGTGATACGCAGGCACCGATGCTGCCGCCACGTGCCACGATCTCCATCGTGCTCTCGCTCATGGGCACGACGCCACTGCGGGCCGATCCCCCAGGACGCGTCGTCGAGTGCAACTACGATCTTGCGAGCGTAGGTCGCGACGGCGGCAGCTTCGCCTTCGATCTGCGTCCAACCGTGCGCTGGCCGGCGTTCCGCGTCTCCGCGCACGTCCGAGCCGGAGCCGAGCAGGCGCGCGCGAGCGGCTGCACGGTGTACGCGTACTTCCGCTCGACCGACGGCATTCCGAGCCGACGCGATCGCGAGAGCGTGCTCGTGACCTGCACGTCGGCGCCCGCCCTTGAACGCGCCGGGTTCTGGGCGATCCCGCGGGCCGAGATCACCACCCGCACCGGCAACGAGAAGAGCAAGCTCGTGTATCAGGGCAAGGCGTGGCTGTGGCCGAAGCCCGACTTCTCCGACCTCTGAACGTCGTCGGCATTTCGGCGCGGCCACCGTGGTGGGACGCGTTGTCGACCGCAGTGCTGCCTCGCGCTTGCAGCACTTCGCGCAGACGCCTGCGAGCCTCAGCTCACTGCCGCACACGATTGGTAGCGGCGATCCGTGCGCACAACGTTCGCGCGGATGCTCCACGAAACTCGAGTAGCTCGCGGTCCGGACGCGCTGCGCAGGCTCGGGGATCTCGATGATGGCTGGGATCGGGTCTGGCATGCCGCCGGTCGCGTGCCCCAGCTCCTGAAAACGATTCGCGCCCCAACACGACACCCGCTGATCGTCCTGCACGGCGCACGCGAATTCGTTGCTCGCTTCGAAGTCGACCACCCTCGAGAGTAGCGTGCGCTGCGCGGTCCACGGAGGGGTGCCAGGGGTCGAGTCGATCACGCCCAGCCCCAGCTCACCCGAGGTATTGCGCCCGAAACAGAACAGGTCTCGGTTGGCGTCGACTGCGCAGGCGCTCCCATCGCCACTCGAGATCGATCCGACGAGCGGTAGGCCGGTCACGGGCATCTCCGAGAGCCCATCCGCACCCCAGCAGCGTGCCTCGGCGGGCAACGCGGCTCCCGTCAGCGCGCATGCGGGTCCACCGTCGGTCAGCGCGAGCCCACTGGCAAGTCCGGGGACCGCGGTCGGGTTCGGGTTGAACCCGACGGTCTGACCGTCTCCGAGCGCGCCATTCTTGCGCGCGCCCCAGCACAGCACGCGACCATCGGCGGCGATCGCACACGTCGTCATGAACCCCGCTGCGATCGCCCGCAGCCCCACGAGGCCCGGGACCTGGACCGGGAGAGGATGTGGATCGGTGTCCGAGGTGCCGAGCCCAAGCTCACCGACCGTGTTGTCGCCCCAGCACCACGCGCTCCCGTCGGTGTCGAGTCCGCAGGTGTGGAGGCCACCGGGCACGACGTCAGCCCAGCGGATGGCTGCGTCGACCTCGCGAGGTTCACTCCGCGACACGTTCGTGCCATCTCCGAGCTGACCGCGATCGTTCAGGCCCCAGCACCAGGCGTGCCCGAGCGTGGTGACCGCACATGCGAAGTCGTTGCCGCCTCCCACACTGGCCACGGCGGCCGTGCAGTCGTTGTCCGCGACCAGATCGCAATCATCGTCGATGCCGTCGCAGATCTCCGGCAACGGGACGCAGGCATCGGGGGTGGGATCAAAGTTCAGCCTGCCGCACCCGCCCAGTAACGTCAGCGCCAGCCCTAGCCGCCGAAGCGCAAAGACGGCCATCAGTCGCAAGATACTGCCAGGATACCCCCATCCCACACCATCCAGTCATGCGCCGTGACGCTCGTGGCGCTCGCCTGACCGGCTAGGTCTCGGGGACGAGGTAGGCCGCGAACAACGCCTGGTCGTCGGCCCACGGCGCCGCCACCTCGCGCCTCCGCAGCCGATAGCGCCCGGGTGGAAGGTCGACCACGAGGCCGCCGCGGGCATCGCCCAGCGCCACGGCGGCGCCCGGCGGGATGCGGTTCGCCAGCTCCTGTGCGGCGCCGATGGTCCTGAGCCAGATGTAGACGATCGCGAGCTTGCCAGAGGGCAGCGCGACCTGCCCGTACTCGGTCGCGTCGCTCGCCGCGCGCGCGGACACGACCTCGTCGAACAGCGCGGCGACCTCGTCGACGTGGGCGCCGTGGTTGGCGGGCTCGTGCCACCACGCGCGCGGCGGCGCGACGAGCATCAGCGTGTCGCCGTCGCGATAGACCTCGAGCGTCCCGGTCCTGGCCTCGAGCTCGAAGGCGAATCCGGTGCTCGCGCCGACGTCGATCTCGGTGTGGTCGGCGCCCTGGCCGAGGCCGCGCAGGATCTGGGCAGGGTGCCCGGTGAACTGTGCCTTGGTCGCGGCCATGGCGGCGGTCGGTTCCCACGCGCTCGCGGTGGAGGCGTCGAATACGGCGACGATCAGCGACGCGTTGGTCGAGGCGATGGAGCCAATACGGTGTGGGGTGGTCACCGGCTATTGGTACCGCGAACGTGCAGGCGATGACGAGCACCCGCGCCGAACCACGAGCTCAACCCCGGCGTCGTCGGGAACGCCGCTCGTGGTTGCCCTCGTCGCTGACGCTACGGTGAGGGCTTGCTCGCGGACGTGATGCCGAACGTGGCGGTCACGCCCCACCGGTCGATGAGCCGGACGTCCGCGAACGGCTTGTCGCAGGACGGGCAGGCGATCCGGTAGGGAGCTCCGGCGGCGAGCACGACGTGCGGCACGACCGCCAGCGTCGTCGTCGCGGGCTCGCCGGCGATCGCGACGCCGCCGGCCGCGGACAGCCGTAGCTCGCGGCGGGTCACCGCCAGGTAGCGCGACGGACCGTACTCGCCGCAGCCACGGCCGCCGAAGCCCCTGCACGGGGGCAGCGCCGACTCCACACCGAACGCGTGGCGCTCCGGTCCCCAGCTCGCGTAGAGGTCGACGACCGGCGAGGTCCCGCCATCGCCGCCGAGCAAGTCCACGCCCGCGCGCAGCCAGGGCAGGCGAGGATCCATCCAGGGGCGCCACATCGCCGCGGCCGAGATCGCAACCTCGTCGTGGGCGCGTTGCCGGACCTCGAGCCCGCTCTCCTGCCAGCCGAGGTACAGCGCGCCCTCGGTCCCATCGCGAAGCCCGCGCCGCACGAACACCTGGGAGTTCATCACGCCCCCGTAGAGGAACGCGACGAGCGGGTGCACGCTGGCGCGCTGGCCGCCGTTGCCGCGCACGTGCTTGCCGTCGAGCACCAGCGATGCGATCGACAGCGCCGCCGCCGTGAAGTTGAGGCCGATGACCGTGTCGCCCTGGTCGAGCACGCGCGCGCTGCGCGGGACGACGCCGGCATGGAAGCAGCCCGCGAGCACGATGGCGACCATCACGGCCGGGGCGCGTTGCATGACGCCGTCAGAACGGTGATCACGCGCGTGCGCTTACACCGGCGAGCGACCCGCCTGCGTGAATCGAGACGGGCGCACGGGTGTCCGTTCCCCTTCACAGTCGACAACTTGTCCTCAGGAAAGATCGCTGGTTGCCTGCGGCATGCGTACTGCAAGGCTTGCCGCGATGCGCGCGCGATGGTCGATGGCTCTCTCCATGCTCCCCTTGCTGCTCGGGTGCGTGGCGACCGGTCCCGCACCGTCCCAGCCCGCTCGACTCGATCGCGGGGTGCTGGGACAACGCGAGGTGGAGCGTCGGGCGCCGCCGATGGCCGTCCCCTCGGCCGCGCCGAGCTGGGTGCTCGAGATGCCGCCCGCGGTCGGCGCGGAGGCCGAAGGTCGAGCGCACGGTCCCCAGCACGGCGCGACCCAGATCCGACACGTCGGCGCAGACAAGGTCGAGATCGCCGTCGGCAGCCTCGCGAAGCTGCCTTCCCATGCGCAGGTCGTGGCGCGGCTCGAGGGCAAGAGCCCGAACCTGTCGCGGGACACGCCCGATGGCGGTCGGCTCGTGGTCCACAACGGAATGACCTCGTGGACCGAGGACTGGGTTCCCGATGCGCGGATCGAGCGATGGGACGCGTCGAACCGGGTCACCTGGTCGGTCCCGGCGTACAGCAGCGCGTGGGTCTTCATCATGGACGCCGTGGTGTTGCCGAATGGCGACGTCGCGCTGGCCGGCCAGTTCCAGGACGACCTGCTGATCGGCTCGCTCGATCTGCGCAGCGTGTACTTCGGAGGCTTCCTGATGGTCCTCGATGGCACCACGGGCAAGACGAAGTGGGTGGTGCACCCTCGCGGCGAGGGAATGTGCTGCATCGCCGTCGGCACCAACGGCCTGTGGGTGGCGAACGCCGGTCCCCACAACAAGCTCGATCCAAACCAGCTGTTGATCGAGCGCTACTCGTTTGCCGGCACGCTGGAGACCTCGTGGCGCGTGCGAACGGCCCAGTGGGCCCGAAGCCTCGCGGTCGACGAACCGCACGAGACCCTGTCCCTGGTCACGTTCGATGGCGTGCTGGAGCACCGCAGCCTCGACGGCCGGCTGCTCGACACCCGGGCGCTCGTCACTGGCTGCCACCTCGGGGAGGTCGTGCACGATCCGACGTCTGGCCGCTACGCGATCGTGTGTCACGACCAGGGACCCGACGATCTCCCGTGCGGCGCCCCTGCGTGGGACGACGGGCTGCCGACGCGCTCCAGGTCACGCAGCCTCGTCTGCCTGTTCGACCGCGAAGGACGCGCCACGGCGATGCGGTTTCACGCCACCGTGGAGACCATGGTCTGGCTGCAGGATGCCGCCGCGGTGGTCTGGGTCGGATACGCAGGCACCGAGGGCGTGCTCTACCGGTTTGCAGAGGGCTCGATGCCGCCACCTTTCAAGGTCGACCTCGACGCGGCCAAGCGCATCACCCTGGCGACGCGGCACTGCCCCAGCAGGATGGGATGGCAGGAGAGCCTCCGGCTGATCTCCGACGGCCAGGACGGACAGCCGCAGATCACCTGTCAGAGTCTCCTGGTCGGTGCCGCGTTCTCGCTCGAGCTCGCCAAGCAGCCGCCGCCGAGCTGGTGGACGCAGCTCGAGTGCCCGGCCGGCACGACCGTGCAGCGTGGTCCGGAGGAGCGGAGCTGCGTCGATGCGACCGGCGGGGTGCGCCGGCGCGTCACGCGCGCCGCCGATGGCTTCACCGAGGTCATCAAGGACCAGGCGAAGACGACCACACGAACCTATTCGACCGCCGCGATCCTGGTCTCCGAGCGACGTGAGGGCCCGCAGGGCGTGACCTTCACGCAGACGTTCTATCCATCGGGTGGCATGGAGACCGAGACCCATTACCGGCCCGGAGGCATGGAGACCAGCCGTACCGAGTGGAGAGCGGACGGCACGGTGAAACACCGCTCCGCGGCGGGCGTCAGCGAGGATCTCGTGCCGGATGGCAGCGTCCGCCGTCGCTGCGACGGCAGCACGTACGAGCTCTGCACCCAGTTCTATGGCCCGGGGCGCCCCCGGCAGGTGTGCGAGCCAGGGACCGCACGCGGAGCGGTCACGTGCACCCAGTACCTGCTCGACGGCTCGGTGCGCGGTGTGACGAAGCGTCTCGCGGACCAAGGACGTTGGATCCGGGTGTCCGGAAATCCCGTCGTGTACCAGCCGCCGCCCGCCGGTCGCGGGGGTTGACCGCGGCTCACACCGCCGTGAGCTCGGCGCTCTGACCGCGCCCGCGGACCCGCGCGATCGTGACGGCGAGCCACGCGAGCGTCAGGATCGCGAGCGCCAGCCCGACGTTGCACAGCGACTCGCCGACCCCGACCAGCGCCGCGACCGGCGCCTCGCGCGCGTCTTGCGCAGGCAAGCTCGTGAGCGACCTGATCACGCCCGAGACGAAACCGAGGCAGCCGCTCAGCAGCGTGAGCAGCGAGAGCGCGTGGATCACCGGCAGGCGTCGCGGTTCGGGCTGCGCGGCATGGCGTAGCGCTGCGCCGATCAGCACGACGCCGATGATCGCCGTCGGATACATTCCCCAGCCACCGAGATGAAACGCGTCGAGCATGCGGTCTCCTTTGGATGTACCGGCGAGACACCCGCGCGATCGCCCGGTTGCGCGGTGAATGTTCGCATCCGTCGGATCATGACTCTCGTTCGCAGGTAATGTCTGCGCATGATCGTCGACCCCTCGGCGGTGACGGCAGCCGAGCAAGGCCGCCCGGCTGGATCTCCGGGCGCGACGCTGGGCAAGTACCGCCTCGATCGGGTGCTCGGCGCAGGCGGCATGGGGATCGTGTGGGCCGCGTTCGATCCGGACCTCGAGCGCGCGGTCGCCCTCAAGTTGCTGCACTCGAGCGACGAGCCGACCCTGCGCTCGCGGCTGCTGCGCGAGGCGCGGGCGATGGCGCGCCTCAAGCACCCGAACGTCCTCACCGTCTACGAGGTCGGCACCGATCACAACCGGGACTACATCGCGATGGAGATCGTCGAGGGCGGCACCCTCGATGCCTGGCTGAAG
>JAGSPR010000222.1 GCA_018262455.1 Deltaproteobacteria bacterium | reverse complement strand
AGGTCGCAACTTCGATCAGCGCAAGAACGTCCTCGAGTACGACGACGTGATGAACCAGCAGCGCAAGACGATCTACGCGCTGCGCCGCCAGATCCTCGAAGGTCGCTACCATCGCGAGCCGAACGAGGAAGAGGTCAAGGCCGGGATCGAACCCGAGCCGGTCACCTCGAGCGGTGACTGGTCGGTCGAGTCGCTGAGCCCCGAGATCGAACCGAAGCTCACCGAGATGATCAAGGTCATCAAGGACAAGGTGGCCGAGCGCGATGCCGATCTCGCCGCAGGGAAACCTGTCGGCGATACCCGCCCGGGCTGGCGCGTGTTGCGCGGCGAGATCTGGCGTCAGTTCGGGACGCTGCTCGACCTCGAGAAGCGCTACGACGGCGACCACAAGGAGCTGATCGAGTGGTCGACGAAGCAGGTCTGCGCCTCGCTCGTCCAGCAGCGCGAGCGCATGTACGACCTCGCCGATGCGAAGATGGCCTCGATCATCGAGCACACCCTGTCGAGCGAAGCCTCCGATGACGAGTGGGACTGGGACGAGCTAGAGGACACGCTCCAGGAGCAGTTCAACACCACGTTCGACATCACGCCGGGCACGCCCGACGAGGTCGCTGCCCATGTCTGGCCGGTCATCGAGAAGCGGCTGGTCGAGCGAGAGAAGGAGCTGTCACGGCCCTGGCTCATGTACTTCCTGCGCGACTTCTCGCTGCGCGAGATCGACGAGCAGTGGATCGAGCACCTCAAGACGATGGATGCCCTGCGTGAGGGCATCGGCCTTCAGGGCTACGGCCAGAAGGACCCGAAGAAGGAGTACAAGAAGGCCGGCTTCAGCCTGTTCACCGAGATGATGGACCGCATCCAGTCCAACACGGTGACCAAGCTGTTCCGGGTCCAGATCCAGCGCGAAGAGGACAACGTCCCGCAGCTCCAGCAGAAGGAGCGCCACCTCGCCGAGCATGGCGCGATGAACAAGTCCGAGGAGGAGAACGCCGAGGAGGAGACTGCGAAGGCGGCCGCCCAGAAGTCCGCCTCGCGGTCCCGTGGACGCGGTGGCAAGACGAGCTCGGCGACAGCGCAGCAGCAGGCGGATGGCGGCGACGGCGAGACCAAAGCCGAGCCGATCCGGCGCGATCGTCCCAAGGTCGGACGCAACGACCCATGTCCGTGTGGCTCTGGCAAGAAGTACAAGAAGTGCCACGGCAAGGACGAGGAAGCCGCGGCCACGGACTAGGACGTCGGCCCCGACCCGGATGACGCGGCACCGGTCGGCGGCTCGCACCGGACCTCGGATCGGGCGGCCGAGCGGGTGTGGGCATCCTGGCGCCAGGATGGCCGCGGCGCGACGCGTCACGAGATCTGGTGACGCAAGCGATGGATCTCGGTCATCCAGAATCCGATACTGCGGCCAGCATGCGCATTGGCGTTCCCAAAGAGATCAAGACTCAAGAGTTTCGCGTCGGCATGACCCCTGCCGGCGTCGCGATCCTCACCGCCCGGGGCCACACCGTCCTCGTCGAGCAGAATGCCGGCGTCGGCTCCTCGATCCCCGACGAGGCCTACGTCAAGGCTGGCGCGAAGATCGTGGCGACCAAGGAGGAGATCTGGGGTCAGGCCGACATGGTCGTGAAGGTGAAGGAGCCCATCCCGCCGGAGTTCGCGCTCATGCGGAAGGACCTCCTGCTCTTCACGTACCTCCACCTCGCCGCGGCCCACGAGCTCGGCAAGGAGCTGCTGAGCCGCGGCGTCAACGGCGTCGCGTACGAGACCATCGAGCCCAGCCCCGGAGATCTCCCGCTGCTGACGCCAATGAGCGCGGTCGCCGGCCGGATGGCCGTCCAGGCCGGCGCGACCTATCTCGAGCGCGAGCGCGGTGGCAAGGGCGTCCTGCTCGGCGGCGTGCCGGGCGTCAAGCGGGGTCGAGTGACCATCATCGGCGGCGGCGTCGTTGGTTCGAACGCGGCGAAGATGGCGGTCGGACTCGGCGCGAACGTGACCGTGCTCGACACCAACCTCAAGACGCTCGCATATCTCGATGACATCTACGCGGGTCGGATCTCGACCCAGTACAGCGATCCGCTCAGCGTCGAGCGCGCCGTGCTCGAGAGCGATCTCGTGATCGGTGCCGTGCTGCTCCCGGGTGCGCGCGCACCGCGGCTCGTCACCGAGGCGATGATCAAGCAGATGGAGCCAGGCTCGGTGATCGCCGACGTGTCGATCGATCAGGGCGGCTGCGTCGAGACCGCACGGGCGACCTATCACGACAACCCGACCTATGTCGTGCACGACGTCATCCACTACATGGTGGCGAACATGCCGGGCGCGGTGCCGCGCACGTCGACCTACGCGCTGACGAACGCGACGATCAAGTACGTGGTCACGCTTGCCGATAACGGGCTCGAGAAGGCGGTGGCCGCGGTGCCCCACATCGTGACCGGCATCAACACGTACAAAGGATCGGTTCCCCACGCCGCCGTGGCCGAAGCGCTCGGCGTCCCGTACACCGCGTTCCGCGCCGCGACCTGAGGGTCCTGCGAACCTGCAGCGCCATGTTTGCAGGTACTTACATCGGGGACCGAGCGACGAGCCGGAACCGGGGTTTTCGGGAACAATTCCAGGGTGGGCACAGGTAGACACCCTCGTATGCAGGCCGTTCGAGAGAAACGCTCCGAATTTGAACGGCAGGCGATGGTCCACATGGACGCGCTTTACGGTGCCGCCTACCGGCTGACCCGCAATGCTCGGGACGCGGAGGATCTCGTCCAGGACGCGCTGCTGCGCGCGTACCGGTTCTGGGATTCGTTCGAGCAGGACTCGAACTGCAAGGCATGGCTCCTGCGGATCGTGACCAACACGTTCATCAACGAGTATCAGCGCAAGAAGCGAAGCCGCGAAGTGCTCGATGCTGCGACTGCCGAGCAAGGCGCGACCGACGGAGTGCTCGTCCACGCCGACGCGACCGTGCGCCAATCACCCGAGCGTGCGCTGCTGGAGCGCAGCGTGTCCGATGATGTGCAGCGCGCACTCGAGGCACTGCCGGACGACTTCCGCACCGCGGTCGTGCTGTGCGATGTCCAGGGACTGTCGTACAAGGAGATCGCGGACATCATGCAGACGCCCGTCGGCACCGTGATGAGCCGGCTGTTCCGCGGGCGCAAGCTGCTCGCGGCAGAGCTGCGCGACTTCGCGCTCGCCGAGGGCTACGTCCGCTCTGACGGAGCCGCTCCACCGGAGACCGGTCAAGAGTCCAAGAAGCCGATCGATCTCGAGAAGTACCGCGCTTCCAAAGCGCGAGAAGGTTCGCGATGAGTCATCGCAACGAGCCCATTTTCCGCGATAGCCGCCAGAATCTGTGTCAGAGCATCGACACGCTCGCGATGGCGTTCCTCGACGACGAGCTGGTCGCCGAGGAGAGACGCGAGCTGGAGCTCCACCTCCTTGGCTGCGCGAGCTGTTGCGCGCACGTCGACCGCGAGCGCGCCGACCTCGAGCTCGTGCGCAAGGCCCTGGTCGCTCCACCGGCTCCCGACTTCGTGAAGGCGCGGCTCGCGCTCGCCCTCGATGCCGAGGATCACGCGAGCCTGAAGGCCGATCGCCAGCGCTCGCTGTCCTCCGTGGGGCGCTGGATTCTGCCGGGCGCCGCGATGGCGGCCGCGGCGGCGGCGATCGTGGCGTTCGTCGCCGTGCGTCCCCCGGTCCCGACCGAGTCGGGGGCGGTGGCCAAGGAGGTCGTGCGGCAGCAGACCCGCTCGCTGCCACTCGAGGTCCAGGGGGCGGGCACCGGCCCGTGGTTGCGCGAGAACTTCGCACCGATCGAGCCGCCCCAGTTCCGCACCCCGAGCCTCGACATCCAGCTGCTCGGCGCCCGGCTCACGGCGGTGTCGGGTCACAATGCCGCCCAGCTGCGCTACGTCGTCACCTCCGGCGCCAACCGGTTCACGCTGACGGCGGTCGTGATCGACGACCTCCACAACGACGAGCTCACCGGCGGCACCGCGATCAAGTTCGGCGACCGGGTGCTGCACGTCCACGATGCCAACGGCATCCCCGCGGTCACTTATGTAGACGAGCACTTCATGGGCTACGCGTTCGCCTCCGAGCGGCTTACCGCTCAGGAGCTGCTGGAGCTGGTGGTGTCATCTGATCTGATCGGCCGAGCCCAGCAAGGTCGCTAAACCGGTTATCATTCTGGCGGGGAGCATGAACCGCCGTATCCTGCTGATCGACGTCGATCCCGAGGTTCTCGCCAACCTCACACAGCTGTTAGGACGATATCGGTTCGACATCGTGGTCGAGCCCGGGGCGGACGAGGCGATGGCGTCGGCCGCCGCGGATCCCGTGGCCTTGCTGGTCGTCGGCGTCGACGAGCCCGACAAGGCCGGCTTCAAGGTGTTCCAGCGGCTCAAGAAGGGCCCGCTCGCGAAGACCCCGATCATCCTCGTCACCATCAGCGTGACGGCCGAGAGCTTCGCGAAGCACCGTGGCCTCAAGGTCCACGCCGACGAGTACATCGACCAGCGCACGATCGGCCAGGACGAGCTCCTCGGCCCGATCGGCGACGACGATGAGGGGACGGACTTCGAGGGTGCGGGTGCCCAATCGCAGACCGTGAGCGTCCCGGACCCTGGGATGCACCAGATGATGGTGTCGGCCGAGACCGATGCAGCGTTCGACGCGCTGATGGGTGGCTTTGACGACGCGCCGGCGCAGCGGACCTTGGTCGCGGTCACAGCCGAGCAGACCGATCTCGCGGCTCCGGTCTCCGAGGACGTGGCCGTGGCCGTGGAACAGGCCGTGCCAGCCCCGATCGAGAGCGGCGATCGCGCGCCCGAGGACGACGAGGTGGAGTCGTCCGCCGGGATCGTGCTCGACAGCGCGGATCTGCAGCCGGTGGACGGGGACTCGGGGGGAGTGCCCGAGCCGGTCTTGCACGCCAATCTCGTGGCCCGCGACGAACCCGAGGACCGGGGAGAACCCGCCAGGTTGCTCGACGCGCCGATCGCGACCGAGCCACGGCGCGGCCCCGCGCCCGGTCCGGTCTTCGATCTCGGCCTCGACGCGGTCGCGCAGGACGCGCGCACCGAGAACTCCGGCGTGTTCGACCGCCGCTCGCTCCGCACGATCAGCGAGCTCGAGCACCAGATCTCGCAGCTCAAGACCGAGCTAGAACGCCAGCGTGCGACGACCGACTCGTCGCGCGGGGCGAGTCGCGAACGCGAGTTCGTCAGCTTGCGCGAGCAGAACATGGCCCAGGACGCCGAGCTGCAACGCTCGAGGAGCCAGCTCGCGACCCGCGAGCGGGAGCTCGCCGACGCCGAGGAGCGACTGCGTCAAGCGCAGCAGGCGTCGATGAGCCTCGAGGAGAAGTCCGCCGAGCTCGAGCGACGACTCGCCGGCGATGCGAGCCGGGTGAGCTCGCTCGAATCGAACGAGCGCTTGCTCGCCCGGCAGCTCGCCACGGTCCAGCACGAGCTCGAGACGAAGGTCCAGGCGTTGCTCACCGCAGACGCCGCGCGGATTCAGATCGAGCACGATCTCGCGACCGAGCGAGCGACACGTGCCGCCAGCGCGTCGGATGTGGAGCGTACGCTCCGGGTCGAGCGCGAGCAGCTGATCTCGCGTCACCACGGCGAGCTCGGTGCGTTGCGCCAGGAGCACGCCGCCGCGCTCGCGAGCGCGCTCGAGCACCAGCGCGAGGAGCGCGCCGGCGCCCAGCAAGCGGCGCTTGACGCCGCGCATCAGGAGCATGCCGCCACGCTCGAGGTCGTACGTCAGCAACTCGAAGCCGCACGCCAGCAACACGCGGCCGCGGTCGAAGCAGCGCGCGCGGAGCTCGCGGCTGCGCGCGAGGCGTCGAGCCAGGAAGCGTCGGCCGCGCTCGACGCGCTCGACACCCACCATGCCGGCACGCTCGCGGCCGCACGTCAGGAGCTCTCGGCCGAGCACGCAGCCGACGTCGCACGGCTTCGCCAGGATCACGCCGCCGCACTCGCGCAGGCCGCCCAGGAACGCGACACCGCGACCGCGCGGGTCACGGCGGAGCGCGACGAGGAGATCGCCCGTGGCCTGGCCAAGCAGGAGCAGCTGGACCGCGAGCATGCCGCCGAGCTCGAGCGGCTGAAGGCCGAGCACGCCGCCGCGCATGACGGGTACGCTGCCGCTGCGGCCGAGCTCGATTCTGAGCACGCCCAGACCTTGATCCAGATCGCGTCCGATCACGCGGCCGAGCTCACGCGCCTGCGCGAGGAGCTGGCTGCCCAGGTCGCCGTCGCCACCGCGCCGCACGAACGTGCCGTCGCGCAGGTCACCGGCGAGCTCGAGCGCAGCCGAGCCGAGCTCGCGAGCGCGCAGGCAGATCACGCCCGGATGCTTGCCGAGCAGACAGGCCGCCACGCGACCGAGCTCGCGGCGCAGGTAACCCAGCAAGCCGAGGCAATGGCTGCCCGCGAACGCGAGCTCGCCATCGCGCGTCAGGACGACGCGATCGCCCACGCCGCGGCGCTGGCCGAGCTCAACGCCGAGCTCGAGCGTCGAACCGCGACGCACGGAACCCAGCTCGACGTCGCGCGCAAGGAGCTCGACGACGCGATCGCGCAGCGCGAGACCGCGATGGAACAGCTGATCGCGGATCACCGTCGAGCGATCGCCGACCATGCTGCGGCTCACGCGGCCGAGCTCGCCCGGAGCGCCGAGGACAAGCAGCGCACCCTCGAGGACGCCCAGCGGGCACAGGCCGAGTACCAGGCCGCACTCGAGCGCGCCAGCACGCAGCACCGCGACGAGCTCGCCCAGCAAACAGCGCTGTCCGATCGCGAGCTCGCAGAGTCTCGCGACGCCCTCGTCACTGCCAAGCGGACGCTGGAGGAGACCGCCGCTCGCCATCAGACCGAGCGCGAGGCCTCCGATCAGGCCCACGCCCAGGCGCTGGCCGAGCAGCAGAACCAGCACGAGCGCGCGATCGCGTTCGTCAACGGTGAGGTCATCAAGGTCAAGGCGGCCGGCGAGGCCGAGCTCAACCGGGCGATGGCCGCGAAGGAAGCCGAGCACACCCGCACCGTCAACGAGACCTCGGCCGAGCACACCAGGATTGTCAACGAGCTCACGGGCGAGCGCGAAGAGCTCCATCGGGGCCTGTCGGCCGCGCGCGACACCATCAAGCGCAGTGAGTCCGAGCTCTCGTCCGCGGTGCAGACGATCGCGGACCGCAACGCCGAGCTGCGAGCTCACGCGGCCGCGATCGTCGAGCGAGATCACCGCATCGCCGACCTCCGCAAGGAGATCGAGTCGCTCGAGGCCGAGAACACCAGCTACCAGGAGCAGGTCCTCCGCGCCTATCAGAAGCTCAAGTCCGACGAAGCGATGGTCGCGCGCGCGAAGAAGGCGATGGCGATCGCGCTCACCGTGCTCGACGATCAGAGCGCCCCGCCCAAAGCCGACAGCTAACCCCAGGCTCACGGGCAACGACCGACTTGCTGAGGCTCGCGCTCGCGATCGTGGCGATCTCGACGGGGGCACCGTTCGCGCGGTGGGCTGCGCCGGCACCGCCGATCGCGATCGCGGCGCTTCGAGTCGGGTTCGCTGCGGTGCTGCTCTGCGGTGCCGGCTGGCGCGAGCTTGGCCAGCTCTGGCGGATCGGGTGGCGCGATCGGATGCTGGTGGCAGGCTCGGGTCTGCTGCTCGCGATCCACTTCGGTTCGTGGATCGCTTCGCTGTCGTTCACCTCGACCGCAGCGTCGGTGGCGCTCGTCTGCACGAGCCCGATCTTCGCGGCGCTGTTCGGGCAGTTGCTGGGAGACCGGGTGACGCGGCGCGAGGTGCTCGGGATCGCGATCGCGGCCGCCGGCTGCGCGGTGCTGGCGGGTGGAGACTGGAGCGCGGGCGGCGATGCGCTGATCGGAGACGGGCTCGCGCTGATCGGAGCGGCGAGCGCCGCGGCCTACCTCGTGGTCGGGCGACGGCTGCGCACCGCGGTGCCGCTCCTGCCCTACCTCGGCGCCGTCAACGCGATCGCGGCGATCGCGCTGGCGATCACCGCCGTCATGTGGGGCGCGAACCTGGCAGCGCTGCCCTCGGATGCCTACCTCGGATGCCTCGGCGCGGCAGTCATCGCCTCGTTCGTCGGCCACAGCTTGCTGAACGCGGCGGTGCGCACGACGCCGACCCACCTCGTCGCGCTGGCCGTGCTCGGGGAGCCGATCGGCAGCTCGTTCATCACGTGGGTGGCGTTCGGCGAACAGCCGCCGCGGCACGCCGTCCTCGGTGGCGTGATCGTGCTCGCGGGGATCGCGCTCGGTTTCGTCCGACGCCGCACCGCGATCGCGGTCACTGAGCGAAACCCCAAGGCATCCAACGATCTCGGGTGAGACGTCCCGGCGTCACTCTGCGCTGGCCGATGACAGGGTGAACCAAGCCAGGGAGCGGCGGACGGGGTGATAGCTTCGCCTTCGTGACGAAGATCCGCTCGTGTGTCCTGGTGCTTTGCGTGCTCCATGCGGCGGATGCGGGAGCCGCTCCCGGCCATCGCGTGGCGGCGTTCACCCAGATCGACGGCAACTGGCAGCGCTCGCCGGATGGCTGCGGCACGCCGCAGGTCGTGGTCGCCGACCCGCTGGCATTCGCGCCGCCTCCCGCGGTGGGCCTGCGTACGATCTACCTCAACAAGAACGGCGGCACGTTCCATCTCGCGAGCTCGACCGACGCCGCGACCAATACCGCGAACAGCCAGATCATCCCGGGTACCGGCACCACGACGTTCACGATCCCGCCGCTCGATCCGAGCGGGTTCTTCAACTGGCCGAACATCGTCAGCTGCGTGAAGGGCCACTACGCCAAGTACAACGTGCGGATCGTCGAAGCCGAGCCGGCCTCCGGCGACTACGTCGAGGCGATCGTGGGCGGCGACGGCACCGAGATTGGCTTTGGGCCCGACCAGCTGTTCGGGATCGCGTCTGCCGACAACTTCTGCAACGTCACCGAGCGCGGGATCGCGTTCAGCTTCTCCGAGACCCATCGCCAGGTCCCGCGCCACGACGAGGAGCTGTGCGCCACGATCGCTCACGAGGTAGGTCACCTGCTCGCGCTCGAGCACGAGCAGCTCCCGACCGACCTGCTGTCCTACGTCCTCATCAACGACTCGGGATCCAAGGCGTTCATCGACCAGGCGTCGGGCTGCGGTACCTCGCCTCAGGACCCCTCGGGATGCACCTGCGGTTCGGGCTCGACCAACTCGGCCTCGCGGCTTCAGCAGTTCCTCGGCCTGCGCGACACCGAGACCGTGCCGCCGATGCTGACCGTGACGACGCCAGGTGATGTGCTCACCGTGCCCCCCACGTTCGACATCGTGGTCGACGCGACCGACGACAAGGCGATGTCGGACGTCAGCGCGCTCATCGACAACGTCGAGGTCGGCAGCGACACGATGCCCGACGGGACGGTCTACAAGGTCACCGCGCACGCGGTCGCCGAAGGCCCACACATGCTGTCGGTGATCGCGACCGATGCCGCAGGCAACACCGCGCGCAAGGAGCTCGCGATCCTCGTCAAGACGTCCGCGACCGGCGAGAGCTGCACCGCGAACGAGGCGTGCGCCGGCGGGTTGTGCGCGCAGACCTCGGGCGGCGGCTTCTGCACCCAGACCTGCGACATCAGTGCGAGCACCTGCCCGGCTGACTTCGACTGCTCCGACATCGGCGGCCAGACCGTGTGCGTGCCGGCCGAGGGTGGCTGTGGCTGCTCTGGTGGTGGCAATCCCGGTCCGCTCGGGCTGCTCGGGCTCGGCGTGATGGGCATGCTGCTCGGCCGCCGCCGTCGCCGCTGATCGAGGGGAACCCTGCCGGCGCGCCGGTAGGGGGGCGGAGCCCTGGAGCGATCACGCGCCGCTTGGCCACTCGCCCGGCGCGTGGGCGCCGAGGATCACGTCGAGCGCGCGCCCGGCGACCGCCGCGATCGTGTGCGAGGGATTGCGCATCGGGTTGCCCGGCAGCACGCTGCCGTCGATCACGTGGAGGCCGGGGTTTTCGTGGACCTGGAGGTCGCGCGCGCGCACCACGTCGTCTGGCCCGTCGCCCATCGCGCACCCGCCAGTCGGATGCACCGTGACCGCCTGGCCCGCGAGCTCCCAGGGTGTCTGCGCCACCTCACCGCCGAGCGCGCGGATGATCGAACGCGCGGCATCGAGGGAGCCAGGCGGAGGGGCGTACGCGTGCCCCGAGACCACGGCGTTGCCCATCTCGTCGTGGACCGCGATCGTGCGCTCGCTGCCCGGGCCTTGCTTGCCGATGATCGCGATGCCCAGCATGTGCCGGCCGTAATCGCGGAAGCTGTCCTTGTAGGCGCGTCCCCAGTCCTTCGTGACGCCAGGCAGCCGGGCCCCGAGCGACACCGCGGCACCCACGGGCACGCCGTGGAGGTCCTCGAGCACGTAGTCCCCGAGATCGACATGCGTCATCATCACCGCGCCCTTGAAGCCGTCGACGCGCTGCGGGACGAATCCACCCTGCACGAAGTCGCCGGTGCCATCGAGTCCCTGACCGAGCCGTCGGGTCGGGAACGGCCGCAGCCGCTCGGCACCCTTCGGAAGCTCGGCGGTCAGCGAGCGCTCGAGCAGCACCGGAGATTCGATCGCGCCACCCGCCACGATCACGAGATCGGCATCACGCGGCTCGAGGGGGCCGCTGGTCACCCGGTGATAATCGCGCGCGACGCCGTCGGTGCGCCAGGACCAGACCCGGTAGCGGCCGGAGGCGCGCGCCACGTACGCGGCCTTGCGATGCGCGAGCACCGTGAGCCGGCCCGTCCGCACCGCATCGGCCAGGTAGGTGTGGTGCATCGTCTGCTTCTTGCCGAGCCCGCAGATCGGCACGCACCAGCCACACCGGGTGCAGCCTTGCATCGCGAGCGGCATCGGCTGCGCCGGCGGTAGCCCGGCCTTGCGAGCGCCCTCGGCGAACAGCCGCGGCCGATCGAACGCGAACGCGTCCACCATGGGCGCGACCGCGAGCCGGCGCTCGACCCGCGCGTAGTAGGGATCGAGGCGTGCCCGCGTATAACCCGCCGGCCAGCGCTCGAACGCCTGCGCCGGCGCACGGAGGTGGATGCCGGCGTACACCAGCGAACCGCCGCCGACCCCCATGCCGAGCGTCACCGTGACCTCGGGCTTGGCTCGCAGCGGGTCCACCGGGTAGTCGCGCAGCAGGCGGAACAGGAACCGTGGATCCTGCGACTGCTGGGCCTTGCGCAGATCGCCCCAGTCCTCGCCGAGCTCGAGCACGGTGACGCGGTGCCCTGCGGCGGTGAACCTTGCTGCCGCGATCGACCCACCGAACCCCGAGCCGATGATCACCACCTCGCTCATCGCGCCCTCGCGGCAGCTTCGTCGAGCTCGGTCCGGATCCGCAGCGACCACAACTCGAGCCGCCCACGCCCCGTGGCAGCCGCGACCTCGAGCCGCCACGCGCCGGCCGCCGGGCCGCCGGTGAGCGGCACCGCGATATCGTCGAGGGTGACGTCACCGCCCGCGGCATGCAACGCGAGCTCGTGACGACTTCCGTCGGGCGCGGTGATCCGCAGAGCCGCGCGCAGCTCGTCAAAGGTGATCGCGAACACGCTGAGCCTGACAGCGCTCACCTCGCCCTCGCCGTCGACCCGGATCGCCGAGGTCACGCCGCGCTCGATCGCGTGCGGCCGGTCGCGCGATGCCCATGCACCGGCCGCGCTCCCCGGCGCGTAGCCCGTGCTCGGCCCGGGGAACGCCAGGTAGCTCGTGCCGAGCGTGCTCGTCATCCCGCCGAAGAACGCGAGCTTCGTCAGGGCGAGCGCGCCCTCGTACGCCGTCCGATACCACGACTGGACGAGCTTGCCGTGCATTCCCATCCGCTGCTCGAGGGCGAGCTCGCGATCACCCGCCGAGAGACCGAGGAACCCGACGTGCTTGCTCGCGAGGCACCACTGATCGAGATCCGCGACGAGCTCGCCGAGGTACGGCGCCAGCCCGTACGCCGGATCGACCAGCGTCGCGAGCGCGTTGACCTCGTGCCCCCCGGGTGTGCCGTCACCGCCGGGCAGGAACGTGTCCGCCATCGCGGACAGGGTGTCGAGCTCGTGGGCATCCAGCGCGTCAGGCGCGAATGGCGCTCGCAATGCCCGGCAGCCGAGCAGCGCCGAGCCGGTGATGCCCCCGATGAGGAACGAGCGCCGCTGCACGCCATCATCGTAGTACGCGACGGCGGTGCCTGCTCGGACGTGCCACCCGTTGCCAACCAGCGTCCTAGGCGTGGACGACGCGGGCGACGGCGGCGTCCTTGCCCTGCCGCCAGAGTCCGCGCTCGATCGCGAGGAGGAGCGGGCCGAACGTCGCACGTTCGAGTGCCGACACCACGAAGCCTCCGCCGCCGTACGACGTGAGGTGCTCGGCCTCGATGGTGTCGAGCTTGTCGGCCTTGTTCCAGACGAGGAGACGCGGCTTGTCGGCCAGCCCGAGGTCCGAGAGGATACCCTCGACCGCACGGATCTGCTGATCGCGATCGGGATCCGCGGCATCGACCACGTGGACGAGCAGGTCGGCATCGGCCATCTCCTCGAGCGTGGCGCGGAACGCGCGCGTCAGCTCCTCCGGCAGATCGCGGATGAACCCCACGGTGTCGGTGATCACGACCTCGCGTTCATGTGGGAACCGCAACCGCCGCGAGATCGGATCGAGCGTCGCGAACAGCTTGTCGGCCGCGAGCGCATTGCCCTCGGTGAGGCTGTTGAGCAGCGTCGACTTGCCGGCGTTCGTGTAGCCGCAGATCGCGAGGATCGGGATCTCGCGATTCGTGCGGCGCTGGCGGCGGAGCCTGCGATCTCCGGCGAGATCCTCGAGCCGCTTCTCGAGGATCTGGATCCGCTCGCGTGCGCGCCGGCGGTTGATCTCGAGCTTCGTCTCGCCGGGGCCTCGCCCCCCAAGCCCCGCCTTGCCACCGGGACCGGAGGTGAGCCGCGACATCATCGTGTTCTTCTCGATCAGCCGTGGCAGCGAGTAGCGGAGCTGCGCGAGCTCGACCTGCAGCTTGCCGTCACGGCTCGTCGCGTGCTGCGCGAAGATGTCGAGGATCAACATCGTGCGATCGATGACCTTGAGCTCGGTCGCATCGCTGATCGAGCGCGCCTGGCCCGGCGTGAGATCGGGATCGAAGATCACGGCCTCGGCGCCGACCTGCATCGCACGCAGGAGGATCTCGTCGAGCTTGCCGCGGCCAACGAGGAATTTCGGATCGGCTTCGGGGCGGCGTTGCACGAGGACGTCGAGCACCTTCACACCCGCGGTTCGGCACAGCTCGCGGAGCTCGGCGACCCGGGCCTCCGAGTCCTTCGCCCGCCCGATCGCGACGTGGACGAGCAGCACGCGATCCTTGCCTCCATCGGTGGCGGCGACGCGGCGAGCACGGCCGAACTCGGACTCGAGGCCCGAGATCAGCTCGGTGAAGTTCGTGCGAGGTGCGCTGGCGGGCTCGGGCGGCAGCTCGCGCCATGGCCGGTCCGCGGGCGCGTCGGCGAGCAGGTGACCGATGAAGAGCTTGCCTGGTGTTCCCGCGGCATCGACGGTGATCGCCGCGACGGCATCGAGCCGCAGCAGCGCGAGGTCGGTGAGATCATCGCGTGTGAGCGCCTCGCCGCGGATGTGCGTGTGGACAAGCCGCAGGCCTCGGAACCTGCCCTGCCCACCGCGCATCCGGCCGACGTCCGGCAAGACCAGCTTCGACGCGTCGCCGACCATGACGTGCTGGATCGTGCCGCGCCGATCGATCAGCACGCCGACCTGGCGATGCAGCTCCGCGCTCTGGCTGGCGAGCTGAGCGGCCAGCTCGCTCGACACGACCTCGGTCGGCGCGACCCGCCGCCGGTACAACCGTTCCAGCGTCTTGATCTCGCTCGCCTTGAGGCCGGTCAGGTTCCCGGTGACCTCGTCTTGCACGGGGTGCAATCTACCCATTGCAGCCGGTTGCGCCACCTATATAGTGCAGGCGTGTCGCGTCGGTTCCGCGCCCTGGTGGCTCACCCTCACGTCGAGGCGCTCGGCGAGCTCGCCGAGCTGCTTGGCGGGCTCGGGATGGTCGTCGAGACCGCGCGCTCCACCGTCGAGGCGATCAACAAGTTGCGTGGGCAACCGGCGCACGTGATCGTCGCCTATCACCTGAGCGGAACGTTCGACGGCGTCAAGTTCCTCGAGACCACCGTCATCCATGCACCCGAGGCACTGCGGATCGTGCTGGTGTCGTCGCCGGATGAAGCAGTCGAGCTCGATTATCGGCCTGCACACAACGGCATCATCATCCGGCTGGTCTCCAAGCCAAGCGAGCGCAGCCGGCTCGTGGGGCTCGTCGGTGAAGGCCTGAAGCTGATGAACCTCGTCGAGGAGCAGCGCGAGCTCGTGCGCAAGCTGTCGATCGATCAGAGCAAGCTGCAGCGCCGCGAAACCTTGCTCGATGTCGTCGTCAAGGAACGCACGAAGGAGCTCGAGGAGAGCTACGAGAAGCTGAAGATCGCGAACCGCCAGGCCCTGTTCGGGCTCGCCGAGGCGATCGAAGCGAAGGATCCGTACACCAAGGGCCATTGCGGCCGGGTGGCGGCCTACTCGCTCGTCCTCGCGAAGGAGGCCGGCTACCCGGTGGACGGCCTCGAATCGCTCGAGTTCGGTGCGTTCCTCCACGACATCGGCAAGATCGGAATTCGCGACTCTGTCCTGCTCAAGCCCGGGCCGCTCGATGACGCCGAGTGGGTCCACATGCGCGAGCACCCCGTGAAGGGCTATGACATCGCGTCGAAGATCGAGATGCTGCACCCGATCATGCCGGCAGTGCGCAACCACCACGAGCGCTGGGACGGTTCCGGCTATCCCGACAAGATGGTGTCGAGCGACATCCCGCTGGTCGCGCGCATCGTAGCGATCGCCGATGCGTACGACGCGATGTCCACGGATCGCCCGTACAAGAAGGCGCTCCCGCTCGAAGAGTGCGAGGCGATCCTGACCAAGACCGCGGGCAAGATGTACGATCCCGAGCTGATCGAGGTCTTCGTGTCGCGCAAGCTCGGCGCCCTCTACCGCGAGGACTACGAAGACCAGCCAATGCGAGGGACCCTGCCCGGGTTACCAGCCCGAGGGTTGACCGCAGAGGTTGACTCTCCGCAGCGCATGCCCAGCTTGCTCCTACCTCCCATGTCGAAGGTCACGCTCCGTTGCCTGCTGTCCCGGTTGACCGCGCTCGCGCTGTCGACCTCCGCGATAGGAGCGTCGGCCGCCGCGCCGACCGCACCCAGCTCGATCCCCTCCGACGACCGCGATGGCACCGATGACGCAGATCTCGAAGCAGATCTCGAGATCGACCGCGAGCACATCGACGACTACGACGCCGCGCTCGCGCTCGGACGCAGCCTCGCGCTCGCGCTCGGCGAACTGCGACCGCTCAGCGCGACCCACATCGCGGCGGCCTGGTCGCTGTCGAACGATCCCCTGAGGCGGCTCGCCGTCGGAATCGCGCTCGAACGGGTGTTCCCGCTCGTGGGCGATGCATGGATCATCGAGCAGCTCTCCCACGACCCCGACCCGGAGATCCGGACCGCAGCGGTCCGCGCCGCCCGGACCCGCCTCCGCGGGGGTGGCGCCCCCGGCGTCATCGAGCGCTTGATGGCCGATCCCGATCCACAGGTCCGCGCCGTCGCTGCCGCTGCCTCCACCTGAGCGCACGCCACCCCGGGGTCGGAGAACAGGCCGTACCTGGGTCTACGAGCCGGTGCCCGAGCGTGCTATAGGGTCAACGTGCTAGAGACCCTCGCCAAGGGATTTCGCGCCGCTCGCCAGCGGCTGACCGGTGTCGCCGAGCTCAACGACGAGGTGATCGAGGACGCGCTCCGCGACGTCCGGCTTTCGCTGCTCGAAGGTGACGTCGAGTTCCGCGTCGTCAAGCGCTTCCTCGAGCGCGTCCGAGAGGCCGCGCGAGGCAAAGAGGTCGAGCTCAAGGCCAAGAGCAAGGAGTACGGCACGGTCAAGATCACGCCGGAGCAGGCGTTCATCGCGATCTGCCAGGACGAGCTCATCAAGATGATGGGCCCGGTCGAGACCGACCTGCGGTGGGCCAAGAAGGGCCCGACCGGCATCATGTTCGTCGGCCTCCAGGGCTCGGGCAAGACGACCAGCGTCGGCAAGCTCGCGCGCTACCTCGAGAAGACGCACAAGAAGAAGCCGTGCCTCGTCGCGGCCGACATCTACCGTCCGGCCGCTGTCGAGCAGCTGAAGACGCTCGGCCGTCAGCTCGACATGCCGGTGTGGTCGATGGAGGGGAAAGATCCCGTCACGATCTGCCGCGAGGCCGGCCCGTTCGCCGCGCAGCACGGGTGCGACGTCATCATCTACGACACTGCCGGTCGCCTCGCGATCGACGAGCTCTTGATGCAGGAGCTCGAGGATATCGACAAGGCGGCGACGCCCGCGAACATCTTCCTCGTGCTCGATGCGATGACCGGCCAGGACGCGGTCAATGTCGCCGAGACGTTCAACAAGCGGTTGAACCTCGACGGCATCATCATGACCAAGCTCGACGGCGACGCGCGTGGTGGTGCCCGCGGTGGCGCGGCGCTGTCGGTCAAGGAGATCACGGGCAAGCCGATCAAGTTCCTCGGCATGGGCGAGTCGCTCGACAAGCTCGAGGAGTTCCGCCCCGAGGGTCTCGCGTCGCGCATCCTCGGGATGGGCGACATCGTCGGCCTCGTCAAGGACTTCGAGCAGGTCGTCGATGCGGAGAAAGCGGAAGAAGACGCGCTCCGCATGCTCAAGGGCAAGTTCGACATGCAGGACTTCCTCGACCAGATCCGGCTGATCCAGAAGATGGGATCGCTGAAGGGT
>JAGSPR010000044.1 GCA_018262455.1 Deltaproteobacteria bacterium | reverse complement strand
GTCCGGCTCATCGTGACCCACGTGCTCCTGACCAAGACCGATGTCCACAACTTCAATCCGCAGCCACTGACGTTTCAGGGCGGCCTCGGCGTCAGCCGCCGGATGTAGCACCTGATGTTCAGTCGCGAGCAACTCTAGAGCGCGACGCGCGCCGTGACGAACCCGGCGCGACACGACCCGATCCGTAGCTCGATGGTGCCGGCGCCTCGGACGAGGTAGCTCGCCCACGCCGCGTGCGTGTTGCCGCGCGTGCCCGGGTACGCGGGCAGGTTCTGGCCGGTGTGCAGGCCGTGACCCCAGCCATCGAGATGACCGAGCAGCTGGTGCGCGGTCCCGGGATCGACGAGCTCGCAGCCGTCGACGCGCGCGGTCGCGTAGACCGGCTCGTTGAAGTCGAGCTTCTTCGCCGAGGGAATTCCGTACGAGCCGAGGTAGCCATCGTTGATGACCTGGACGTCGACGCGCGTGATGCCGCCGGGAAGCGTCGCGCGATCGATCGTCGCGATTCGCAGCCGAGGCGCGAGCCCGGCGACCCGGAGGAACACGGCAGCCTGCGTCGCGCAGACCTGCGCGAGCTCGTGGAGCGGGGGATTCCAGATCCCGACCCGGGGATCGATGCCGCCGATCTCGATCGGTCCGAGCTGCGGGTGCTCGAACCGACGCCACGGTGGGAACGACCGGCTGGCGTTCTCGTCGCGGTCCCACCAGGCGAGCTTGACGAGATCGGCGCGCGCGACGCGGTCGTAGTACTGGACGAATTTCGCGGGTCGCTCCATGCCGAGTCGCTTGAACAGGTCCCACAGCTCGATCACGTAGGCGAGCGCGCCGCGCTGGTTGTACGCGTAGTCGCTGAGATCGCCGCGCAACGGCTTGTCGGGCTCGTAGAGGAACTCGTCGTAGCCGGACACCGTGGGGTACCCGGTGTGCTCGGTCATCCACGACTCGAGCTGGCGGAAGATCGCCAGGTCCTCTGCGTCCATCTTCGTGTCGGGGCCATGCCCGAGCGGACGGATCAACACGCCGCCGAACGTGTGTAGATCGACCCACGCGAAGATCTCGGGGTGATTCGTCGCGAACTCGACGACGCCGCGGGACTCGGGCTCGCTCGTGGCGTACGGCCCCGCGCCGATCTGCTCGTGCCCGGGCGCCCACGACCACGGAAAATTGCGGTTGAGATCAACCGGGTTGTCACCGAGGAAGAATGGCGAGGGGATGTGCTTGCCGTCGAAGTGCTCGATCTGGCCTTCGGGGTAGAGCTTGTAGAACGGACCCTCGTCCTCGAGCGTGCGTTCGACCAAGAGGCCCGGGAACTCGCGGGCCTCGACGAGCTCGCCGCCCGGATCGACGATCCGCATCGACAACGCGAGGCCATCCCCATCGACGTCGCCGGGGATCCAGCGTGGCTTGCCTCGCTCGATCCGGTGGTCACGGGGGACCGAGCGGACCGTGCGGCCGACCTGCAGCACGCACTCGGCGCCATCGGGCGAGATCCGCGGCACGACGTAGAACAGCACGTCACGCAGTCGCTCGAGCACCGCCGCGGGCAGGGCGAGGGTGTCGGGCTCCAGGTGCGCACGCAGCGCGTCCTCGGCGATCGCGAGCGCGACGCTCGAGCCGGCGAGCTCCGCGGCGTGGACGTTGCCACCGACCCACACCGCGGGACGGATCCGGTCGGGCTCGGGCCCCACCACGAGCAGCCAGACGTCGCGGCCCTCGGGCGTGCGGGCGATCGAGTGGAGCCGGCAGAGTCCGGGAAATGCCTCTGTCCACGCGCGGAGTTGGCGCGTGAGCGCCTCGTAGTCGAGGTAGCTGTTCCGGAAGCCGAGTGACCAGTTCTGGAGGTTGGGCATCATGGGGGACCAGGGGCCTGCGTGCGCCACGTTACACCTCGGATCTCACGCCGGTCATCTCCAGCTGCGTCCTGGCGCGAACCCATCATACTGAGCTTCCATGGCGAGCCTTGACCCGATCCCGCAGGCACGTGTCGTCAAGAAGGCCGGTCAGCTGATGGCGCCGCCGCGGGCCCCGCGCACCAGCCCGCCGCACCCGATCATCGAGCAACTCCGGATGCTGGTTGCGATCGCGTTCGGGCTGTGGCCGCTGACCGGGGTCGTGCTCTTGATGCTCGGCTTCCTGGTCCTCGCCGGTCACGCCGCCAATCCGTAGTCGCGGCGCGTTGCCGTGATCGGTCGTCACTCGCTGTCGAGCGGCATCGCGCGCAGCGTCTTGGGCAGGTCGAGCAAGCTACCGGTCGGCGAGCCCACGAGCATCGCGGGGCTCATGTTCGTCAGGCCCCAGGGCTCGATGGTGCCCGCGGTCACGGCGAACGCGCCGTTATCGATCCGGCCGACGACCCCGAACCCCGAGCGCATCGGCACGCGCGCGGTCTCGATCACGAGGTCGGGCAAGTGCGAGACGTCGATCTCGACGAGCCCGCGCTCGCACGTGATCACGAGCCGGTACTGGAGGACGCGGCGCTCGATGAGCAGGATGTTCCCCATCTCCGAGCTGAACACCTCCTGCCAGCCCTCGTTCGGGCTGCCGTGCTGCGCGAGTGACTGGAAGTCGAGGTGGAACAGCCGGGTGTCGTCGATCTTGCGGGCGAGCAGCCCGTTGGTCGTCACGACGCAGTCGAGCAGGCCCAGCGAGTGGAGCTCGGTGACCATCGACATGTGATCGACGGTCCACCACGATCCGGGCACGTGGGGCGTGCAGCCGAGGAACACGTTCTTGGCCGAGCTGCCTTTCAGCCACTCGGAGATCGCGCACGCGACCTCGGGCGCGCTCCCGGTATCACCGAGCCGGCGATCGCCGTTCCACAGGACGCTGTCGCCGGGAAGCCGATGGACCGCATCGAAGTGGAAGTAGCGGCCCTCCCAGGGAGGCACGAGGGAGAGCTTGTCTCCGACCCGGATGCTGGCCACCGCATCGAGGTCCTCGGGCACCGCGATCGAGGTCTCGCCGCGGGGATCGAGCGCGACGAACAGCAGGCCGCGCGGCGTCAGGCCCTGCTTGCGGAGCTCCTTGAGCCCCAGGATGACCGCCGCCGGGTCCCGATAGTGGTAGACGCGCGTGGCGAACATCGGCGGGACTATAGCGCGAACTGGATCGGGATCCGGCTGACCAGATGAGCCTCCATGACGCGCGATGCTACACTCCTTGGATGGCACGCTGGACTCGCAGCATCATGGTCTTCGCTGCGGTGGTCGCAGCGGGCGCCGCCTGCTCGCGGGCGAGCTCCGAGGGGGAAGCCAAGCAATGGGCGGAGCCCCCGCCCACGAAGGATGTTCCGATCCCGCAGCACCTCGAGATCACCGTCGTCGTCGACGGGGCGGCGGCCGCCGCGATCACCGGCGACACGCTGCGCGGCATCAAGCCCGACTTCGCCGACGAGGAGCGCAAGGCGTGGCGGATCGCGACCCTGATCTCCGGTGCGCTGCCCGCCGGGACCGTGGAGGCGTCGTCCCCGAGCGGTCTGAGCGTGAAGTTCCAGCACCCGACCGCCGATGGCCTCGAGCCGGTGCTCTACCTGACCCGGCGAGGCGACATCATCGTGGCGGCCCTCGATCCGAAGGATCCGTTCCCGCGGTACCACGGACAGGGCGGTCGACTGCATCGCGCGGGTGACTCGCTGCCTCGGGTGGCCCCGGTCTCCAAGCTCGAGATCAGGCGATCCACGCCGTGACGCGGTCGCTCCCAGGAGCGATCAGCACCCGCGCGCCGTCGGGTGGCTCGCCAAACCCAAGCCGCGTGGTCTGCGTCCACGCCGCGCATGCCCACGCGACCCAGCCAAACGTCGTCCGTGCGTTGATCTCGCACAGCGGGTGAAACCGTCGTTCCCCGCCGGCCCGGTAGGCGAAGGCATCGATCGCGAACCGACCCGCGTAGCCGGTCCCGGAGATCGCCGCACCCGCCGCGGCCACCATCGCCGCGAGCTGCGCGTGCTCGCCGGGTTCGAGCCTCGCGCCCGCCAGGTCGATCCCGAGAAAGCCACCGCGCGGATCGGTGAGCAGGCCGTGGGGCGGGTGCGCGGTGACCACGCCGTGCGGATCGACCATCGCGCACACCCCGACATCGACGATCCGCTCGCACCATGGCTCGACGACGAGCGCGCCGCACACCGCGAGCAGCCGTTCGAGCCTCGTGCGTTGGTCCGGCGTCGGCGCGCCGCGACCTCGGCAACGATCGCGGCCGGCGGCCGTCCACGGCAGCTTCGCGATCCACTCCCCGGCGAGCTCGAGCTCGTCGACGCGGGTGATCACCCGTGAGCCGGGGAGCGCGAGCCCGTGCTGGGCGACCACGTGGTGCGCGAGCCGGCGATCGTTGGCGGCGCGGGCTGCCGGATCAGCCCACGCGAGGTCGGCGCGCGGCGGCGTGCCGGTGCGGAGCCTGGGCCTCCAGGGCAGCTGCAGCCGCGCGGGGTCGACGGGGGCCGGCGTCCACAGCTCGAGCTCGAGCTGCGCTCTCGCTTTGCCATCCAGGTCCTCGCGGCGTTGCCGCTCGAAGTCGTCAGGTGCGTCGACGGGCGCGAGCGCCCCGAGCAGCGTGCCGTAGAGGCTGATCCGCTGCTGCACCGCCATGGGCAACGCCAGGCCGCTCCAGGTCGACTCGCAATCGAGGTTGGCGTGCGCGACGACCATGGCTCACCGAGGCTCGCCCGAGGGGCGCTTGGCGACCACGGCTTCGAGGGCATCGATGAAGCGCTCGTCGAGCCCGGCGCGCTGGCGCGCCTCGCGATCGAACCGCGCACCGCGCGCGCGGTGGGGCCCGAGCGGCGGATGCAGGTGGGCCGTGTACGTCAGCCAGGGATCGCGATCGCCGGCGAGCTTCTGCATCCACACCCAGCCGAAGTGGACGTGCCCGATCTCGTCGGCGTGGACGCGCTCGAGCGCGGCGGCGGTGGCGTCGTCCCCGGCCGCGCGCGCCGCCGCGGCGTAGTCCCCCGCGAAGTCGAGGTTCGCGTTCTCGAACGTCAGGCTCATCGCGCACACGAACTCGAGGGGCCCGGTCAGGTGATCGAGCTTGTTCCAGAAGTGGCCGGTGACCGGGAAGTCACCGAACGCCACGCGGTGCGCCGCGAGCCGGGCGCGATACAGCTCGAGGTGGCGCTGCTCATCGGCGAGGATCGCGACCAGGCCGCGGCGGAACGCGAGCGGCGCGGCCGGATAGGCGAGCAGGGCCCACGCGAACAGCTCGATCGCCTGGAGCTCGTGGTTGGCGAGCGCGTGGAGGATCCGGGCGCGCTGGCTCGGATCGCGCATCCCCTCGATCGGCGGGACCTTCGCCTGGCGGCTCGGGACGATGACGAGCCCCGGCGGCCGGCCGGGCGCCGCGAGGACCAGCGGCAGCCCGGCGTCTTCGAGCACGAGCCCGTCCGGGGGCGGCTCGAGCTTGGCCTCGAGCGTCAGGCTGGTGACGATCGAGCGGGCGTAGTCGCGCGCGTTCACGAACGAGGATGACGTGGCCGGGGACGCCGGCAAGTCCCAGCTCAGCTCCGCTTGCGCCGACTGGCAAGCAGCAGGGCCGCGAAGCCCAGCCCGAACCCGACCGGGCCACCGCTGCTGCTCGAGCAGCCGCCGCCACTACCATCGTCGTAGCCGGGGTAGCAGATGCCGCTGGGGCCGTTCTCGAGACAGCCGAAGCCGCTCGGGCACTGGCCGGCGCCGGGCGCGCAGACCTCGACGCAGAACCGGTTGCCACTCGCGTCGCCTTCGCACAGCCCCGAAGCACAGTCGCTCGCGAGGGCGCAGGTGCTGCCGAGTCCGCCCTGGACGCCGGGCCCGGGCACGCAACGACCGCCGATGCAGGTGTCGGTGTCGAGCGGGCAATCCGCCGGCTTGCCACACGGCTTGCCGATGATGACCTGCACCGAGGCCTTCGCGGTCGTGCCGAACACATCGTAGCCGGTGACCTCCGCGGTGTGCGTCCCGTCGCCGAGCGTGTCGGGCGCGTTGAACGCGTAGGGGCCATTCACGAGCGACAGCACGAGCTGGCCGTCGACCCGGAACTCGACCTTGGCAATTCCCTGATCATCGGTGACCTGGGCGTGGAGCGGGAAGCCGGGGCTGACTTGGGCGCCGGTCTTCGGATCCATGATCGTGACGACGGGAGGGCTCGGCAAGCCGTCACCGAACAGGGCCGAGATCGTCTGGACCGAGTTCTGGGTGTTGCCGCTCGCGTTGTTGGCACCGCACGCACAGGGGTGGTTCTGCGGGCCGGTGTTGCCATTGGGGCCGGTGGGTCCGGTGCACGTGTCGCCGAACGGCGACTGGCCGGACGGTAGCCCCGACATCGAGCCGCAGCGCACTGGACCTGGGCGTCCTTGAAGTGGCGGCGGCCGGTGAACGGGAAGTAGGTGAGGGGATCGCTCGGGTCGGTGACGTGGTCGAGCGAGAACGAGTGCGCGACTTCTTGCGCGGCGGTGGCGCAGATCTCGTTGACGTCGTTGCCCCAGACGTCGAACACGAATACCAGCGTGTTGGGGATGAAGGGATTGCAGGTGAACGGCGAGACGCCGCCGATGCCGCTGCCCATCCCGAGCTGGGCGGAGGTGCCGCCGACCATGATTTCGAAGTGCTTGGCAGTGCCCGGGTCGACATCGGTGATCTCGACGTTGAACGGTCCGAACACCTCGCGCATGCAGGTCATCACGTTGGACCACACCGCGTCGCCTTGCGAGAACTCCGACAGCGTGCCGCCGTTGGCGCCGACGATGCTTGACGCATCGGGAACCAGGGTCGAGTTGGTGGTGCCGGAACGGTTGACGCGGCAGCCGCCGGGGCAGCGATTCATGAAGATCGTGCGGGTGTCGGCCTGGGCCGCGACGATCACGCCGGGCGCGGGGTCTTCCCAGACCCGGACCAGCTTGCGCGAGTCGATCAGGGGCAGCGGGGTGCCGTCCTCATCGATCGAGTCTCCCAGGCCGGGAACGTAGAACTGCTTGCCCGGGCCAGGCGACGCCTGGGCCCCGCTGACCGTGGCGAGCAGTGGCGCGAGCAATACGACTGCAGCGAGCAACGGCTGTCGATTCAGTGCCACCATGGTCAACCTTTGTAACGTGCGGCAAAGCCGCCAACCTAGTGAAAAATGGTGGCTATTCGAGTAGCCAGGGGCGGCCACACGATCCCGTTCGGCAACTCTGCGAAACCAGATTCAGCGACGGCGCCGGGTCACCAGCAGGGCGACCAGCCCGATGAACAGGAAGCCCGGAGCGGCATTGCCACCCGCGCTGCAGATTCCCCCTTCGCCGCTGTCGGCGCCGGGCCAGCACACGCCGCTGGCGCCGCTCGGCAGGCAGCCAAAGCCACTCGGGCAGCCATTCTGGGCGGGATCGCAGGTCTCGACACAGAAGTGGTCGCCGGCCGAGTCCGCGCCGCACTGGCCCGAGACGCAGTCGGTGTTGTTCATGCACGTGGTGCCGAGCCCGCCGGTCACGTCGCCGCTCGGAACGCAGCGGCCGTCGACGCAGGTGTCGGTGTCGTTGGCGCAGTCCGAGGGGCTGCCGCATGCCATGCCGAGCGCCGCCGTCACGGTCGCGTCCGCCGGCGTGCCGCTGATGTCGTACGCGGTGACCTTGATGATGTGGTTGCCCTGACCGAGCGTCGCGGGCGCGTTCCACACGTAGGGGGCGTTGTTGAGCGAGGAGATCAGCTGGCCGTCGATCCGCAGCTCGACCTTGGCGATGCCGGCGTCGTCGGTGGCGTCCGACCGGATCGGGAAGCCCGCCTCGAGGCCGGATTCCTTGTTCGCCGGTGCGGTGATCGTCACGGTGGGCGGCGTCGGCGTGCCCGAGCCGAAGGTGGAGAGGATCTCCGCGAAGCTGTTCATCTTGCTACCGCCGCACTGGCAGGCGCGCGCCGAGAACTCGCCGCACGGGCCGTCCTCGTTGCGGAACGCCTTGCGCGACGGACCGGACGACAGGTAGGTCATCGGATCGCGGTTGTCGAACTTGTGGTCGAGCCCCCACGAGTGGGCGGTCTCCTGGGCGACGGTCCAGCAGATCTGGTCGACGTCAGGGCCGTAGATGTTCGCGAAGCTGAACGAGATCGCGTTCGGGATGTAGCCGCACGAGAACTCGGAGACCCCGCCGACGCCGTTCTGCATCTGCACGTCACCGGGGCGGCCGGCCACGATGCCCATGTGGTAGTTCGTGCCGGCGCCCGGGCGCTCGTCGACGATCTGGACGCCGAACGGCGCGTACGTCTCGCGCACGCAGGCGACGACCTGGTTCCACACCGCGTCGGAGTAGGCCCACGCCGCCACGGTCGACTGTTGCTGCGGAATCCCCGACGTGTTGGTCAGCGAGTTCGCGTTGCCCGGCTTGATCGGGCAGCCATTCGGCTTGCAGTTGTTGAGGTAGATGACATTCGAGAACCCGGGCGCGGCGTGGACCGCATCGGGACCGACGTACGTCGGCAGCCCCGGGTTCTGGAACCGATACGTGGCCTGGGGGCGCGTCCACGGCGTCCCGAGCGGGTTGTCCGGCGTCTCGGCGGGATTCTGCTGCACGTCGGCAGCTGCGATGCCGACCGTCGTCGCGAGTGCCAGGACGAACGAAACCCCACCGAAGATCGCGCGCTTCATGCGGGCTTCGTACCGTGACTGCCCGATCTGCCGAAACAGCCAGGCGCTGTCTTCGGCTTGCGTGTCCTGAGGTGGCAGATGCGCACGCAGCGAGATGTCCCCATCGCTAGCTAACCGCTGGAGATCGCTGAGCAGATGGGCTCGGGCCCCCACAAGGGGGACCCTCCCCGTAGGGTGATTTCGATCCTTGCTCCGCTGCGGACCGAAATGGATCGAGCCGGCTCGGGCCAGGGATCTGCAATCACAGCAGGGCCGAGGCGGTGAGAAACCCGAAGTAGGCGAGCACGAGGACCGCCCCTTCGATGCGGGTGATCTTGCGGTTCCCGCGCAAGGTCAGGATCCCGAGCAGCGTGATCGCGACGAGCCCGATCAGCTCCACCGCATGGGCTGGCTGACGGATCTCGATCGGCTCGAGGTACGCGGTGATGCCGAGCACGAGGAACACGTTCAGCAGGTTCGAGCCGATGACCGAGCCGATCGCGAGCGCCGCATGGCCGCGGGTGGCCGCCACCAGCGAGCCGATCAGCTCGGGCAGCGCGCACCCGAGCGAGACCACCGTCAGCCCGAGGATGCGCTCCGACATCCCGATCTGCGCCGCGATCCCGCGGCCGCCCTGGACGAACAGATCCGAGCCGACGACCAGCAACACGAGACCGAACGCGGTCATCAGCGACGCGATCCCCCGCGACGACCGCGGCCGTGCCCGCCCGCCGATCAGCGCCCCGCTGCTCCCACCGCTCGTCACGCCCTGGGCGTCGGGGGCGCTGACGCGAGTCTCGAGCTCGTTCGCGTCGTCGGGATCGAGCCGCGCGGACACCGTCAGGGTCACGATCGTGAACACGATCGCGCAGCCGATCAGGATCACGCCCTCGAACCGCGACAGCACCCCGTTCCACAGCACGAGCGGGACCGCGATGACCGAGCCGAGCAGGACCGGCACCTCTCGCTTGATGATCCGGCCGTCGATCGTCGGTGGCGCGATCAGGGCGGTGAGCCCCAGGATCAGGCTGATGTTCGCGGCGCACGATCCGATCACCGTGCCGAGGGCGATCGACGGGTGGTGGGTCAGCGCGGTCTTGGTGGCAACCGCCAGCTCGGGAGCCGAGGCTCCGTAGGCCACCACGGTGAGCCCGATGACGAGCGGCTTGACCCCGAACGCGCGGGCGACCGCGGCCGAGCCACGGATCAGCCACTCGGCGCCCCAGTAGAGCACCGCGATGCCGACGATCACGAACCCGATGTTGAGGGCGAGGCCCACGTGCCGGCAGTGTCGCCGCCCGCGGCCACCGGCGCAACGTCTCTAGAAGCTTGCTCGGAACTTCGGGCCGTCGCCGTCGCCGATCACGACAACGACCGACCGGGTTAGCAACCCTATCTAGGGGCCGCCGAACTTGTAAGAGCGATCCACCCCGGTGCGGACCAGGAACCGCGCGTGGTGGACCAGCTCGTCCAGCCGCGCCTGGTCCCTCGAGTCGTAGACCCCGCGGATCCTCAGCTCGGCGTCGACCAGCACGAAGTAGCCCTGGTGGGCGATCGAGGGGGCCCCGGACGGCATCGGGCCGTCGCGATCCATGTTGATCATGAACGCACCGGTCACCAGCGCGGTGACCTTGTCCTTGGGTCCGGTGAGGAACCGCCAGCGCTCGACGTCGGCATGGTACCGGGTGGCGTACTCGGCCAGCCGCGCCGGAGTGTCATATTCGGGGTCGACCGAGATCGAGAGCAGCTTGAGCGCCGAGGCCTTGCGGTCGCCGGTCTTGTCCTGCAGCCGCTCCATCTTGCTCGACACGACCGGGCAGATCGTGTCGCAGCGCGTGAACACGAAATCGACGATCGTCGGATGACCGCGGAGCGCCTCCTGCGTGAACTCGTAGCCCCGCTCGTCGACGAGCGTGAACGCCGGCACCGGCCCGAGGTCTGGCAGCTCGGGATCTGGCTGCCGACACATCAGCGTCGGGACGAAGATCGCGGGCACCACCGCCAGCAGGAAGACGAGGAGCATCCCGACGAGCAGCTTTCGTCCAGGGATCGGTGCGGAGCTCGCGGCGTCGTCAGCCACGGGCGGACCCTGGCAGATCTGCGCGCGAAAAGCACCCCCGGCCGGCGACTCGACGAGCCGTGCGGCATCGTGGCGCGGGGCTGGCGGCGGCCTCAGCGCCTGGGCGCCACGCCGGCGCCAACCAGCCGCTGCAGGGTCGCCTGGAACTCGTCGACCGACACGTTGATGTGTTCGACCACGCGGCCATAGAGCATCGCCGTCGAGACCGAGCCGGCGCGCTCGCGCTCGGCCTGGCGCAGTTGCCACAGGATGATCCGCTCGAGCCGGGTCAGTCCGTCGCGGGCATCGGGGAGCTCCGTCACGCCGGCTAGACCGCGCGCTGCCGGCTCGCGAGGAAGAGCTTGCGCAGCTCGGGGTCGCGGAGCTTGGCTGCCTTGGCCTCGACCTCGGTGGCGGCGCGGGTGGTGGCGGCGAGCGCCTCCGCGGTCCGGCCGGCCGCCATGAGGATCTCGGCACGCCAGCGGTGGACGTGCTCGGTGCCCTCGGGGCGCGCGCCCTCGATGAGCTGGATCGCTTCGTCGACCGCGGTGACCGCTTCGTCGTGACGGCCCAGCTTGGACAGCGCGAGGCCCTGGAACACCAGGCCGTAGACGATCCCGACGAGCATCGGCACCTTGCGCGCCCACTCCGTCGCCGAGCGCGCCATCTCGAGCGCGGCCTCGGGGGGATCACCGACCGCGAGGTGGGCGAGGGCGATGTACTCGAGCGCACGGATCTCCTGGTAGCGCTCGCGGTTCTCGGTGGCGAGCGAGAGCCCGCGCTCGAACATCGCGAGCGCGCCCTGGACGTCGCCGCGCTGCATCTTGGTCTGTCCCCACGACACCGCGGCATGGGCGGCGGCGGACAGATCGCCGGTCTGCTCGGCGACCTTGAGCGCCTTGGCGAGGTAGCTCTCGGCGCGATCGAGATCACCGAGATCCGAGTAGCACTGGCCGATGTTGCCAAGCTTGAGCGCGATGCCGCTGCGATCTCCAAGCGTCTGATCGATCTTGAGCGCGCTCTTGTAGTGCGCGAGGGCCTCCTCGTATTCACCCATCGCGGCGAACACGATGCCCATGTTGTTGAGCGCACGCGCCTCGTGCCGCGCCATGCCGATGGCGCGGTAGATGACGAGCGCTTCGGCGTAGCTCTCGATCGCGGTCTCGAGCCGGCCGATGTTCCACAGCGTGGTGCCGCGCTGGTTCAGGATCGTCGCGCGTGCCATCAGCACGGGAGTCGGGGGACGCGAGCCGTCGAGCGCGCCGGTCGCGGTCGCAGACGCCTGGGCCCCACGATCGCAGAGCTCGAGCGCCTGCTCGACGAGCCGCAACGACTCCTCGGCGTTGCCGACCAGGCGCGCGATCGAAGCGCGCAGGCGCAGCGCCTCGGCTTCGAGCAGCACGTCCTTGGCATCGCGGGCATATTGCAGCGCGGGGGCTGCGGCACGCAGCGCGGCAGGGGCCTTGCCCACGTCGATGTAGAACTGCGCGAGCGCACAGTGCGCCTGCGCGAGCTTGCCGGGATCGCCGAGGGCCTCGGCTTCCTTGCGGAGGGCGTGGAGCTCGCGCAGCTGCTGTGGGCGCTTCGCGAGCCGGCGCAGGATCTCCTCGCGTAGCCGGTGGGCGGCGAACCGGCGCTCGTGATCGGCCGCTGGCAGGAGCTTGAGCGCGCGCGACAGCTGGCGGAACCCATCGGCGTTGCCGCCGAGCTCGAGCGCGTGGCCGGCGGCGCGCAGGTAGCGATCCGCGGCGGGAACATCATCGCCCGCGAGCTCGAGGTGGCGCGCGATCAACGCGTCGTCCTGGCCGAGCCGGTAGCCGGGCGCGCCGGCGATCCGGGCGGCTACTCCTCGGTGCATCTGCACGCGGGCGTCGGCGTCGATGAGGCCATATGCGACCGTCATCGTCATGTCATTCTTGAACCGGTACTCATCACCCTGATGGGGGTGGCCGGGCTCCGCCGGGCCGCCGGAGGAGACCGGCGACATCAGGCCGCGCCGCATCAGCTCGTCGAGCTCGAGCCGGACGGGCCGGCCGAGGAGCTGCGACAGGGCGGTGGCCGACACGTGACGACCGAGCACGGCCGCGTGCACGAGCGTGTCCTTCTCCGAGGTCGGCAGCGAATCGATGCGCGTGATCAACAGGTCCTCGACCGTCGATGGCACGTGGATGGGGGCATCGCGCTTGACCCAACGCAGCAGGCCCGGTGCCTCGCCATCCTCGCCGTCGGCGACGAGGATGCCGCGCTCGGTCAGGGTCTCGAGCAGCTCCTGGATGAAGAACGCGTTGCCGCCGCATCGCGCCGCGATCTGCTCGATCAGCTCGTCGATGTCGTGGCCCGGCACGAAGCGCTCCGCGAGCAGCTGGCGGCGCGCCAGGTCGGGGAGCTCGTCGAGCACCACGACCTCGGTGCCGAGCTCCTTCGCGAGCTTCATGATCCGCGCCTCGGGCCGGCTCGTCATCAGCCCGAAGATCGGCCGGGGCGTCTCGACCTTGAGCAGCGCTGCGAACAGCTCCTGGCTGTCCTCGTCCGCCCAGTGGATGTCCTCACCGACGAGGATGATCGGCTTGTCACTGTCGAGGCGCTGCTCGATCCGGTTGAGCAGCTGGATCAGGGTCTGTCGCCGCGTCTCGGCATCGACCTGCCCAGCGGGCAGCCCGCCGTCGGTCGGCCCGGCGGCCGCGCTCCCGGACGATGTCGAACCCCGAACGCCGAGCAGCATGCCGAAGATCTGGAGCGCGGTGCGGGCCTCGCGAGACGTCTCCTGCCCGGGGAAGATCAGCGGGATCGCGCGCAACAACCGGCGCTCGACCTCGTGCGGCTCGGCATCTTCGGCGAGCCCGAGCACATCGCGCGCGAGATCGGCGATCACGCCGTACGGGGTCATCGCGGTGCCGACGCGGCCCGACGTCCGGATGATCACCGCCTCGCTCGGGTTGATGCTCTCGAGGAACGTGCGCACGACGGTACGCTTGCCGACGCCGGCATCCCCGATGATCACGATCTGACGCTTCCGCCTGGTGACGAGCACGTCGCGCCAGGCGTCGCGGAGCGCCTTGAGCTCGAGCTCGCGGCCGTGCAGGTGCGCTCCCGGATCGTTTCGGCGTTCGCGCAGGCGCTGGGCGCGATCTTTGGGGCCGCGCAGCCGATACACCCGCGCGCGCTTGACGCCGGGATCGGTGTCGTCGTCGGTCACGGTCTTGCTCGACTGGCTCGCCTGCGTGCCGCCGGGCAGGTCGTCGGGCAGGTCGATCGCGGGTAGCGCCTCGAAGTTCCATTCGCTGCGCGCGGCGCGAAACACCCGTCCGCCGACGAGGATCTCGGCGCCCCGGGCCTGGCGGGCGAGCTTGTGGGCGAACGACGCGGTCGCTTCTTCGATCTCGAAGGTTGGCTCGCCCCTGATCTTGGTGTGGCGGACGAGCGCCACGCCGCGCTGGACCGCGAGCGCGAGCCGGAGCTCGGGCTCGACATCGGAGCCGATGCCATCGAGCGCGTCGACGAGCGCGAGCGCGAGCCGGATCGAGCGACTCGGATCGTCCTCGTTCGCGATCGGCAGGCCGATCACGACGCGCAGCGCCGTCTCGCTGAAGCTCGTGCCGGTCGATCCCGAGGCGAGCTCCCCGATCGTCACGTCCTTGCCGTCCGGCGGCAGCCGCGGCAGGTCGAGGATCGCGTCGTGCTTGAACGCGACGTCCCGCGCGACCTTGTAGAACTCGTTGACCAGGCGCGCGGCGCCCGGTGCCCCCAGCTTGCGCTCGAGCGCCGCCATCCCGCGCAGGATGCCTTGCAGCACGTAGACGTACTTGCGCTCCTTCTGATCGCGCGAACGCTGGCCGTCGGCGCTCGGCGAGGGCGTGGGCGGACGTGCCTGCTGGCGCAGGGCCTGCGAGTTTCCGGGCGAACCGACCGATCCTGCGGACGCCTCGAGCGAGACCGGGACCGGCACCGGTGCATCGAGCCCGTTCGGCTCCGAGCCGTCGGCCGCGACCGCCTCGACCTTCTCGTAGCCACCTTCATGTGCGGGCCTCGGCACGACGACGCGTTGCTCCTCCGGGAGCAGCCCCGCGAGCAGCTGCGCGAGCGCCCCGGAGTCGGTGAGCGTGCCTGCCTTCTGCGCCCACTCGAGCTGGAACCGGCCGAGCTCGTGCTGCATGTCGCGCGCGGTCTGGTAGCGATCGCTGCGGTGGAACGCGAGCGCCTTCAGGATCACGCGCTCGAGCGAGTCGGGGAGCTCGGGCGCGAAGTCCTTGGGCCGCGGGATGGCGCCGCTCTTCACCATCTCGAGCGCTTCTTTGCCCTTGCCGTGGAACAGCGGGCGCGCGCACACCAGCTCGAACAGCACGATGCCGGCGGCGAACACATCGCTGCGGCAGTCGACTGGCTCGCCGCGCGCCTGCTCCGGCGACATGTACGCGAACTTGCCCTTGATGACGCCCTGTTCCTCGTGGACGTCGCGGGCTCGCGCGATCCCGAAGTCGACGATCTTGACGCCCCCGTCCCACGACAGCAGCACGTTCTGCGGCGAGATATCGCGATGCACGATGCCGAGCGGCTGACCGAACTCGTCGGTCTTGCGGTGCGCGTAGTCGAGCCCCTTGACGAGCTGCTGCACGATGTAGGCGGAGATGCCGTAGGGCAGGCGCTGACGCGCCTTCGCGGCTTCCTGGAGGAGTCGCAACAGGTCCAGGCCCTCGACGTGCTCCATCGCCAGGAAGTACGTGTCGCCGACCGCACCGAAGTCGAAGACCTGGATGATGTTCGGGTGGTTGAGGCCGAGCGCGATCTTCGCCTCGTCGACGAACATCGTGACGAACTGGCGGCTCCGCGCATACGCGGTGTGGATCTTCTTGATCACCAGGGTCTTGTTGAGCCCCTGGGCGACCACGGTGCGCGCGAGATAGACCTCGGCCATACCGCCGGTACCGATCTTACGGATCAGCGAATATTTCCCGAACTGCTCCATTCAACCAAGCAGGGTCCCCAAGGAGGTCCTCTTCAAACAGGGCGACGCACCGACTTCCCAAAGTCGGTCCGACAATTGTAGCTCAGAGCGGTGTGATCACGAGGTTGTCAAACCACGTATCCGTTTCCCAGTTGTTGAAGCCGAGGTGGTCGTGCCCGGGGCCTTCGAGCGGGTGGCGGTCGTCGAGCTCGAGGAACGGGGTGGTCATGTCGTCGACGAACCAGCGGATCAGGGTGCCCTTGCGTTCGATCTTCCAGTGGTAGCGCTTGTTCGGAACGACCTTGACATCCGTTCGCTTCACGACGTCAGGCGCGTGCTCGTCCTGGCGGGCGATGATCGACTTGGTGTTGAACCAGCCGCCGAAGATCACCTCGTACCCGCTCGCCATGTAGGCGCCGCCATCCGGATCGTACGACTCGCCATCGCCCCAGACTTCGATCTTGAGGTCGCCGCGAGCCTGGGTCGACCAGCAGTCGAACTCGATCCTGGCGTCGCGCGGGATCGGCCGGCGGAGCCAGAGCGGGTGGTTGTGCGCGCCCCTGGCGGACATCGCGCCGTTGACGATGGCGTATCCGGGGCCGGTCGCGAGGTAGTGGACGCCCACCTCCGCTCTCTCGAAGTTGTCGAGGAACGACTCCTTGACCGCCGGCGGCTCCTTGACCTTGCATGCACAGGCGGCGATGGCGAACACGACCCAGAGGCGAGGCACCCCTGGATGGTAGTGGCCGCCCGTCATCGTGGGAAGCCGCCGGCGGTCCGGGCGGCCGGTCCGCGCAGCGGCAGCCCCGGAGCGATCCCCGCGAACGCTAACGTATTCGATCGCTTGGCGATCTCGCTCGGTTCGGTGTCAGAGGGGCACTCTAAGGTTTGCGTGTGGAAGGCACACTGTCGCTGTTCGACTGGCAACCGGAGCCAGCTCCAGCACCACAGATCACGTCCGACCCGCAGCCGCAGGACGGCTCGGCCGACGCGGGCCGAGTCGCCACTCCCGAGACCAAGCCCCGGATCCTCGTGTTTGACTGCGAGACCACCGGCACCGACCGCGCCCAGGATCAGATCATCGAGCTGTGCGTGCAGTGCGGTCTCGACGAGGACGCGCCGAGCCACGAGGTCAAGACCTGGCGGATCAAGCCCGCGGTCGCGATCCATCCCGGCGCCCAGGCGGTACACGGCATCACGATGGCCGAGCTCGACCACTGCCCGTCATTCGCGGCGGTTGCCGACGAGATCGCCGCGATCTTCGTCGGGGCCGAGGTGATCGTCGGCTACAACATCGCGTTCGATATCGACATGTTGCAGGCCGAGTACGCGCGGATCGGCCGCCCGCTCCCCGACTTCCAGGGCAAGCAGATCGTCGATGCGTTCCGGCTGTGGCAGCAATGCGAGCCACGCAGCCTGCAGCACGCGCACCAGCGGTTCGTCGGCAACGGCTTCGCGTCGGCCCACAGCGCGAGCGCCGATGTCGCCGCCACCGGGCGCGTGCTCGCCGGCATGTTGCGGCACTTCAAGCTCGACGGCCAGGACTGGACCCAGATCGCCAACGTCTGTGACCCCGGTCGCGCGAGCTGGGTCGGACCGTCGCGACACCTGCGCTGGGAAGGGGACGTGATCGTGCTCGGCTTCGGGAAGCACGGGGGGGCACCCGTCCACGAGCTGGCGGCCGGCCCTGATCGCGGCTTCTTGAAGTGGGTTCTCGACAAGGATTTTCCACCGCACGTGGGTGACGTTTGCCGGGCAGCGCTCGATCTCGGCCGCGAGGAATTCTTGGTCTGGGCACGCGAGCGCTTTGGCCAGCCGGCGCCGACTGCACAGCCACCGTTCGCGAAGTGATCGAGCCAGCGTGAAGTAACAGAAAAACCTGCTTGCGCTGCCCGCATCGATTGAAGAGGATGCCGGCCATGCGGAAATTCACGATTGCTGCTGGTTTGCTGTTTGGCCTTTCGCTCGGCGCCTGCGGCGGCGACAAGTGGGACTCGGCGCTGTCCGAGTTCGAGGGCATCAAGAACAAGATGTGCGAGTGCACCGACAAGGCGTGCACCGACAAGGTCCAGGACGACTACAAGGCCTGGAAGACGGCGATGAAGGACAAGGTCGGCAAGGACTCCAAGCCGAGCGAGGCCCAGGACAAGAAGGGTCGCGACCTCAAGGATGAGATGCGGGCCTGCCGCAAGAAGTTCGACGGCAGCGGCGCCGGCGCCACCGAGTAGTCGATCTCGTCGAAGATGCCGCCATGAGGCATCTCCTGATCCTGCTGGCGCTGAGCCTGCCCGCATCGTGCGGCAGCGGCGACAATGGCAGCGCTCCATCCACCGGCAGCGCGCCCTCCGCCGGCTTCGAGCGTGCGATCTCCGAGCTCGAGGTCTTCAAGACCCGGATGTGCACGTGCCCGGACCTGGCGTGCAGCGAGATCGTGCACGCCGAGGTCAAGGCATGGCGCCTCGCGCTGATGGTGAAGCTCGCCGGCGAGACGCGAACCAAGGCCCAGGATGACCGAGGGAACGCGCTCGACGCCGAGATCCGGGCGTGCCGCAAGAAGCTCGTCGCTGGCAGCGCCGCGGGTAGCGCGTCCCCGAGCTCCGATCACATCGAGCGCGCGCTCGCCGAGCTCGAGCGGTTCCGCACCCGGATGTGCGGCTGCACGGATCGCTCGTGCTCCGACCCGGTTCACCTCGAGTACAAGGCCTGGAAGCGGGACCTCAACGCCAACACGGGCGAGCGTCCGACCAAGGCCCAGGACGACCGCGGCAACGCGATCGATCAGGACCTGAGGCGCTGTCGCAAGCAGGCCGAGGCAGCAACGCCACCGTCCACGACGGACAAGCTCGAAGCCGCACTCGCGACGATGGCGGCGCTCAAGACCCGGATGTGCGCGTGCCAGGACAAGCCATGTGGCGCGCAAGTGGACAAGGAGGTGGCAGCCTGGGCAACCCGGACGGCAAGCGAGCTTGCCGGCGTCAAGTCGACCCCGGATCAGGAGGCCCGCTCCGAGCAGATCCAGTCGGCGCTCGCGGCCTGCAAGACCGCGCTGAAGTGAGTCAGGCAGTGAGTCAGGCCTTGATGCCTTCGACCTCGAGGGCCGCGGCCACCGCCGGGCGCGCCGCGATCCGCTGGTAGTACTCGACGAGCTCGGGCCAGCTCGAGAGGCTCTCCTTGACGCTGTGCTGCCAGGCGCGAGCGACGTAGAACGCATAGCCGTCGGCGACGGTGAACCGGTCGCCCATGAGGAATGGACGATCGCGGAGCGAGTGCGCGAGGGTCGTGAACCGGCCAGCGACGCGCTCCTTCGCCTGGCGCTTGAAGTCGTCACCCGCGAGCGCGTTGTAGAACGGGCTCATGCCCTTGTGGAGCTCGGTCGCGATGAAGTGCAGGCACTCCTGCAGCAGGTAGCGCTCGAACGTGCCCGCCGGCGGCGCCAGCCGCGCCTCGGGCCGCTGGTCGGCGATGTACTGCACCATCACGGCGCCCTCGGTCAGGATGTGACCGTCCAGCAGCCGCAGGGCAGGGACGTACCCCTTCGGGTTGACTGCGAGCCAGTCTCCCCCGTCGGTGAGCTTCTTCGCGCGCAGGTCGACCCGTGCGAGCTGGAATTCGAGGTCGGCCTCGCGGAGCGCGATGTGGGGGGACAACGAGCAGGCGCCCGGCGTGTAGTACAGCGTCAACTGGTTCATGGTCGGCAAGTCCTGGGTCACTCGATCCCGTATTTCTCGAGCTTGTAATACAGCGCGGAGGTCTTGATGCCCAGGAGCCGCGCGGTTTCGGTCTTGACCCGGCTCGCCTTGGCGTAGGCCTTGAGGATCAGCTGGCGCTCGAGGTCGTCGAGGATCTCTGGCAGCGACAGCTCGCGCGGCACGTCCAGGCGATCCTCCTCACCGCCACCCTGCAGAAACTGGGGGAGCGCCGCCGGCGTGATCTCGTCGGTCTCGGCGAACACCAGCGCCTGCTCGATCGCATTCTCGAGCTCCCGCACATTGCCGGGCCAGTGATAGGCCATGATGCGGCCGAGCGCGGCGTCGCCGATCCCACGGACACGCGGGTTGGTCTTTGGACCGAGCTTGGCGACGAAGTGATTGCACAGCATCGGGATGTCGTCGCGGCGCTCGCGCAGCGGCGGCAGCTTCACCGGCAGGACGTGGAGCCGGAAGAACAGGTCGGAGCGGAACCGGCCCGACGCCACCTCGGCCTCGAGATCCTTGTTCGTCGCCGACACCACACGGACGTCGACCTTGATCGTGCCCTCGCCTCCGACACGCTCGAACTCCTGCTCCTGGAGCGCGCGCAGCAGCTTGACCTGCATCGCGGGCGGGACATCCCCGATCTCGTCGAGGAACAACGTGCCTCCGTCGGCGAGCTCGAATCGCCCGAGCTTCTGCTTGATCGCGCCGGTGAACGCGCCCTTCTCGTGGCCGAACAGCTCGCTCTCGAGGAGCGTCTCGGTGAGCGCGCCGCAGTTGACCTTGATGAACGGTCCGTTCGCGCGCTTGCTGAGCCGGTGGATCGCGCGCGCGACGAGCTCCTTGCCGGTGCCGCTCTCGCCCGCGACGAACACGGTGGTGTCGCTCGCTGCCACCTTCTCGACGGTGCGCCGCACGATCGCCATCTTGTCGCCGGTGCCGACGAGCTCCGGGAACTTGCCATCGGCCTCGGCGCGCAGGTAGTCGGTCATCGCGTCGGCCTTCTTGCGGCCGCGCCTCGCCGCGCACAGCTCGAGCGCGCGCTCGGTCTTGAGCCGGACGACCTCGGTCTGGATCGGCTTGGTCAGGAAGTCGAACGCGCCGAGCTTCATCGCCTCGACCGCGGTCTCCACCGTGCCGAATCCGGTGATCAGCATGATCGGGACATCGCCATCGATCGCGGTGATCGCGCGGAGCACCTCCACCCCGGTGCCACCCTCCATCTTGAGATCGGTGATCACGAAGTCGGCATGTTGGGCCTTGAAGGCCTCGATGCCCGCTTGACCGTTCGCGGCGGTGACGACCGCGTGCCCCATCTTCTTGACGGTGTGTGCGAGACCTTCGCGGATCGTGTCGTTGTCGTCGATGATGAGGATGAGCGCCATGGAGTCCGGTCACATGGTACACGAGGGACAGATGTCGCTCCCGCGCGAACAGGGAGAGCGGGACCTCGCCAGGGAGCCCGTGACCTGTCTCACCGACGGCAGGCCCATCCCCGACGCCATGATCATCGTCACGGATCGCCGGATCGTGCTGATGATCCCGCGCAAGATCGATCTGCGAGTCACCTGGACCAGGCCGCTGCTGCGTGCGATCGCCGAGCAGGCCAAGGTCCTCGAGCCCACCGCGGAGATTCGCCGCGAAGACTTCGCAGCCTTCGAGATCCGAACGAACGGCGAGCTCGGGTTTCGCGGTCGCCACGCATCGTTCACGGTCGTCAGCCCGACGCCGGGCGCCGCGTGGCAGGGCTTGCTCGATCGCTGGCTCGCCGGCACGCTGGAGCCGGCACCGCTGCCGACCGCACGGGTCGTCAAGCGTTAGGCAGGCAGCCAGCCCCGAACCTCGCCACCCCCGAACCGCGGGCACGTCGGCCCCTCGAGTGAGCACCGGTCCACACCCGCGAGCAACTGTCTTGAGCACGGCGAGGGGAGTCCGCAGGCGAGGCAGCCGCGGGTCCGCGTTCTCCACCAACGTCCGCGCTACGCGTTACGGACTCCTACGCCGGCACGACGAGCGTGAAGGTGGTCTCGCCGTTCGCGCTCGCGATGTCGACGCGGCCGCCGTGATCGACGGCGATCTCGCGCACGAACGCGAGGCCCAGGCCGGTGCCCTTCTCGCGTGTCGTGAAGAACGGCTCGAACAGCTTGCCGGACGACTCCGGCGAGATCTCCTTGCCGCGGTTCCACACCTCGAAGTGGAGCTCGTCGCCCCTGCGGCGCGCGGCGAGCTTGACGGCACCCGGACCATGGTGGCCCGCCGCGCCAGCTGCCTGCACCGCGTTGTTGGCGAGGTTCAGGATCGCACGGCGAAGCTGCCCTCGATCGGCGCGCACCTCGAGCTGCGGAGGGGTGACCGGCTCGACCTCGATCGCCACCACATCGCTGGAGGCGAGCTGGGCGACCTCGGCGAGCAGCTCGTGCACGGAGGCGAGCGCGAGCTCGGGCTTGGGGCGGCGCGCGTACTCGAGGAAGTCGTTGACGACACGCTCGAGATAGCCGAGCTCACGCTGGATCTTGTCGACGTGCGAGCGCCGCTCGTCACCCTCGGGGAGCTCGTCCCGCAGGATACTCGCGAACAGCGTCATCCCCGCGAGCGGGTTGCGGACCTCGTGCGCGATCCCGGCGAGCATCTGCTGGGTGCGAGCATCGCGATCGGCGAGCTGCTGGCGCATCCGATCCATCGTCTGGGCGAGCAGCCCGAGCTCGTCGTTCGAAGAGATCTGGACCCGCTCCCGGAGCTCGCCGGCGCCGATCCGCTCGGCCGCTGCCGCGAGTCGTCGCACGTTGCGCGTGATCAGCAAGGTCGAGAGCACGGCCGCGAGGATGCTGACCGCCATGAGCCCGGCGCCCCACACGAACAGCCGATCTCGCAGGTCGGCGAGCCGGGCGAAGTACGAGGCCGGCGCCTGGGCGCGGATCGCAAGGACAATCGTCGGATCGTCGTAAGAAGCGCGCACCGGTGCGTAACCCGCTTTGTAGATCTTGCCGTCCTCTTTGCCCTCGAACGTCACCGAGGATGCGGTCTCTCCCCGTTCGAACACGCGCGCGAGCTCGTTGCGATCCAGCTTGGCGCGAAAGTCCGGCGTGCCGATCGCGACATTGCCCTCGGAGTCGCCCCGCGCATCGAACTTGCGATCGAACAGCGATAACTGCGCTCCGGTCGCGTTCGCGAACGTCTCGAGCTTCCCGATGACCGGGCCGCTCGCAGGGTCCCGGTACTGCCACTTGTTCTCACCATCCTGGACCAGGTCCAGGTACTTGCCGCGGATCTGCGTGGACGCGGAGGCCGCGATCGCCTCGAGCCGCCGGCCTAGCTCTTCATCGAGGTCGCGCCGGCTCACCTCGTAGGCGACGAACGCGAACACGGTGAACAGCGCCACCGTCGGCAGCACGAGCGCGGCGAGCAGCTTGACGAGGATCGTCGCGCGGGGCCGCACCGCGACAGCGTATCCGAAAACGACAAACGCCGCGGCTCGTAGAGAGCGCGGCGCTCGTCGGACCCGAGGGTCCGACCCGATTGGCCCAGGATCAGCGCTTGCTGAACTGGAACCGAGCGCGGGCGGCCTTCTGGCCGTACTTCTTGCGCTCCTTCTTGCGAGGGTCGCGCGTGACGTAGCCGGCTGCCTTCAGCTTCGGGCGGAGCTCGCTGTCGATCTTCATCAGGGCGCGGGTGATCCCGTGACGGATCGCGCCGGCCTGTGACGAGATTCCGCCGCCTTTGACGGTGGCGACGACGTTGTACTGGTCGAGCAGCGCGACCTCTTCGAGCCCCTGTCGGATCACCATCCGGGCAGTGGGGCGCGAGAAGTAGTCCTCGTCGTTGCGATCGTTGATGACGATCTTGCCGTCGCCGGCGGTGAGCCAGACGCGAGCGATGGCGGTCTTGCGGCGGCCGGTGGCGTAGGTCTTCTGCATCGTCGTCATCCTAGTTCTTCGGAGTCGCGTGTTGGATCGGCAGCTCGAGGACCCGCGGCTGCTGCGCCGCATGATCGTGCGCTGCCGTCTTGTAGATCTTCAGCTTCTTGATCACTCGGCGGCCGAGCGGTCCCTTCGGCATCATGCCCCACACCGCTTCGCGGATCGCGCGCTCGGGGTCGGTGGCAAGGACGTCCTTGGCGAGCCGGGTCCGGATACCGCCCGGAAACAGGGTGTGGTGCTGATACAGCTTCTTGTCGGGCTTGGTACCGGTCAACCGGACCCCGCCCGCATTGAGGACGATCACGAAATCGCCCATATCAACGTTGGGGGTGTACGTGGCCTTGTGCTTGCCGCGAAGCACCATCGCGATGCGGGACGCGAGACGGCCGAGCGTATGCCCGGTCGCGTCGATCACGTACCACTCTCGTTGTGCCTCGCCGGCCTCTTTGGTGAGCCACGAGCTTCTTTGCGTCGTTCCGTTCATGGGCATTTCTCGAAGGAGGAGTCGTGTACAAAACCGCGAAACGCCTGTCAAGACGGGGCGCGCGGCGACACCATATAGACCTATGGGCCGGTGGGCAAGTGCACTGTTCCTTAGTTCAGTGTCAGCGGCCTGTGATACCAAAGAGGGGTGTCGAGAGTAGGTTTCATTCTCAAGCCGGACAAGTCCGAGGCCGGCATGCTCCTGGAGGAGCTGGTTGCCTGGCTCCACGAATCCGGCCACACATCCCTCGTAACCACCGAAGATCAGGTCGCTCCAGCCGGCGCCGAGATCTTGCCGGAGGACCAGCTGGGCGCCTCGATCGATCTCGCGGTGGTGCTCGGGGGCGATGGGACCATGCTCCGCGCGGCCAGGATCGTCGCCGACCACAAGCGCCCGGTGCTCGGCGTCAATTTCGGCCAGCTCGGATTTCTCACCGGCTATCCCGCCGCCGACGCCCGGACCGCGCTCGAGGCAGCGATCGCTGGCAAGTTGCCGCTCGAGCGCCGGATGCGGCTCGCGGTGAAGTTCACGCGCGCGGGCAGCGAGCCCGTGATCCGCTACGCCCTCAATGATGCCGTGCTGCACCAAGGGGCGATGGCACGGCTCGTCGGGATCGACGCGTTCGTCGACGCGCAGTTCGTTGCCTCGTATCGCGCAGACGGGCTGATCGTCGCGACCCCGACCGGATCGACCGCATACAGCATGGCCGCGGGCGGCCCGATTGTCGTGCCCGGCCACGATGCGATGACCATGACGCCGATCTGCGCGCACGCGCTGACCAACCGGCCGCTCGTGATCCAGGAGAACGCGACGATCCGGCTGCAGCTCGGCGCCGATGTGCGTGGCGTGATCCTCACGGTCGACGCGCAGTGGGCTCACTCGTTCTTGCCTGGCGACGTCGTCGAGATGACCGCGGCCCCGTCGCCACTGATCCTGTTCGCCTCGCCGATGGGCTTCTTTGACGTCATGCGCGACAAGCTGCACTGGGGAGCGCGGTCGGATCGCAAGGAAGACGGCTGATGCGGCGATCCCCGACGAGTCACTGAATTCGACTGGCGTTCCGCGAGCCAGCTGCGGTTTCACGCGCAGCGGGATCGATGCGCTCAATCCAAGGAGAACTGGCGATGCTGCGGCACCTACGAGTCACCAACTTCGCGATCCTGTCTGACGTCGAGATCGAGCTCGGCGCCGGGATGAACGTGCTCACCGGCGAGACCGGCGCGGGCAAGTCACTCATCGTCGAGGCCGTCAACCTGCTGCGTGGCGGTCGGGCGTCGGCCGACATCCCGCGGGCGGGTGCCGAGGAGGCGGTCGTCGAAGCGATCGTCGAGGTCCCCGACGATTTGCGGGCGCGCGTCGCCGCCGTGATCGAGGGTGCCGGCCTACCAGCGTCGAGCGCGAGCGAGCGGGACGAGGTGTTCATCCGCCGCGTGATCCAGCGGGGCGGGCGGAGCAGGACGTATGTCAACGGTGCGCTCACCACCGCGGCGCGGCTCGCCGAGCTCGGCGCGCTGCTGATCGACCTGTCGGGTCAACACCAGCATCAGGGGCTCGTCGATCCAGGCCGACACCTCGAGCTCATCGATTCATTTGGCGAGTCGGGCGAGCTCGTGACGACGATGATCGAGACGTGGGCCGAGCTGCGCCGGTGCGACGGCGAGCTCGCGGCACTTGGTGGCGACGAGCGCGCGCGCGAGGCCCGCATCGACTACCTGCGCTACCAGCTCGAGGAGCTCGACGGCGCCGCGCTCACCGCGGGAGAGGACGTCGCGATCGACGTCGAGCGGGCGCGGCTCGCGTCGGTCGATCTGCTGCAGAGTGCCGCCCGGGCGGCCGAGGAGCTGCTGTACGGCGGTGACGACCGCTCTGACAGCGCACGCGATCGGGTCGCCGGCGCGGCACGCGAGGTCGAGCGTGCGGTGCGGATCGATCCCCAGCTCGAGACGCTCGCGCGCCAGCTCGTCGAGATCGAGACCCTGATCGACGATGCCGCAGATCAGCTGCGCGGCTACGCCGATCGCCTGGAGGGGGATCCCGAACGGCTCGCGCTGCTCGACGAGCGGCTCGCGCTGATCCGCAGGCTGACGCGCAAGCACAACGGCAGCCTCGACGAGGTCATGGCGAAGGCGATCGAGCTGCGGACCGAGCTCGACCTGCTCGCCGGCCGTGACGTCCGGATCGCCGAGATCAACGCGGCGCGGGCGAAGGCGGAGGCGTCGGCCATCGCGGCGGCGACCGCGCTCACCCAGAGTCGCAAGAAGGCCGCGCGTCGGCTCGAGAAGGAGGTCGCGGCGGCGCTGGCCGAGCTCGGGATGGGCTCGGCGCGGCTCTCGGTCGTGATCGAGGGCCGCGCGCTCGGCCCGGCGGGCTCCGATCGGATCGAGCTGATGCTCGCGTCCAACAAGGGCGAGGAAACTCGTCCGCTCACGAAGGTCGCCTCGGGCGGAGAGCTGTCGCGCATCATGCTTGCGCTCAAGCTGTCATTGCGGCGCGCCGACGAGGTCGCGACCTACGTGTTCGATGAGGTCGATACCGGGATCGGCGGGGCCACCGCCCAGGTCGTGGGATCGCAGATCCGCGCGGTTGCCTCGCTCGAGTCCGGCCGGCAGGTGCTGTGCGTGACCCATCTCCCACAGATCGCAGCGTTCGCGGATCACCACTTCCACGTCGAGAAGACCGAGATCGATGGCCGGACGGAGACCCAGGTCCGCCGGCTGTCGGTCCCGGCCCGCAAGGACGAGCTTGCGCGGATGCTCGGGGGGCACGCCACGTCGAAGGCCAAGGCGCACGCCGCCGAGCTGCTCGCCGAGGCGGCCCGCCCTCGCAAGGGCCAGCCCGCCCGCGCCTGAGCCGTCGACCTGGCCGATCGGGCGAGTCGCTCGGGTGGCCCCCGGGACTTAGCTTGGCTGCATGCTCCGCTGGCTCGCCAAGCGCCGTCGCCGTCGGATCCTCTCGGCCCCGTTCCCTCCGGAGTGGGACGCGATCATCGATGACAACGTGGCGATCGCGCGCCGGCTCGATCCCGGATCGCGGGCCATGCTCCGCGAGCTCGTGCAGGTCTTCGTGGCCGAGAAGCACTGGGAAGGTTGCGGCGGGCTCGAGCTGACCGAGGAGATCCAGGTGACGATCGCGGCGCAGGCATGTGTGCTGCTCCTGGGGCACGAGGACACCCGGCTGTACAAGGATGTGGCCTCGATCCTCGTATACCCGTCGACGATGATCTCTCCGCCGCGGCGCCTCGGCACGTTCGAGCAGCCTCGATCGCCGGTCGGGCACGGGCACACGATCCTCGGCGAGGCGATGCTCGGCGGACCGGTCGTCCTGGCGTGGGACAGCGTGCTCGCGGGTGGACGCGAGGAGGTGTCGGGCAACGTCGTGTTTCACGAGCTCGCTCACAAGATCGACATGGCGAATGGCGCGGTCGATGGGACGCCGCCGCTGGCGAACGCCGGCGAACGCGAGCGCTGGGGCGAGGTCCTGACCGCCGGCTACAACGAGCTCCGGATGCGCGTCGATGCCGGAGAGCCGACGGTGATCGATGCGTATGGCGCGACCAACGAGGCCGAGTTCTTCGCGGTCGCCACCGAGACGCTGTTCTGCCGGCCGTTCGCGCTGGCGTGGGAGCACCCCGCGCTCTACGCGGTGCTCGCCGACTTCTACCGCCTGCGCGCACGCTACCTCGATTGAACGCGGTCCGCCGGTCGCCGGTGCCTGACCCCAGGGCTAGCGGGCGAGGCCCGCGGCGAGCTCCGCGTAGGTCGGCCAGTCGCCGCGCTCGTCGCCGAGCTTGCGCCAGCGGATGATGCCGCCGGCGTCGACGACGAAGGTGGCGGGGGACGGCTGTTCGGCCCCGGGGACCCGGAGGCCCCAGGCAGCGGACGCCTCGAGCCGTGGATCGCTGACGAGGGTGACGCCGGGGAGGGTCTTGCCGAGCCCGATCAGATCGTCGAGCTGATCGGCCGAGACCGCGACGATCGCGATCCGCCGGGTCTCGAGCTCGGTCGCGTGACTTGCCAGCTCGCCGAGCCAGCGGGTGCAGCTGTGTCAGAAGAAGCCGCGATAGAACACGACGATCGTCTGGCTGTGCGCGCCCCACGTGTCCGCGAGCGCGACGGTCGCGCCCTTGGTGGTGGTGAACGAGGTGGCGGGTGCGGCCGCGCCGGTCACGGTGCCCTCCGGCGCAGGGTGCGAGCAGGCGATCGCGACGAGGAGCGCGAGCAGCAGGTGCTTCTGAGTCATCAGGACATCCTGGGCAGAGGGGCCGGGTACGTGGGTGCAGTGTAGTCTGGCTGGGTGTTCGAGTGGTTGACGGAACGCCGTCGCAGCAAGCTGCTGGAGCGGCCGTTCCCTCGGCATTGGAACGGCTTCCTCGCGCAGCACGTCGCGATGTGGGGGCGCCTCGGGGAGGACGTCCAGCAACGGCTCCGCGAGCTGACCCAGGTGTTCATGTCCGAGAAGCACTGGGAAGGCTGCGGCGGCCTCGAGCTGACCGACGAGATCGAGGTGACGATCGCGGCACAGGCGTGCATGTTGCTGCTCGGCCGGGAGCACGCGCTGTACGAGGATGTGGAGTCGATCCTCGTCTACCCGGCGACGGTCGTCTCGCCTGCCCGGCGCCGTGGCTTGTTCGACCCTGGGGGCGTTGCCGTCGACGAGGCGGGCACGCCGATCCACGGCGAGGCGCACCTCGGCGGGCCGGTGATCCTCGCGTGGGACGACGTGCTGGCCGGCGGACGCAGCGGCGCTGTGCGCAACGTTGTGTTCCACGAATTCGCGCACAAGATCGACATGCTCGACGGCACGGTCGACGGCACCCCCCCGCTCGCGGACCGCGCGGCCCGGAGGGCATGGGCCGAGGTCTGCTCTCAGGCGGTGCGCGAGCTGCGCCAGCGCGTGGAGGCGGGCAAGCGCCACTTCCTCGACGACTACGGCGCGACGAACGAAGCCGAGTTCTTCGCGGTGGCCACCGAGGCGTACTTCCTTCAGCCCGAAGAGCTGGCCCGCAGCGAGCCCGAGCTCCACGCGCAGCTTGCAGGGTTCTACCGGTTCGAGCCGCCGCCCTGATCGAGCTCAAGCCGTGACGGCGATCGCGTCGTGGAACGCGACCGGATCGAAGCCGAGGCTCGAGTACACGTCGGACGTTCGTGGCGACGTCGCCTCTGGCCAGTGCTTCGGGACGTGCTCGAGGGCGCCCATCGCACGCTGGAACACGAACGTGCGGCCATCGCGGGTCTCGATCGAGACCCAGATGTGCGGCGTGAGCCGGCGAGCCGGGCCGCCGGTCAGGAGCATCGCGTACCGACCGTGGCCGATCGCTTTCGGGATCCCGAGATCGACCGTCTTGCCAGCACGGTCCACCAGTCGCACGCCTGTCGCATCGGCGGTGAGGTTCCAGCGCAGCGAGCGATGCCCGAGCCACCACAGATAGCCGAACACCAGCGCGGCGCCCAGGCTGCCGTAGACGAACACGCCGAGCTCGTGCCGGAGGTCCGGCTTGAGCCCGGCGACGAACATGATCGCGAACAGGAGCGCCATCGCTCCGGGCAGATCGGCACGCCAGCGTCCGCCCCGCTTCAGGACGTACCCGACATAGGACCGCGCCACCTGGGAGCGGTAGCACGAACCGTGTCGCAAAGGCGCTAGACTGTCGGCGTGAACACGAAGGTGGCCAAGTGCCTGGTGGTCTCGAAGGTCCTGATCGCCGACGGCATCATCACCGACGAAGAACGCGAGTTCCTCGCCACGGTGATGCAGACGTTCGGGCTCACCGAGGATGAGCGTCGCAGCGTCATCGATCTCGAAGGCCTCGACGAGGCCGACGCGATCGTGCGCGGCTTGCCGATCGAAGATCGGCGCCAGCTGCTCGAGACCCTGGTCGACGCGTCCTCCGCCGACGGCCGGCTGTCAGCGCACGAGCTCGCGGCGATCAAGCGGGTCTCTGCCGCGCTCGGCGTGTGATCGAACCGGTGCGGCACGGCACGTGATCTGACCGCTCGGCGCGCGCGATCAGGGACGGCAGTATGCCGCGATCTCGGCCGCGGCATCGAGTTGCGGAGCGAGCGCATGGGCCTCGGCGGCGAGCGCGTGGGCCTCGCCGCAGGCGTCGCGTCTGCCGAAGCACTGAGCCAGCGTGGTCATCACCTGCGCGACTCGCAACCTGTCCTCATCGC